>NZ_CP006934.1:0-358651 GCF_000565215.1 Spiroplasma sabaudiense Ar-1343 | reverse complement strand
GGGGATAAAAGTAGCAACAATAGTAATAAATTAGTAGAAATTGCTAAAACTATTGGAATTGATGCAATTCTTATACAAAGTAAAGAGGATATCAATAAAGATATCCTTAAAAAATATAAAAGTGTTGCTGTAACAGCTGGGGCAAGCACCCCAAGCATATTACAATTGAGCGTTATTAAGTTTCTAGAAGAATTTTAATATTTTTTTCAAGCATTACCAATATTAAATTCAATAATTTCAACTTCTTTGCTAAATTCATCTTGGAGCTTGCTAAAAATATCTTTAACAAAATAATTTTCCATATAGTGACCCAGCAATATTAAATCATTATTATTGTCTTGAGCATAAATTACTTCGTTTCACTTTCCCTCACCAGTAATGAAAACTTTATTTTCCATTTTTTCGTAAAACATTACAGAACTTCCAGCCCCGGTGCAAATATAAAAATCTATTGTTTTCCTATTAATGTCACTATTTTTTGTTATTCTTAAATCTCTGACATTAAAAACTATTTTCAATTGGTCTAAAAGATTTTTTAAGATAATCGGGTTTTGCAAAATAAAATGAAATCCCTCGCCTGTTTCCCCAACCCTTTTTATTTCTGAAATATCAAATTGTTGTTCAATTAGATTCTTGAGAGATTGCTCTTTTGATGCATCATAATTTGTGTGAATTGTATAAATTTGCATTTCATTTTCAACAATTCTAGCGTACATTCGTTTTTTTCAGGATTTTCCATTTCTTCATCAATGCTTTTAAATATGAAGGGATGACGAGAAATAATAAATTTGATATCATTTTCAATCGCAAAATCTAGTGCTTCTTTTGTCAAATCTAAGCAAATCATTAACTTAGTAATTTCTTCATTCGAAACTGTACTAAATGTTTCTTGTATTTGAAAACCAGAAGCATCTCATTCAGCTGCCAAACTAGGGCTAAATTTTTCATTTAAAAAATTTATAATTTTAGCTGTTTTCATTTATTTTCTCATTTCTTTATTTGTATGCTTTTTTATCATTTTTAATTCTTTTTTTATTTTTTTTATTTTTGAATCATTTTTAGGTAACTTTACTAAAATTTTATTTAATTTTTCTTCTTCTGTTGCTCATTTTTCTATAAACAATTTATTTCGATTTTTAATTAATAAAGGTCCGAAGTACTCCTCTCTTAAAGATCTAATTTTTTTGCCAGCAAATTTATTTACCTTTATTATTTCATAGATAATATCATTATCTTCAACAAGAACTTCTGACTCTATAAAATATTTGTTCATTCTAACTCAACTACGAATTGGTAAAACGTTTGTATTGGAAGAAAAAATATAGGAATTAATTTTTGTATTGTCTTCTTTTAGAATATCTAAAATTGTAGTACTTCCCATTCCAGAGATTACACAACAATCTATTTGCAGGTTGCTGCGTTCTTTTATTCAAGAAATTCCAGGTCCATGAATTACCTCAATCATATTATTTACCCCAAAATTTTTAACATTTTGCAAGGCAGTCTCAAAGGGTTTTTTATTTATGTCACTTGCATATACATATTCGACTTTATGTCCCTTTGCTAAATAAATTGGCAAGTAGGCGTGATCGGTTCCTATATCCGCAATGATGTCATCATCATCATTGATCAAACTAGCAACTGTTATTAATCTTGGTGTTAAAAATTTCATTTTAACCCTTGAAAAAATCTCTAAGTACTTTTGATCTTGGATTTGCCGCAGTTGGTTTAAATTTTCGAATAGTTTTGGCTTCTATTTGACGGATTCTTTCTCTTGTTACTTTTAATTCTTTACCAACTTCTTCTAAGGTTTTGGGAGAATCATATTTTGATAAATGACTTTGAATCATCTCATTGCGGTAGGTTTGAACTTTTTCAATCGGGGTATCATAGTGTATGTCTAAACCAATGACTGCCGCTTTTAAATCCTCTACGCTTTCGTCATCGCAATCTTCTGCTAATCTAATTAATGTTCTAAGTTTTGTTGGTAAAATTCCAAAACGCATACGAACGACCTTCTCTTCTCGGGGCGCTAAAATTTCTAAAAATACCTCATCAATAACTTCTCTCAAAGATTCTTTTTCCGCATATTCATCTGGAGAAGCAATATCCTTATCTTCAACAAAATCACCAAAGTGTGTATCATCTTCGTCTCCAAAAGGTTTCTCTAAACTAACTGGCTCAATTGAAAGCTTTTTAATTTCAATTACTTTAGCAGCAGTAATACCATTTCCGTATTTTTCAGCTATTTCCTTAGAAGTCGGTTCTCTACCAAATTCTTGGGTTAGTTGTCTTTCGATTCTAGTTAGTTTGTTTATTGTTTCAACCATGTGGACTGGAATTCTAATTGTTCTTGCCTGATCGGCTATTGCACGAGTAATAGCCTGACGGATTCATCAAGTTGCATAAGTTGAAAATTTAAATCCTTTTTTATAATCAAATTTATCAACAGCCTTCATTAAACCGATGTTGCCCTCTTCAATTAAATCAGCAAAGTCTAGTCCGCGATTTAAATGTTTACGAGCAACAGAAATTACTAATTTTAAATTAGAAGTGATTAATTTGTTTCTTCCTGCAGTTACTTCCTCTTCGTCATCGCTTTCCAACATTTTGGCATAAAAAACTTCTTCATCTTTTGTCAAAATTTTTGATGATCCGATTTGATTAAAGTAGGCCTTAATAATATCTTGTATTTTTGTTTCATTGCTAATTCCACCAACTCGATATTTAACACTTGTTGTCAAACCCGCTGTCTTCTTCAACTCTTTTTGTTTTTTGCTACGTTCTTTAAACTCTGACTCTAAATCTTTTCCATCATCATTTTCATCTTCGCTATTTAATGCTTCTTCTAACTCATCTTCATCAATTTCTTCATCGGTGAAAACAACATTCAAATCAGCTAAATCTTTCATTAGCAATTCAATTTCTTCTTCTTCAATATCAATAAATTTTTTTGATATCACTTCAATTATTTCTTCTTGTGAAATTTCGTTATCGTTTTTTTCTAAATACCTAAATAAGTAATTTTTAAAATCCTCAAATGTTTCAACTGTCTTTACATTTAATGCCATTTATTTTTTTTCTCTTTTCTTTCTTAATTTTATTACTTCTGCGAAGTTTTTTTCAATAACCTCATTGAAGTTTGTTTTTAACTCAAAGTTGCTCGCTTCTGACATTAGTTTAAAAAACTCCCGGTTTTCTTCTTCTAATTTCCTTGATTTTAGAATTGAAAATGAGTCTTCTAAACCATCCCCAGTAGAGAGGCTTTTTAAAAATACATAATTTGTTTCTGCGATTATATTATCCAATTCTGGTATATATTTTGATTTTTTATCCAACAAAATTTTTTTTATTTCTTCTGGTTTTGATTTTGAAATAAGATTTTGCTTATATAATTCAATTATCTCCATCATTAATTTTTTATGCTGAATAGTATTTATCTTGTCGGCATTTTCTTCTAAATATTCTAATCTATCACCGTTATGTATTAAATAAAATATTATTGATTCTTCTGCAAATTTATACCTAATTAAGTCATTGTAATTTATTTTTTGATTTGATTTAATTATTTTAGGTTCAACATTATAGTTATTGACAGTTTTGATTCCAAAAGTGTTTTTTAAATTTTCGATTGGAATATTTATTTTATTGCTTATTTTTTGCAAAGCAATATTTTGAAATAGTTCGCCCTTTATAAAAGAAAAAGTTTTTTTAACATTTTCAATATAAAGTTCAAACTGGTCCTGTTTTTGAACATCAAATTTTTTGAAAAAATATTCAATCGCAAAATCAATTGGATGTAGGGAATTTTCTATCATTTTTTTAACAAAAGTTTCGCCATTTTTCTTAATCAATTCATCTGGATCAGCTTTTGAATCATTTAAAACTAACTTAACATTTAAATTCTGGCTTAATAATTGATGTGAAGCTTTCAATGAAGCGTTAACACCTGGATCATCTCCATCTAGAAATAAGATAAAATTTTTCGTAAATTTTGAAAATAAATTAATATGAAACTTACTTAAGGCTGTTCCCATTATTGCAACATTGTTTTCAATTCCGATTTTTGATAGACTGATTGAATCCATAAAGCCCTCTAAAATTATTATTTCATCATTTTTTTTAATTGCCTGTTTTGAGTTGTTTATATTAAATGCTAATTCTGATTTTTTAAAAATAGTAGTTTCTGATGTATTTAAATACTTTGGTGAAGAGTTTTCGTTAATTGATCTTCCAGAAAAGCCAATAATAAAATTATCTTCATTTTTAATAGGAAATATGATTCTGTTTACAAACGTTTCCATAACCGAAGTACCATAAACTTTTGCGATACCAGCATTTATTGCATCTTGTTGGCTATATCCTAGCTGTTTTAAATGACTTAACAGATTAGCTTCTTTATAAGAAAAGCCAATTTCTCAATCAATTTGATCCTTTTCGGTAATTCCTCTTTTTAATAAATAACTTTTTGCGTCACTTGCTACCTCATTATTTAAGATAGCACAAAAAAATTTACTTGCTTGATAATTTATCTCAAATAATCTTAGCTCATCATCCGAATATCGGGGTTTGGTTTTATAATTACTCAAAAAATCAACATTATCCCCTGCTTTTCTTGACAACTTCACAAAAGCTTCAATAAAACTTATATTTTCAAAGTTTTTAACAAAATTTAATGCATTTCCAGACTCATTACATGAAAAACACTTATAAAATTTTTTAACAGGACTTATTACAAGTGAAGGATTATTGTCTTTATGGAATGGGCAAACGGCCTGATAATTTTGACCCTTTTTTTGAACCTTGATATACTCAGATATCACAGCAACGATATCGGTTTTTTCAATTAAATTATTAATGTTTTCTTGAGAAACTTTATCCAAATTTAAAACCTCCTTAAAAAAATTCTTTTTTTAAATTTTCTTTTAAATCTGATAAATTAACTCTTTTCTGATTCATTGAGTCACGTTCTCTAATGGTTACGCAATTATCATTTTCTGTTTCAAAGTCAATTGTTACGCAAAGTGGTGTTCCAATTGCATCCTGTCTTCGATAGCGCTTTCCAATATTTCCAGTTTCATCATAAATGACATCAAAATCTTTTAATAATTCAGTATAAAGATTAAATGCTTGATCATTTTGCTGTTTTTGAAGTGGCAAAACACATAATTGAAAAGGGGCTATTTTTTTTGGTAATTTTAGAACAGTTCTAGTGCCGTTTTCAATATCCTCTTCACAATAACTTTCTGTTAAAATAGCCAAAATTAGTCGCTCTAGCCCAACACTTGGTTCAATAACATTTGGAGTAATTTTCTTATTTGTCAACGGATCAAGATAAGTTAAATCATGTTTGCTTCCTTCTGAGTGAGATTTTAAATCAAAATCCCCTCGATGGGCAACTCCCCAAAGTTCCCCTCTTCCAAAAATGAAATTATATTCAAAATCTGTTGTCGCTTTTGAATAGTGAGCCAATTCTTCTTTTTCGTGAACCCGTTTAGAATAACTTTCTGATTTAAAACCCAGAACTTTGGTTAGGAAATTCTCAACTTCTTCAATTCAATAATTAAATCAGTCAAATTTATCATCAGGATCAAAGAAAAACTCTAATTCCATTTGCTCGAATTCTCTCGTCCTAAATATAAAATTTCCCGGAGTAATTTCATTTCTAAATGATTTTCCAATTTGACCTATTCCAAAAGGTAATTTTTTGCGCAAACTTCTTTGTACATTCTTAAAATTTATAAAAATTCCTTGAGCAGTTTCTGGTCTTAAATAAACCGCACTTGAATCATCTTGAATTACTCCTTGATTGGTTTTAAACATTAATTCAAAATTTCTAATTGAGGTGTAATCTAACGAACCACATTTGGGGCAAATAATCTTGTTTTTATTTATAAAATCTTCTAATTGAGCATTTGTTAATTTTCCTGAGTTAAAATCTGGGAATTTTTCTTCAATTATTTTATCTGCTCTAAAGCGAGATTTACATTTTTTGCAGTCGATTAAAGGGTCATTAAAATTACCTAAATGACCTGAATTTTTCCAGACCTCAGTATTCATAATAATTGAGCTATCTAATCCTAAGTTATAATGGTTTTTTCTTATAAAATAATTTCATCATAAATCTTTAACTTTTTGCTTTAATTCAGCCCCAAGCGGACCGTAATCCCAACTATTTGCTAAACCCCCATAAATCTCAGAGCCTTGGAAAATAAAACCCTGGGTTTTTAAGTGATTTATTAATTTTTCCATGCTTGTAACCATTTTTTGCTCCTTTAACTATAAATTGACATCTATACACATTGATTATTATTTTCTTATTAATAAGGAGTTTTGTCAACACTATATAAGTTTATTATAAAAAATTAAGATTTTGAAAAACATTTTGATTTTTAATTATTTCAATTCCTGTAATAAATATTCCAATTTCTGAATTTATATATTCCATTAAAATTACACTTAAAAAAATTATATCCTTAATTTGTAAATCTTCTATATTCTTTATATCAAAATAGTTAGAATTATTTAGTTGTAATATTAATTTTAAGAAAGTGGTTTTAACAAATAATGTATCATTTGATTTGCATTTTCTACAAATTAATGAATATTTAGTATAATCAAAATCCATCATAAAGTCAGACTTTTTATTGCAAACTCCACATTGATTCAGATTTCATCTTGCGCCAAACCAATCCAGCGAATAAAACATAAAAAGTGAAAAATAATGCAGCGGGTGCAAATCATCACTTAGACTATTTATGCAATGTTCTATCATTTTAAAAGCCTGAACATTTTTAATTCCAAAATCAAATGCTTTATCAATTATCTGTGAAATTGAGCTTGCATACAAATAATTTTGATAATTTCTTGAAATTTTTATATTAGATTTTAACAGCTCGCCTGTTTTCAATTTACTTAGTCTATCTGGAAAATTTGATTTGAAAATTTCAAAATTACTTTGTGAAAAAGTTTGGGTACTAAATTTATTCTTTGAAATTATTTTATTTACTCCTAAAGCTTTTAATGCAATTTTACCGTATTCAATAGAAAAAACTATAATAATTTTTCCATCATCACCGATTGGATAGTCACCTAAAACAATTCCATTAATATTTTTTGTGGCCATTAATAACTATCCTTGTCATATCCTAATTTTTTAATTAAACTAGGCGAACTACGCCATTTTTTTTCAACTTTTACGAAAAGTTCAAGGTGAAAATCCTTACCAAAAATTGAACGCAGCTTAAGTCTCGCGGCTGTTCCAATTGATTTTATCTTTGAACCTTGCTTTCCAATAATAATACCTTTTTGACTGTCTCTCTCAACAACTATCGATGCCATAATTTTGATAATAGAACTTTTTTCATGAAACTGTTCAATCAAAATAGCAACGCTATGTGGGATCTCTTCTTCCGTTTGAATTAATATTTCTTCTCTAATTGTTTCGCGAACTATAAATCTCTCTGGTTGATTTGTAAAGACATCATTTGGATAATATTCAATACCTGTAATTGGAAGTTTGTCAACTATTTTTGAAATTAGTAAGTCCAAATTATTGTTATTTATAGAAGAAATTGGGATGATTTCTTTAAATCCATCATAAATTTTTTTTCACTCATCAATTTTTGATAATAATTTTTCATTATTGACAGTATCAGATTTGCTAATAATAAGAAATATATCAGCTTCACGCTCTTTAATTGCCCGCAAAATAAAGTTATCATTTTCACCAATAAATTCATTTGCAGGGGCCATAAACAATATTACATCAGCCCCCTTGGTAGCGTAGAGTGCAGATTTATTCATGTATTTTCCTAGTTCGTGTTTGTGATCGTGTATTCCTGGCGTGTCTACAAAAACAATTTGGTATTCATTTTTACTATTCAACACTCCGACAATATTATTTCTTGTTGTTTGTGCTTTGTTTGTAACGATTGAAATTTTTCTTTTTAAAACTGAGTTTAAAAAAGTAGATTTTCCAACATTTGGTCTCCCAACAATTGAGACAAAACCTGATTTAATTTTTTCCATAAAATTCTCCTATACTGAATTTTCTAATTTTGGACTGGTTAAATTTTTGACACCTTCCTTAAAATCTTCGTCTGATTCAAAAGGTTTAACTACTACGGCATAAATTTTGACCTTATTCAATACTGCAATTCAAATATTTATATTTGAAAACAAACAAGTTATTCAAATAATGATATTAAAAAAGTAGACATACAAATACTGCATTCCATTCAAGAATGATTTTTTTTGAATTATAACTAATGAATATATTACCAATCCGGTAAAAACTAATAAAATTGCTCCAAAATAATAAATTGAAAAATTATTATACGGGATTATAAAAGAGGCAAATATCACAATAATTCCTAAAAAAAGTAAGAAATACTTCATTTCATTAATATTTACTTTCATGAAAACACTAATTAAATGTAGTGCCGAAGCCATAACCATAGACATACTTCCTGAAATAATCATTAACTTTCTTGCTCTATTTTCATTTGGGTGGATTCAAAACTTGAAAATAAAAGCGTTTTCTCTACTGCCAGTTTTTTTAAGCATGCTTATCTTTAATCACTCTCGGTTCAATCCATTAATGTGACTAAAAATTTTACCGTAAAGTGTGAATGTAAAAACCGCAATTCCAATGACAACTATCCAAATTCAACCCTCAACTAAAAAATCACTTCATAATTTTATAGAGGATATGTCAGTAAGTAATCCAAAAAAATCAAGGACAAAAGCTATATTTGAAATTATCAATATTTGAAAAACAAATACTACATTATAAAATATAGTAAAGTATTTTATGCTCTTACCTAAAGACACATTTAAATAGAAAATCATAATTGTTAGACTAAACATTAAGTTGAATCCAATAACTCCTAAAAATGCATTTAAAAGTTTAATCTGATAAGATATATAACTTTTAGAATCTTGGTCTATATTAATATTTTTTATTTCAAGAGCTAGGGATATTTTATAATAAGTAGCTAATATAAATAAAAGACTGCAAACTATTATTGTGAAAAATGTCGGTACACATATTTGAACTCTATTTACAAAGTCTCCCTCAGAAGCTATTTTCACACTTCTGTTTTTTAGATACCTCTTTGTGAACATTGTCCCTACCGGACTTAAAATATTACTAAAATTTTTATATTTTTTATTAAACTCTTGGCTCATATTTTCTCCTTAAATGCTCATATTAAAAAAAAGAATTAATAAAAATAAATGTTAGTGCCATTATATATAATCCTATTTCCCCGGCATAAACGTATACAAAGTTGCTTTTTAGCTTTTCTATCTTGTTAGGATTAATTTTTTTTATCTCCAAATTAATTTTCTTCTGAAAAAAATATAATTTAGCTGTAAAAATAATTGAATTAAATATTACTATTATTATAAAAAGAAATACTATTGAACTATATCCGTTTGCGCTCGAATTGCGCTCTAACCCATTGAAGATAAAAAAAATTATATCTAAACCTGAACTGGAAAATGAAACGGTGAAAAATATTGCCCAAACAAGAAAACTAAGTCAGGCCATTTTTGATAAAGTTGACTTTAGCATCTTGGAAGCTTTTCTTTCATTAAAATAAAAAATTAAATCTCTTTTATTATATTCCATTGAATTCTTAAAAATAGTTAGAGCATAATCCAAATCTCTGTAAAATCGATTTTTGTTTATATTTTCAATTTTGTCAACTTTTAAGTCATATTTTAATTTTTCAAATATTTTCTTGCCATCTTCTGAATTAAATAAATTTCTACTAAAAAATTTATTATAACCAATCAAATATAAAAAAGGACCCAAAATAAGGATGATAAATCCAATGGCTGATAGTAAATCTGTCACAATTGTTTGATTTGAAAATCCCATTTTAATCTCCTTTATTTTTTACTTAAGTTCTTTTGAAGAAAATTGATAAGGTAGAAAATCATCAATTGTAAATTTTCCTAGATATTTATCGATGTTAAACATTTCAATATCTACATTTTTGTCAAATAACTCTGACATAAATTGTCGACACATTCCACAAGGAGAACCAAAGCCTTTAGAAGATGTCATTATCGCTAAACTTTCAATGTCATTTTTATTATACCCCATTGCAAAAACTTGAGGCAAAGCAACCCTTTCTGCACATATACCTGAAGGAAATGCGGCATTTTCGACATTGACCCCTCTAACTTCGGTCCCATCCTTTAAAAAAACAATACAAGATACCGGAAATTTTGAATAAGGTACATAGGCGTTTTTTAATAATAATTTTAATTTTTCAAAAATGATTTCTTTTTTCATATTTCTCCTATGATAAATATTTATTTATCTGATCTATTAGTGGCGGAAGTAGAATTAGAAAGCCGATTACAAACGAAATAATTGCATTAATAATGCTAGCTGCAGCACCAATATCCTTAATTTTTTTAGCCTTAATATTATATTCAAATGATAGCAAATCTACTAGATTTTCGATTGAAGTGTTAACAAATTCAAAGCCCAAAACTACTCCGATCGTGAGTAAGAGAATTGATCATTTAACATAGTCAATTTTTAATCATATAGATAAGCCGATTACCAAAATTATTGAAATGAGGTAAAAAATTAGTGTCGATTCTTCCTTTAATACTACTTTGATTCCTCTAGCTGCATTTGCAAATTTATTTCTAACAACAGTTCCAATATTGGCTCTTTTTTTATTTTTCCTATTTTTCATTTAACTAACCTCTTAAATAATCTAATTCATCAAAAACAATATTATATGAAATTCCGATCTTTAAAAGAATTGAATCTTGTAGTTCAAACATAACTTTTTCATCAAGTGAAGATTTTTCATGGTCATAGCCTAAGAGATGTAAAAATCCGTGTACAAAGAGAAAAGCCATTTCTTCTCTTATTGAGTGTTGATATCTTTTTGATTTATTCAAAGCTTCATCATAGCAAATAAAAATATCTCCAATTTCTGAAATTTCATCTTCGCTTAAAATACTGCTAAAATCGCTTAGTTCAGCCGGAAATGACAAAACATCAGGAACATAATTTTTACTCCTAAAATATGAATTTAGATTTAAGGCCTCATCTTTATCAATAAAATTAACACTAAGTAAAACAGGCTTTTTTATTGATAGAGTGTTTATTGCCGCGGCATAAATTTCCTCATACAAAAATTGAAATTCCAACAAATCTAAAGATGTTGAATTGCTAAAACTTAAATTCTGCACTTATATCACCTCTATTATTATACATTTAAAAAATTGAATTTAAAAAATAGTTTAAGATTGTTTCTGTACCATAATTAACAAACCCTTGAAAATTTTTTGGAATTTGAATAAATTCAAAGTTTTCAACTAGATAACTATTTTCAGAAAATTGATTAAATTTTTTGAAAACTATTTTTTGCTTTTTTTCATTGAAAAAATAAAAAAATAATGGTTTAAATTTGCTTTTTTTTACAGAAAATAACAAATTTGCTTCAATATTTTCATTTGAAAATTCGCTTACTATTGTGTTATCTATTATTGGAATTTCTAAAAAATTTAAAATTAGTATTGTAAAAATAATTCAAAATCACATGAAAATAACAATTAGATGATTTTTCATTATTAAATAACCACCAAGTTGCTAAAAAGATGCTCAATTGAAGTGTCGTGATCGCAATAGATAATAACCTTGTCTTTATGAATTTTTAGGAATAATTTAAGTAGTCTTTTTTTGATATTTTCATCAATATTACTAAGACATTCATCTAATAAATAAACATCAAAATCAGTTTTTAGAATACCGATGAAGTTAACTATTTGCTTCTGACCACTACTTAAATTGGATCCATTATTTTCAATAGTTAAACTTGGATTTATTTTACTTTCGATTATAATATCAGTTATTTCAGACAATTCACTTGAAAGTGAATTGTCATTTATTCAAGTATTATTTCATAGTTCTAAAATAGTTTCAGTAAATAAATAGCAGTTTGTCCCTAAATATCTAATTTTTTTTGCTAATTCATAATTTTTAATATCTATATTATTTAACTTTATATCTCCAACAAAATTGTTGTAGATTCCAGAAATTAACAATAGTAGTGTTGTCTTACCCGAAGCATTAGCACCCTTCAGCAAAGAATGGTGATTAAAAAATAATGTTTTATTTTTTAAACTTAAATTTCCCTTAATAAACTTTGTGACATCATTAACTGAAATATTTTCAATTTTGCAACTTGAAAAATTTGAATTGCTTATTTTTTCCATTTCTTTAGTTTTTAAGATACTTAAACTCTCGTGAATTATTTTTAGATCACACAAATCTCCAAATGCCGGCTGCAAGCAGCTAAAAAATTTGTTTATTTGAAAGGCTAATACAGAATAATAGATTAAATTATTGACAGTAATTTCGTTAGATGAAATTTTAATCGCTGCAATATAAAAAATGACAATATAAAAAATTTTTGATACCAAATACTCTAATGACTCAAAATTGATTGATAGTGATGTCGTTTTTTTTGTTTGCTTAACGTTTTCTATAAAAGTTTCATATACATTTTTGCTTATTTTTTCTTTAACGTTATTTGTTTTTATTGTTAAGAAACCTTCAATTGATTCTTTGATATTGCGCTGATATAGTAACTCTGAATTTTTTATTGAATAACTATTGCTTTGTTTAAAGATCTGGTAGGTTCGAGAAATAATTAAAATTATAATATTTTCTATTAAAACAAAAATAAATAAAAAATCAGAAATGCCAAATAACAAAATTAAACTAATAACCATTATAATAAAATTATTAATGTAGGTAAAAAATCTTATTACAACAATTTCTATTTGTCGATTAATTTGATTAAATTTTAAATACCAGTTTGTCGGATTTATACTAGTAAAAGTTTCATAATCAATACTTAAAAAAAGTTTTAAAAAACGTTGATTTTCATAAATAGTAATTTTTTGAAATATATTTCTTAGCAAAACAGTTTGCCAAAAAGATAAAAATAAATAGCTTAGAAAAATTATTATATAGCCACCAAAAAAAGAAATCATATCATTGCCACTATATGTTGAAATTTTATCGAAAAAGTTTTTTAAAAATGTGTTACTCACAATTATACTTAAATCTAAAACTAAACTAAATAATGATAAAAATAGAATAAAAAATCAATGACCTTTTAATATTTTAAAATTATTTACAAAATTTGTTTTGGGCTTTTTTCAAGTTTTTCTTTTTTTCAATTTTATAATGACGTTTAAAAATGAATTTTCAAAATTTATTAGCGAAATTTTTCTTAAGCGTCCTTCGTTGGGATCGGCAATTACTAAATTTGATCCTAATAGTTTATAAATAACAATAAAATGATTTTCACTTTTTGAATTTGTAATTAGGGCAACTACTGGACCTGTTTTGAGGGATAATATTAAATCATTTATACCGCAGTGGTAAGATTTTGATTCAATTTCAAAGTAATTGAAAAATCCTTCGATTTTTTGAATACTTAAGTAGTTTTCATCGGCATTAAACAAAAATTTTAAATAATCAATTGATAGTTTAGACTTTTGAAAATATTCAACAAGCATCGAAATTACAGCAAAACCACAATCTGTTTGTGTTTGCTGATGAACAAATGGGTACAAATTAAAACTCCCTCCGCTTATATTTCGGAAGTTTTATCTAAAAAAGCAAAAAAATCCCAAAGGATTTTAATAATTCATAACTAGCAAGTCGTGTATTCTTAGCATATTTTGTGTGTCAGTAAAATGATCAATAATTTGTAGAGCAAACTTTAAAGCGGCTCCAGCAGAACTACCTGTAATAATTTTACCATCTTCAATTGATGCCATGTGTGGTTTTAGAATGGCTTTTTCTAAATATTTATCAGATCCTGGATAATGAGTTATTTCCTTTCCGTCCGCTAGACCAATCATACCAAGAATTTGTGGCGCTGCACAAATTGCCGCAATTGTTTTATTTTGTTTTGCATGATTCAATAATAATTCTCTGAGTGGACTGAACTCCATTAAATTGTCAGTTCCGGGTTGACCGCCGGGCAAGATTAAACAGTCATAATCTTTAAAATCAACTTTATCAAATAACAAATCTGCCTTAATTGTTATCTTGTGGCTTCCTTCGACCATCAAATCACCACCAATTGCGATGGCGTTTACTTCAAAATCAGCTCTTCTCAAAACATCAATTGTGCTTACGGCTTCAATTTCTTCAAAACCAGAAGCAAGAAATACAGCAATTTTTGGTTTCATCTTTCATCCTCATTTCTTATATGGTAATTATACCGTTTTTTTTGTATAATAAATTAAATTGGAGTGAAAATTGTGAAGTTTACAGATGCCCTTAAAGTCCTATTTGCTAGCAAAAAAACCAGGTCACTATCAAAAAGAGTGCCTAGAGTGGAAGCGGATTCATATTTTTTAACATGCAATGAGGTTGATATGAATTTAGAAGCTAGGTTCATAAATAATTTTTCAGACCGTTTTAACTCTTTTTACACTCAACAAAGAATCAATAATGAGGAGGCTTTTGTTTTTAAAAACATTAAGGGCTTTACAACTTTTGGATTTAGGTTTCCTATTGATATTGCAATCTGTAATAAGAATGGCGAAGTCTTGGCTACTTATACTAATTTTCCGCCGCAAAAATTGAGTAGTTATTTTAGAGATGGTTATGCCGCTTTTTGTTTAGCAAAAGGAACAATAAAATTTTGGAATATCAAGATTTCAGATGTACTTAAAATAAATAAAAATAATTTCTAGATAGAAATTATTTTTTATTTTCAATATTTTTTTTAATCGCCGAAGTTTTTATTTTGGTTCAAAAATTTATGACATCCAAGTTTGCAACTTGATTAATTTCTAAAATAAATTTTTTTTCTTTAAATATGATTGGTTTTATTTTAAGTAAATTCACTACTGCATCGATTCAAAAAGGACTCTCGATTGTAAAAATTTTTGTAAAATTTTTTTTCTCATCAAAAAAAATTTTCTCTTTCATTTTTAGATAAGCTTGGTCTAATTGCAACACACTAAATTCCTTAATAATAAAATGCTGAAATTCTAAACTCATCATTATTTCAAGGGTCTGCAAATTTTTTTTGCACATTTCAATAAGCTGACTGATCCCAGATTCTAAATCTCAATGTAAAAATTTTATTATAATTTCATTCTTTGAAAAAACCGAAAACAAATATCATGGATCTTTAAAAAAGGAAATTTTTTCAATTTGATTTTTATTGATTTGAATTATTTTGTTACTCATTATTTTTTAGACTTTCCTTTTTTTAAAAAAATAAACATTAAAATTAAAGGCGAACCAATTATAAATATAATTGACGGAATGGCAATTACTACAATTAATATAGAATTTGGAGAGTTTTTAAACCCGCTATTAAACAAAATATTACTTCCTGAATAAATATCTTTGGGATTAACACCTTTTTGCATTGTACTTTTTCAAAGACGAATTGGTTTAGTCGTTCCAGCAAAATTGTCTAGAGCATGGCCTGTTTCATGGAAAATGACAGCAAATTTTTCAGGCGTTGACCAAAACATTGAGCTATACTGTTGTAAATTGCCATTGCTTTCAACTGGCATTTTAAAAGTTTTCATACTATAGACTTGATTGGTGCTAACTATTGATTTTAATTCTGGAGAATAAGTCCCCCCAGTGTAGGCGATAACGTTTTCGTTAGCAGGTTTAACAATGCTCAAATCATTTGAAACAATAATATTTGTTAGCAACTTACTTGCATTTAATTCACTTCCAAGTAATTTTCCCATTATGTTAAAAAGTTTTAAAAAATTATTTTCAAGTTTAGTCTTTTCACTTTCATTTCAACCCAGCATTTGAGCAACTTGATTTGTTGTATCTTTTAATTCGATGCCACTTTCAACTTCTGAATAAATATTGCTGATTTTTGATGCTTTTTTTAATTTTTGATCTAGTTCTTCAAAATTTTGGTAAGTTGGATTGGTTTGATAAAAATCTTCAAAACCATCTTTTTGAGCTTTGGAAATGGTTGTTATTGAATCGTTGTTTCATTTATTAGTGAGGTTCGCTATTTTATCTGCATAATTCAATGATAAATCGCATTTTTCAATTGAATTATTAATTTCATTTTCTGCAAAATTTTTAAAAAACGAATAAGTATAATTATAGTTGGAATAACCAAAATCTCCTGGATAATCTAGAATAACTTCTGGCGTTGAAACGTTTTGTGAATCGGTATTATAAAAGTATTGCGGTTTATATTCATTTAAAGTTTCTTGAATTTCATCAAAATTAGTGAGATAGTCGCCCCCAATTTTATTCAAAAAATTTGGTAAAAATTTTGTAAAAAATTCGTTTAAAACTAATCAACTAATATTGCGCATTTCATATGGTGTCGTCGACCACTTCGAGAAAGCCTCAGCAAAAAACTCTTCATCACTTTTCATTCCATAAATGCTTATAACCATCTGATAGCTTTTTAATTCTGCAATTAGCTTATCTTTTAAATCTTCACTTTCGCAGTTTGGTAGAATAGTCTCTTTAATATTTTCAGTAGCTTGCTCATTTACAATTACGGTTTTTTCAAGATATTGTTTTAGGACAAGTCCCAAGAAGTTTATTTTTAAATCCTCTCTTGATGCTTTTGAGGTTGTTGGGGTGGCTGTTTTATTTTGACTTAAAACACTAGTTCCTAATGAACCTACTACCAAAAAAGGTAGCATTAATTTTCCAAATATTTTCATTGCATCCTCCTTAAAAAGTAAAAATTAATAATAAAGTTAAAATTAGAACCGCCACTGGAATTGTAAATCATCAAAATTTTGCGTTCAATTTTTTTGTTGGGGTTTTGAGGGTTTTTTGGGTTTTTTGGGTTTTTACCTTCGATTTTTCAAACGGTTTTGTCTCTTCGATAGTTGGCTTAGTTCGAGGGGCCGGTTTTTGCTTGATTTTTGGCTGGGGTTTTTCAAAATTGATAACTTTTTCTGTTAATTTGGCTACTTCAGGTTTTTTAATTTGACTCGTCGTTTTTGGTTCAACAGTTTTTTTAACTTCATCAACCTCAACAATTTCAACATCAGAAACCCCTCCTAGGGTATTTAAAAAATGCTGGGCAACTTTGCGATTTGGAGTTTTAAATTTTACACCACTTCCAAAAGTATCATTTAAAAGATTAATTTCGTTTAAGTCGTCGTCACTCTTTGCCTTTTTATACTCAATTTTATCAATGCGATAAGAATCTATTGGCACATATCTGACATTATCACTTTTTGCATCATCATTTATTTCAATCGTAAAAATTCTTTTATCTGTAATAAAGACCATTCCAACCATCGGAGTCTCGAACCGATCAAAACTGGCTCAAAGTGCTGATAAAACTGTTTCTTCGGCATCAAAATAAGTTTCAATGTTTGGTCAAATTTTAACCTCAATATCTTTATAGTTGGGTGGCCAGAGCCAACCGTTTTTTTCTAAATCAGAGCGAATTTGAAAAATATCTTTCATTTTAATTCTCCTACTACTTACAATTTATTATTTTTTTTCGTAAAGTTATTGTATATTTCAATTATCTTTTTTTCATATTTTGAACTATTTTTTGGTAAAAAATAGACTTGATCTTTTAATTCATTAGGTAAATATTGTTGTTCGACCCAACTATTTTCGTAGTTTGGAGGGTACTTATATCCCTTACCAGAACCTAACTTTGTTGCTGACTTATAACTAGTATCTTTTAATAGTTTTGGAACTGGCGGGCAAATACCATTTTTAACGTCATTTAAAGCCATTTCAGCAGCATTATATGCTGATATTGATTTCTCTGATAAAGCCATCTCAACAATTGCTAGTCCTAAAATTATCCGCCCTTCTGGCATTCCAACTTGACGAAAACTCTGAATTGCATGAAAAATTCTTGGGGGAATAGTCGGGTTAGCAAGACCAATATCTTCATATGCCATTATTAACATCCGGCGCATCAAAGTTTCATAGTCGCCAAGGGCCATTAATCTCGCTCAATAATGTAAAGCCGCATTCACATCACTTCCTCTAATTGATTTTTGCAAGGCTGATTTTAAATCATGAAACTCCTCACCATAGCCACTACCTCTAGATTTCGCATCAGGAATAATTTTGGCAATTGTATTAATAGTTATTTTGTCCTCGCGATATAGCTTCATTAAAATTTCAACCCAATTGATTGCGGTTCGCAAATCTCCACTAGCAAGTTCTGCCAAATACTTAATGGCCTCATCATCAATTTCTAATTTGTGTTCTAAGTTTTTGATGATCTTTTTTAAACCTTGATACATTTCTTTATCATTTATTACTTCTAAACTAATTAAGTTGCAACGACTTCTGATTGCGGGGTTTATAACAAAATAAGGGTTTTCTGTTGTGGCTGCAAATAAGATAATCTGACCAGACTCTAAGAATTCTAATAAAATGTCTTGTTTATCTCGATTCATTCGATGAATTTCATCAACAATAACTATGTGTTTCTTATCCAAATCTTGTTGATTGATGATTTTTTGCAATTTTTCTTTCTTATCAACTGAGGCGTTAAAAATTGTAAAATCAGTTTTTAAGTCGTTTGCAAGCGCGATTGCTAGACTGGTTTTACCAACTCCAGGGCTTCCAAAAAAAATCAAATTTGTTAAAAATTGGTTTTTCACCATTCGGCTGATGATTCCATCATCATTTATGACGTGTGATTGTCCGATTATGTCACGGATAGTGGTCGGTCTTAAAATAATCGCTAATGGTCTCTCCATAGTTATCCCCTTAAATTGATTTAATTTTATCATATTGTTATCAAAACTTGACGCTTTTTGTAATCCTATCTGATTTCAATTTAATAAATTAGTTAAAAATTTGTGAACTAATTTATATTTGTTGTTCACAAAAATAAAAAATTGGCATGAAGCCAATTTTAAATTTTTTTATTATTTAGGATATTAATTTACTTTTGAGTTTGTTTTTTTAGCATCATCTGGTTTTGAGGTGATCGGAAGATTATGAGTTATTTTTTTTGGTTTTTCTGAAAAAACATGTTCAAAAACATCTTCGTATTTTTCAGTTCCAATTATTTCAAGTTCTGCTTTAACCTCATCAGGGATATCTTCTAAATCCTTTAAATTTTTTATTGGTACTAGGATTTTTTTAAGACCACTACGATGTGCTGAAATTGATTTTTCTCTTAATCCCCCGATTGGAAATACCAATCCTCGAAGAGTAATTTCACCAGTCATTCCAATCTCTTTTGAAACTGGTCGATTTGTCAAGGCACTAATAATTGCAGTAGTTAATGTAACTCCAGCACTTGGTCCATCTTTTGGAACGGCCCCTTCTGGAACGTGGATATGAATATCATTATTTTCAAATACTTCTTTTGGAATTCCAAAACTATCATAATTTGACTTAACATAGTCCAGGGCAATTGTTGCAGACTCTTTCATTACATCTCCAAGTTTTCCCGTTAGAACCAATCCACCTTTTCCTGGAAAGTGGTTCACCTCAATTGGAAGAATATCTCCTCCAAATTGTGTGTATGCCAATCCGGTTACAACACCAATTTGAGAAGTTTTTTCTTTTGAAGTAAAATCAAAAATTCGTTTTCCTAATAATTCATTAACAACTTTTGGAGTAACTTTGAGAGACTTCAATTCTTTATTTAATAATTTAACAACAAATTTTCTTGTAATTGAGGCAATTGAACGTTCTAATTGTCTTACCCCAGCTTCTCTTGTGTAGTGTTTTATAATTTCACTAATAGCTTCAGAAGTAAATTCTAATTCTGTTTTTGTAACAGCGTGATTATCTAACACTTTGCTTATTAAATAATTTTGTGCGATTTGAAGTTTTTCTATTTCTGTATAACTTGATAGTTCAATAATTTCCATTCTGTCATATAATGCTTCAGGAATATTTTCTGGATAATTGGCTGTTGCAATAAACACAACATCACTCAAATCATAGCTTTCTTCAATATAGTGATCTGAGAAGTTTTCGTTTTGCTCTGGGTCTAGAACTTCAAGCATTGCACTAGATGGATCACCTTTATAGTCGCTTGACATTTTATCAATTTCATCTAGCAAGAATACAGGGTTCTTAGTTTTAGCTTTTTTCATTGCTTGAATTATTCTTCCAGGCATTGAGCCAATATATGTTTTACGATGACCTCTTATTTCTGCTTCATCTTTTACACCACCTAAAGAAACTTTAACAAAGTTTCTTCCCATTGATTCTGCAATTGATTTTGCAAGTGAAGTTTTACCAACACCTGGAGGCCCAACTAATGTAATAATTTGACCTTTTACAGAATTAGTTTTTTGTTTTACGGCTAAATATTCAATTATACGATCTTTAACTTTTTTTAGTCCAAAATGGTACTTATCCAAAATTTCTCTTGCAAATGCTAAATCTTGTTTTTCTTCTGATTTTTCTCATCAAGGAATTTGCATTACTCAATCAATATAAGAGCGAATTATGTTAGCTTCACTTGAACTTGCTGGCATACTTTCATAGCGATCTAGTTCTTGTAAAACTCTTTCTTTCACAGATTCTGGAAATGGTTCATTTTCCAAACGGTTACGATATTTTTTAATATCGTCTCCTTCATCGTCCATATCACCAAGTTCTTCTTTAATGGCTTTTAATTTTTCTCTTAAGTAATATTCGCGTTGTTGTTCATCAATACGACTCTTAATTTTTTTGCTAATATTTGTTTCAATATCAGCTGATTTCTTTTTATCATCTAAAAAATCATTAATAATATTTAGACGCTTTACGGGGTCTAACTCCTCTAATAGCTGTTGTTTTTTTTCAACGGGTATAAAGGGTAAAAAATGTGCAACTGTATCAACAATTAAGTTAGCATCTTTTTTACCAACCACAGCATCACTAATATCAGATGGTAACTCATCTTGAGATTCAATCATTTTTTTAAGATGTTTTATAACTTTATTTTTGATTAAATCATCGGTAAAAGTTTCTAAATTAATTACTTCATATTCTGCAATATAAAATTCATTTAACTCGATGTTTTTAATATTTACACGTTCCAGTGCTTTAATGTTAACTGTAGAGGTTCCGTCTTTTCACTCTTTTTTAATCGAAATATCTGCAAGTACTCCGAAATTAAAAATATCTTCAATTTTAGGATTATCATCTAATGGTTTTTTTTGAGAAACCAATAATATTTTGCTATCTTGCTCTGAAATGGCCGATTTTACGGCAAGTGTAGACTTATCTCTACCAATCTCTAATGATTGTTCAAATGTCGGAAAGATGTAACTTCCCCTTGTCACAAGTAGTGGCAGTTTTTTTATTTTACTCATAGTCAGACCTTCTTTCTTGACACAAGATAATAATAACATATTAATTAGCACTTGCAATAGTTAAGTGCTAATTAATTTAAATTTAAAGCCCTTTTACCAAAAGTAAAAGGGCTTTAAGTTAATTATTATCCATTATTTTTATAAATAAATTCAACAATTTTTTCATTGACAATTTCTGTTGCAACTTGTGATTCTTGTAAAACCGATTCTTTTAGCATTTGGGCACTTATTCCAAATTGGCTTGCTAAATCATTATATTTTTGTTCAATTTCTTCTGGAGTTGCTTCCAGTTTTTCTTTGTTTCTAACTTCATCAGTTATTAAGTAACTTTCTAAACGTTTTTTAGCATCTCCAAAAATTTCATTATTTATATCTTCATCACTTAATCCTGAAATTTTTTTGTATTCTTTTAAAGTCATTTTATTAGCAATGACTTTTTGTTCAAATTCTTTTCTCATATTTTGCACTTCGCGATCAATTGCTGATTTTGGAAGCTCAATTGTTGATTCTTTTCTAATTAAATCAATAATTTCATTCACAAAGCGATTGCGTTCATTGCTATTTTTAGCCTTTTCAATTTGAGTAACTACTAGTTTTTCTAAATCCGCAAAAGTATTAACATCTTTTATATTTAAGTCTTTTGCTAATTCGTCATCAGCTTTAGGTAGGATTCTGCTCTTAATTTCTTTAATAGAAATTTTAAAAGTAGCTTCCTTACCCGCAAGATTTTCTGCTTGATAATCTTTTGGAAAGGTAACTTTGATTTCTTGCTCTATTCCAACTTTTAAACCAATCATTGCTTCTTCAAAACCTGGAATGAAGTTCTTGCTTCCAATAACAAGTTGATAGTCTAGGCCTTTTCCACCTTGAAATGCTTCATTATTAATAAAACCTTCGAAGTCAAATTTAACGTTGTCACCATCTTCAACAGCAACGTTATCACCCTCTTTGATTTTTTCCATAACAAATCTTTCTTGATATTTTTTTATTTCAGCAGCAATTTCATCTTTTTCAGCTTTAACAGCAACTTTTTTTGGTCCTGTAATACCCTTGTATTTTTCAATTTTTATTTCAGGTTTTAAATCAAAAACAAATTCTAATTCTAATTCAGTTTCTGAAATTTTAGTTGGGTTTGGGTTTGGCGACCCCCATGGTTGAATGTCACTCTTTTGAGTCTTTGCAAAGTCATACGCTTTTGGCATTGCTGAACGAAAGGCTTCGTTCATGACCTTAACTGGGCTTAGATGCTTTTCAGCCATTTCCTTTGGAACTTTTCCTTTTCTAAAACCTGGAATTTGAACCTCTGTTAAAGCCTTTCTGCGACCTTTTTCATAAAAACCTTTTCATTCATCTCCAGAAATTGAAATTATTCATTTCCCTTGACCTGTTTCAGGTAATTTTTTTGCTTCAAATTTCATAGTTATTCTCCTTCTTATCACTAAAAATTATTATAACAAAAAAGATAAAAAACACCAATTAATTGGTGTTTTCATTGCGATATGTTGAATAAATATTTCAAGCTGAATGTAAATTTTTAGTGTTAATATCATTTTTTTCAATTAAGTCCTTAATTTCAGCCTTAGCCAGGCTTAATTGATACTTTTGAAAAGCTTTTTTCATATTTGTCTGGGTTCTTAATTTCAGTGTTCTAGATGCTTTGATGAATTCATATCTTAAAAAATTAGCTTTGAAAACCTCTTTTGAGTTGATTTCTGTTAAAAAATTATCGCTTAAATTATTATTATTTTCATTACCGTGCTGTTTATATAATTTAATAATTTCATTATTGACAGCTTTAAAATTCTCGGCTGTTTCAATTTTAACATTCGAAAAAGCGACCTTAATAAAGTTTTTGGCACGACGCATTTCCTCTTTTACATTAAAATTATTCTCAGATTCTAATAACCCAAATGAAACTACACTTGGAATAATTAATTCAACCACATTATTAATAATGGAATTTCTTAGCTTTGAAATAAAAATCAGATACTGAGGATAAAACAAAAGTTTTGAGTCAGTAGAAATTTCTTCTAGGTTAATATTGATTTTCTCAAATTTTGGTAAATATTTTTGAAATCAAATATTTTCCAAACAGCAAGTAAAATATTTAACCCTTTGTAAAGTAATTGCACTCAGGTTTGCATTCATGTTTGCTTTTAAAAAATGTTGCAAATTTTTGAACTTAGAATTAGCAAATTTCTTATTAAAAATCTCAACAATATTTAGCTCATTAATTTTAAATTTTTTCTTTTGCGTTTTTCTTCAAGTTTTCTCAATTTTACCATTTCTAGAGATTTCTCACTTATAAAATGGCTTGTTTTTTTCCCAGTTAAAAAATACTTCCTTAAATTGAATTTGTTTAATTAAGCCATCATTAAAAAATCAATTTTTAGTTTTTGGTGATTTTAACATTCTAAAAATACCTCGCTATTAATTTTGCTTCTACTTTTTCTTTTTTGATGCCGCTAATTTACGGCTGTTGTATTTTGCTAAATTTTTTTCATATTGTAACAAAATTTTCATTTGAGTTTTTGGTGGTACAGCTGAGGCAAAGTAGAAAACTAAACTGTTAGCCTTACTTTTCGCCTTAACTTTTTGTCAGAAACTATACATTGGATTTTGAGGATCGCCCAGTTCCTTAACGCTGATTTTTTTATTTCCGACAGTAAAATATTCACTGCCTGAAAAATCAGCTCTAATATTTGGAATCTTATTATGTTCCAAGCTCTCTTGAGTTGTTTTATTTGAGTGATTCTCTACATCTTTTTTTGACTTACCATAAATTTGGTTTCATAAACGTTCTTTTTCTTTTTGCTCACGAATATATTCTTCATCTGAAATGATTCTAGACTTCACTGATGAAAAATCGTTTAGTCCCTTCTTGACGTTAGGTTCAACTTGCTTTGATTTTTTTGAAGTTTCAGATTTTAAATTACTTTTTTTTGCAGACTTTTTGTCTTTTTGTTTTTTTGAAATTGCTTCCCGTTCTGCTTCTGTTAGTGTGATTTTATTCTTCTTACTAGATGAAATAATTGTAATTACTTTTTTTTCATCTTTTACGTCAGCTGCAAAAAAGAATTTTTTTCGATCTTCATCTTGCTTTTGGTTTTGAAGTCGTTCGCGCTTTAAAGCCTTGCGATATTTTTCATTACTTTTAAGGGGTAAGACTGTCTTAACATTCAAATTTCCCTCTAAAATATTTTTATCATTTTTTTCTGAAAAGTTTCTTTTTGCTAAAATTTCATACTTGCTTGGAATTTCTCCAAATGCTTTTGTTTTTCTCATATAACGATTAGAAATTGAGGCTTCGCTATTTTGCAATAAACTTTGCAATTGCTTGATATTTTTTTGTTTTTCCTCAAAAGTAATTTGTTTCCTTATTAATTCATCACTTTTAAAGTTTTTATTAAGTTTTTCAACTTCTTTAATAAATTCTTCAACTTCTAACTCAATTAAAAATTTTATATAATGATTTATCTGTTTACGAGTTTCAAAATCAAGAGATTCATATTCTTGAGCAAACAAGGCAATAGTTTGCATTGTTAGTCTTTTCTCGATTAAACTTTTTATTCTAATTTTTGTACCAGTACTTAGTAATGAAAAATCATTTGTTTTAAAATCCTTATTTCCCATATTTCCTCCAATATCTTTGAACTATAGTTCAGGTCTTTTTGATAAATCAACTTGATCGGATTCATCTGCTTCAGCTAAAATCTTCTCAACTCAACCAATACGATTTTGTTTTTCACTATTTTCAATACCAGTATCTTGATAATTTATTTTATTTTTTATATTTAAAAGTTTCTTTTGCACTTTGGCCTTTAAATTTTCTTCGTTTGATAACTCGAAGTAATTTTCACTAACTTCCAAATCCGAATTGCTTTCAAGAACATCTCTTACTTTTTTATTGAACTTTAATGCTCGTTCTTTTACAGAATTAAAGTTGTCTTCTGCTAATTGTTTGGCTACTTGATTCAGATCAAAATTAGGCTTAAAATTATTTTCTTGAAAAAAATCGTTATTTTTTCTGCTATAAAGCTCTTTATGGCGGGCTAAAATTTTTTGCTCTGAAGAAACTACTTTTTCAGGTATCAAAATTGTCCTGGTTGGTCCCAACTGATCTTTTGAAAATTTTTTGATTTTAGGAGATCGGTTTATGATATCAATTCCAAGTAAACTTTTTGATCGATCAAAAACTGGAACTACTAATTTAAATTCTTTTCCTCGATATTTCAATTTCATAATATTTGAATAAATTTTAGAATCGTAAAATTGTTCAGTAAAACTTTTGCCGTTATTTTTCTCAACCATTTGTCTCTTTGCAACAGCGCTATGAACTGTAGGTTTTGCAATGGTTTTTGGCTTATCATTATTGGAACTAATTCTAATTCCAGCAATACGAGCAATTGTTCTACTGTTCACTTGTTGATTTTCTAGAAAAGTAACTTTTTTTACTTTCACAACTACACCTCGTTTTTATTGAGATGAAAACATTAAGCGCTAAATAAATTATTTTTTATTTTTTGTAAATTTTTTACTCAATCTTTCAATTCGTTTTTGGCGCTTGTCTTCTTCCATTTTTTGTAAGGCGATGATTTTCTCATCACTAACAGCATATTTTGAAAACTCTCTAGCAATTTTTAAAGATTCATCAAATAATTTTGGATCCGAAGTTTTTGTGAAATATGATTTCATCTTTAATTCTGTATTCTTGATCATTTCTTGTTCGTGACGAATTTGAGCATCAATACTTGCAATTTCATCTCGATATTTGGCGTTCTTAGCTAGTCTACGTTCACGTTCTAGCTGTAAAATCGAAGCTACTCGTTTTTCTTCAGAACGTTTCATTTGACGTTCTTTCATTAACTGAATTAACTTTTGACGTTCTTGAAGTCTTCTTAAACGTTCTTGACGCTCAAGCGCTTTTAAATTAATCGCTTCTTGTTGTTTTAAGCGATTTTTTTCACGATTTTCTCGAAGGCGGTTTGCTCTTGCAACAATATAACTATTATTTCGTTCAATGTGCATTAAATTGACACGATGTTTGCGCTCATTACGCAAGTCTCGTAAAAATTCAATTTTGTCGTTCATTTCATCCATAACTTCGTTATCTTTTTTGTATTCATTTATCAAATTATGCATTGATGGTTGCTTTGCAGAGTCATAAATCATTCCATAACTTCCAACTGGCTTAATTTCGTGAAATGGTTTTTGATGATCAAAGTCATGTTGAAAGGCATTAAATGATTTGTCAATAGTTGCGTCTTTATCCCTATCAAAAAATGCAAAATCACTTTTATCTAAGATATTACGTTTTTCTGGATTGATTTTTGAATACTCTTCTTCTCGTTTTTCAATGTCAAATTCGTTTTCTTGATAACGAATTTCTTGTAATGTTGGGTCAGAAGTTTTAGTAAAAATAGGCTCTGGAATTTCTTCTTCATTAAATTCAATTGTTTCGTAGTTAATGTCAATTGCGTTTGTCAAATCCAAACCATCAATAGTTTTTGAAACTGGAGATTTAATTTGAGAGAAATCTATTTCTTCAAATTCCTTTACATCTCCAGTTATTTCAACTTCACTTGGATTTGCTGAATCACCGTCAAAATTAAACTCATCCTCAGCTTTTTCTCTAGCAACTTCATCTAAGTCAACAGTAAAGCCAACTGCAGAAGAATAATCTCGCTCGGCTTTTATGCTATTATTCAAAATACTTCCAGGCCCTTCAAACTCAGCAGTATTTTCAATATCATAAAGTATGTTATCGATTTCGTTTATTCCTTCTTCAACTGCGTTGCGACCTTTTGCAATATAACTTAGTTTAACTTCTTTTCTTTCCCCTGTTTGACCTGCACGGTACATAATATCTTCTTTTGTATCTCTTCCAGAAAGTAATTCGCTTGAGTTAAGTTTTCGCATTAATTGCTCACGCATACTTTCGGTACTACTTGAGCGGTCTTTTATATTTAAACGTTCTTTTCAGCCATCGATATTACTCTTATTTTGATTTATTGGCTCAGATTTTTTAATATTGCCTTTTGAAGATTTACCTAAATTTGATAAATTTTGCACATGCTTGTTATAAAGTTTGTTAATTTCTTCAACTCACATTGAAACAAGACTTTCTCTTCTTGGATCACTTTCTTCTAATTGCATAATTCTATCAAAGAATTTAATCAATTTTTGGAAGTTAACATCCGAGTCTAATTTTTCTTCATAAATTCAATCAACAGAGTTCTGGCTAAAATCAAACGTTCTACTTTCTAATTTGCTCTCGCTTTCTTCACCCAAACTATCATTGTAGTTGATTTTATCTTTCTTTAGTTCCTTCGACATTGGTTACCTCCATTATTTTATAAATTCTTTATTATTATACACCAATTTAAGACAAATTGAAAGCCATATATATTACTACATAAAAAAATAAAAAGCAATGTTTTTACTTTTTATTTTTATGAATATAAGCATATGATATATTTTTTGGTTTTAAGTTTAGGGTTTGATCAATTACTTCATTGATTGTTGCTGTTATTTCTTTTTCGTTAATACTCACTTCTTCAGAATTTGAAATATAAAACTCTACTAGGGCAAAAAAACCGTTTTCTTGATGAATTCAAGTTTTAACCTCAACTTTAACATCTTTATCAATTTGAGTTACAATTCCAAATAAAATTAGCTTGTTTATAACATTTTTATCAACCATTAGCAGTCCGCGATTATTACGTTCAATTTGAATATACATTTTATCTACCCCAATTTCCTATGAAATTAATTAATTTGAACGACCAGCATATTTACCGTCGTTTGTATTTACCAAGACTTTTTCGCCCTCTTTTATAAAGAGTGGTACTAATATTTCATGACCAGTCGATAAAATTGCTTTTTTTTGAGCTCCCGAAGAGGTGTCACCTTTAACAGCTGGTTCTGCCTCGGTAATTTCTAATTCAACTTTATCATCTAAAGAAATACCTAGTACTTCCCCTTCATATTCTGTTAATTTTATCATGCTTCCATCATTCAAAAATTTTAGTTCTCATTCCAATTTTGATGATGGAATTTCCACTTGTTCATAAGTTTCTGTGTTCATAAACACACAATTTGAGCCATCATTATAAAGATACTGCATGTCTTTTTTTTCGATTAAAGCCTTGTCAACTTTATCTCCTCCTGTAAATGTAATTTCGGTACGAGCTCCTGAACGTAAATTTTTTACTTTTACTTTTACGTGTCCTTGAGCGCGCCCTGTTTTAGTAAATGATTGCTCAATTACTACATAAATATTGTTTTCATAAGAAAAGGTAGTTCCTGGTCTTAAGTCATTAACTTGCATAATTATTCTCCTTTATATCATTTAAACTAATTATATCTAATTTTCTAAGATTTTTCGCACTTACTGCTAAATTTGCAATATTAATTACAACTAAATTTTGGTTTTCTAAGCTATGTTATTTCATTGCTAATTTCGTTAACATTTGAAATAATCGGAATTTCTAGATTAGTTAACATCTTAGAGTGTTTTTTCATTTTTCAAGAATTTGGAATATTTTTTAGCATCAAATAATCATTGTCACCATCTCCTGTGGCAAAAGTATTTTGAAGCTTAATCTTTTCTCTTGTAATAATTCAATGGATTGCATTTCACTTTGAAGCTTTTTTGCTAAAAATTTCGACAATAAATGGACTAGTTTGCAGGGCCTCAAGATCTGGAAATTTTTGTTTAATTATCTTGATTAAACTTTGGTGGTCTTTTTCTGTGTAAATATAAGCAACATTTACATTTTTGGAATGCAAAAATAGTTTTTCAACATTTTCATAGTTATCTTCAAAGTGCTTTTTATTTATTTTGCGACGTTCATCCAAATTATCATTGTAGTAGTGATGAAATAGTAATTTTTCACCTTGAATTGCAACGTCAATTGGAAAAAGAGTCATTGTTTTAAGGTATGCGATCAGCTGAATTCGGGTTTTTTTGGGTATTGGGTTTGAATAGATGATATTGCCAGTTCGAGAATATATTAATGTTCCATTTGCACAAATTGTATATTTTGGTTTAAATTTTAAATGCTTTGTTTTTGTTAAGATAAAACTGTAAAGTCTTCCTGTTGTGAATGTAAAGTTGTTTTGCTTCGGCTCTTTTGTAGTCCACTCATTTATAAAATCATAGCTTTTTTTATCAAAATCAGAATTTGAGTTAAAAGATAACGTTCCATCATAATCTGAAAATCATCATTTTTGATTTGGAATGTATTTAGTTCTAAAATTTAGTAATTCTTTTAAGCTACTGCTTTTATTAATCGAAAAGTAAATAAGAGATGAGAACAAGATTGAAATAACTCCTTGAATTGAATCAGTTACTATCTCCAAAATTAATAAGCCTTTATCTTTAAAAATAAAATAGGTAAACGGTAAGTAAAGTAAAACCAAAAAACTAGCGATTATAAAACTCCCATAAGCAGTTATTTTTTTACTTAGTATTTTAACTACGAGAAACATTAAAATTCTAATTGAAATTGAAATCGGAATATAGGCAAATACCCCTGCTGATAAATCAATGATTAGTGGGTAAACAACCGCTGGTCCCAGCATTAACGAGCCCGGGATTAACGCACAAAAAGCTAAAAATAAACCATCACTCAATTGCAAAACAACATAATCTGTAAAACGAATAAATGATGTTAAAAAGCCAATTACAAAAAGTAGCCCAGAAATAACCGAAGCTAAAGAAATTTTAAAGATTAATTTTTGCTTCTGATTCATTAAAAATCATCCCAATTTGAATATCTTTTAATTTATTGACAAAATAATTACCAGCACTGATCTTGGTTTTTCCCTGTCTTTGAATTTCTAAAACTTTTATCATCCCAAAATTGGTATAAACAATGAAGCCTTCCTTATCAAAATAAATAACCTCTCCGTTTCTTTTAATTGTAAGAGTCATTGGGAAAATTTCTTTTTCTGATAATAGACGAGCTTTTAAAATTTTATAGCGCTCATTATTTATTATTCCAAAAGCTCCAGGTGTTGGGGCGAATGCTCTTATTTGATTTATTACAGCAGCTGCGCTTAAATTAAAGTTGATTTTTTCCATTTCACTTGTTATTTTAGGGGCAAAGGAAACCAATTTTTCATTCTGGGCAATTGGTAAAATTTCTTTATTTACGATTTTTAACAAATATTTTTGAACCATTTCTTTTCCAAGGAATCCTAACTTCTCAAAAAGACTTTCACAATCATCTGTTTGCAAAATGTCAATTGATTCTTGAACGTAAAAATCTCCCGCATCCATTTCCTTTATCATTTGCATTAAACTAATCCCTGTTGTTTTATCTCCATTAAGCAAGGCATATTGAATCGGTGAACCTCCTCTATACTTTGGAAGTAAACTTGCGTGAACATTTATTGCCATCCCTGAGACTAATTCTAAAATTTTAGTAGGAATCATTTGACCATAAGCACACGTCAATAAAAGATCGGGTTTCATTTCCTTAATTTCCTCAAATATTTCAATAACCTTTAAAGGTTGTAAAACTTTGATATTGTTATTTATAGCAAACTCTTTTACAGGGCTGGGTTTTAACTCCTGCTTGCGTCCATATTTTTTGTCTGGCTGAGTAACAATCGCTATCAGTTCAAAATCATTGAGATTAATTCCACCAAGTATTTTAACGGCAATTTCTGGTGTTCCAAAAAAAATTAACTTTTTTTTCATCTTATTGTTCTCCTTTATATTTTTTAAAAATTTCTGTTATTCTTTGTAAAACCACAACCATTGCTAGTGTGTCGCGATTACAGTATTTTATCATGTCTTCTCTAACATTTTCTTCTCAGATTTTTTGTTTAATTGCTCCATCACTAAATTGTCGAAATATTTGACTAGCTTTATCACCCTTGTTTATTATCAGGTCTTGATAACTAAAATCACCTTCTAAGGCTGGCTGGGTCTTTTTAATTGAATAACTTCCATGAAATAGTGGGTGATAAATTAAAAATCACGGAATTCCCTTCGACTTACTCCCCTTAAAGAAATCCATTAAATCAATCGTATTTTGTGCCACATAAAGTAGCGATTTGCGATATTTTGGGAATAAAAGTGCAAGATGCTTTAAAACCATTTTTTCAAAAGCATCATTGTAGGCAACATAAACTCCCGGACCAGATTTAAAAATATCCTTTAAAAAATTTTTAATAAAAGCCGGTCTTGGGTCACTGGTATCACTTGCCAAAAAATCATAGTGATCCATAGTGTTTGGGTTTTTGTAGTCATAATTTTGATTTTTAATTATGTCAATTGAGTACTGAAAAGGGATTTGTTGATAGGATTTTGATTGATTAAATTTTGGAATTGCTCATTTAACAGTTTCAAAGTCATACATATATATTGGGTAATCCAAATATTTTTTAAGCATTATTTCCAAAGTTGACGAGAATTCCTTGTAAATTATCTGAGATTCATCAAAATTTGAACCGCTTTCTAAAAACTTCTTATAAACCTCAAAGTGTCTGTGGTTCGCCTCTGAAAACAAAGATTCATTCTTAGGATTTTTGGGAATTTCTGGAGAATCTAAACTTGAAAAATCAGATAAATAAACCTTTCCGGTTGTATGAAATATTAAAGCCTTGTTTTTTTTCTTCAGGCCTGTGAAATTGAAGATGTTTTCTTTTGTTTTATCATAATATGGAAGCGCATGATAACAAGTCAAATCTTCATTATGATCAACCTTTAAAAAAATATTTTTAGCATTTTTATTAATAGTTGTAATACAATGAGGTTTAAGTAAATAACTTACTATTTTATCTTCTGATAAAGAATATAGATTGGTGATTTCCTTTAATATCTCATGAATACTAAAATTTTTTTCAAAAATCTGAATTAAATTCATTAATGATAATCTTTTTGCTGAAGTTCCTCAACTTAAACTATCGATTTCAAAAAAACCTTCAAAATCAAGGTCATCTGAATCGCCATAATTTTCAGGCTCAATTTCAGATTCAATTTCTAACAAACACTCCTCGAACGTTATTTTGGGAGTGTTTTCTCACATTTCACTACTTTGATCTTTTAAATCACTGGAAAAAAGGTCAAACTTCTGTCCTCTTATATAATTGGATCTTATATGGCCAATTTTTACGTCAGAAACTACTAAATTATTTTGTGTTAAAACGAAATACTGATACATTAAATCGAAAAAATGCTCCTTTTTCACTTTACTGGTCGCTTTTATTTCAATTATTTCAACTGAAGAATCATTTTGATTTAGTTTCAGAACATCACATCTAGTTTTTAAATTAAAATTGTCATAACCAAAAGCAGCTTCAAAGAGATATTCGTAATCATTTGTTTTAATTAATTCCTGAGTTTTTTCAACTGCCACATTGAATGGCAAACCACTTAAATCAAAAGTTTTTAATTGCTTTGAGCGATTTTCATTTTTTAAGATAGTTTCTGCTGCAAAGTAATTTTGTGCAGCAGCCCCAACTAAATTACCATCAATGATTGATTCCTCTTCAAATTTTAAAATATCAAAACCATCAACATTTTGAGCACTTAAATCGTCTAAATCCATTCATGCTTTTTTTCATTTTCTTTGAACTTCTAATTCATCCGATGCTGGGTTTTGACTTTTAAAATTATTAAAGTAATACTCCATAACATCGTTCGCTGCAGAAGAGCTTTCAAAGTCACTTTCATTTTCTATTTCTGCAGAAACATTAAACTGCATTAGAGACTTTCTTTTTAGTTGTAAGGCAAATTCAAAATTGCTCTGGGAATGCATTATTCATGACTCTTTAAAGCAGCTTCCCAAAGCTCTCTTGAAGTCTTCTTTGGAAATCTTATCCTTATAAATACTATTCATTATTTTACCCCCATCAAGACAAAAAAACATTTATCAAAAGACAAATGTTTTTGCTATTTACTACGTTTTGGAACAAACTTAACTGTGGTTTTTTTCAAAGCTTCGTCTGTTGAATTACTAACAATTGATTTTTCTTTTTTTTGTTTTTGCTTTAACTCTTTATATTCTAAACGCTCTTGCTCGCGGCGCTCTTTTAAAAGTGATACTTCTTCGACTTTAATCGCTTTTTTCTCTTCTTTTGATAATTTAACTTGTTTTTCAGCAATTGCAATACGGCGGCGAGTTTCTTCGATATCAATTTCTTTATTAACTGTTCATTCAATTCTAGTATTTTTCTTATCAATTCGAACTGGAAATCCCTCAATTTCATAAGCTTTAACTTCAGTAATTTGGTTTGTTTTTGGTTCTATTATATCAACTATTACATCGAAGACATCACGATACTTGTAATCTGGTCCTTTACGGGCAAACACCTGTTCAAAGTTAACTCTTAAATTTTTACGTTTTTCTTCTCGAAAGATGTAATTTTTTATTTCATCACGAACAATTTTTTTTCTTTGATTAATCTCTTTTTTCTTTGCTTTTTTTCCAGTTATTGTAGTGACAATTAAGAAAATGATTACAACCACTAATAACCCTATAACTATAAATCCAAACATAACAAAATCCTATCTATTAATATAATAAACTATTTTTCTAATTTTAAAAAATTATTTAAAAACTTTGTCAACAGTTCCCCCGCCAATGCAGATATTGTTTAAATAGAATACTGCTTGCTGCCCTTCGGTAACTGATTTTATTGGTTCTAAATACTCAACAATAATTGAGTCATTTGTAATTTTTTTTACTCTAACTTTTGAGCCTTTTTGACGATAACGAAATTTTGCCTCACAAACAAAATCTGTTGGATCTTCAAAAATAAATTTAAGTTCCGTGTTTCAATTTATTTCATTTACTAAACATTTTTTAGAAATTAGAAATGTCTCGTCACTCAACTTAGCAACGTAAATAATTTTTTTTTCTATATCTTTTTTTGCAACATAATAAGGCTCTTCAAATCCACCAAGATTTAATCCCTTGCGTTGCCCTATTGTATAGTACATGGCTCCAATATGGCTTCCAATAACTTTGTTAGTTTTAATATCCACTATGTTTCCCGGCTGATTTGGAATATAGTTTTGTAAAAACTTTGTAAAATCTCGCTCACCTATAAAACAAATTCCTGTAGAGTCTTTTTTATCTGCTGTAATCAGCCCGTGTTCTTTGGCGATTTTTCTAACTTCATTTTTATCAAGATTAAATAATGGAAAAATAGCTTTTGATATTTGTTTTTGGTTTAACTGACTTAAAAAATAAGTTTGATCTTTATTTTTATCTTTGGGAACTAATAGATTGAACTGTTTAGATTCTTTATTAAACTCAGTGCCCGCATAGTGACCCATTGCAATAAAATCTGCACCTAATTGATTAAATGCATAGTTTGAGAATTTATCAAATTTTATATATTTATTGCACAAAATATCAGGGTTTGGGGTTCTACCTTTTTTATATTCTGAAATAAAGTACTCAAAAACATAATCTCAATATTCTTTAACAAAATCTATTCGATGCAACTTAATATTCAACTTATTGGCTACTTCCAATGCATCATTATAATCTTTTTCTTGTTCGCAGATATTATCTTTGTTTTCGCTTCTTCCTAAGAATTCTTGATTTAAATCCGAGTCTCAGTTTCTCATAAAGAGACCTTCAACTTCAAAACCTTGTTGTTTCAATAGTAAAGCTGCGACCGAGGAATCCACTCCCCCAGATAGCCCTACAATGATTTTTTTAAGTTTTTCCATTTAAGGCTCCTCTCCAATCTACTTATTAATTTTTGTTAATAACCTGTTTTCTTTTTGTGTTATTTTTTTAATTTTTTTAGCATCACGATTGTTTTTAAATCAATTTTCAAAATCATCAAAATTTTCCGAAGTGTAATCGCTATTTATCGAATTCGGTGCTAAGTTTTGGCTTAAAGATCTTAAAATTTCTGTTGTTGAATTAGCGTGATTATTAAAGAAATTCAAATCATCCAATGGGAGTTTGTGGCGTCTTGACTGCACAACATCGTTAAAATCATCGTCATTAAAATTTGTTGTAAAATCCAAGTCATTTATAATTGGTTTATTAAAATTTAATTGTTCCAAATTATTTTGCTTTTTAAAAACATTGCTCAAGACTTTTTTTGCTGGATGGGACCCTTGTTCATGGTAGTTATAAATAATTCTATTTTGATAAGAGTTATGATTTTTTTCATTTGGAATTATTACTTGTTTTTTAACTTTTGAAAGTGGTGGCTTATTTTTGGGATTAATAAAAATACCATTTAAATCGTATTCATACTTTGTTTTAGAAGCTCCACTTGGAAGCGGAAACGGATTAACGACTTGACTTGTTCTATTTGGTTTTATAGATTTTTGGTTAACAAAAATACTTTCAACCTCCTCATTACTAAATAAAGAACTGACATTATTCCCTGGTTTAACTTTTTGACCAAATTGACTTTGACTATTGTTATAGCTAACTCTTTTCTTATTCAAGTCTTGAATTTGATTAATATCCTTTGTTACGATATTATAATTATCAAACTGACCTTCAAATTTATTGTTAGTTAAAAATTCTCTATTTTCAATGACGTTTTTATCAGGGACAGTTATTTCATCAATCACATTTTTAAAAGGAGTTTGCAAATTTGAATATTTTAATTGTTCATTTCTGATAAAATTTTGCTCTGTATGCTCCTGTTGGCTCGAGTTTAATTCTTGCTTTTGAAATGAAGTAATCGTACTATTCTTCTTACTCTTCATTTCTGCTAAAAAACTTTCTTTTCTTAAATCTAGAATGTCTTTTGGTAATTGACTATTTGATTGTGAAACTTCGTCTGGTTCTAAAACGTTCAAACTTGTATTATGAACGATATCAAAATATTCAGAATTAGCTTTCGAATCACTAATCTTGCTTTTTGATGAATTAATTAAATTGTTATTAAAAAAAACTTCATTTTCATTATTAACTTGGGTTTGATTCAATTCTAAATTAATTGTGGATGAATTTAAATCCGTTGTAAATTCGTCTTCATATCAAACTGATTTCAAGGGGTCAAAATAATGTTTATCAAAGTTTGAATCATTTTGACGATTTATTTCAATTATCTTAATATTTTTTTTCATTTTTTACACCCACTTTTTATAATTATACAATATTTTAATCATATTCCAAATTTATCACAAAATAAAAGAGCACTTCTATTACAACAAGATTTTTATAAAAGGTTTTATCACTAGATTATCCTTTTTTTGAATTGTTGCAAAAAGTGCTCTTTTTTATTTAAAATAAGATTTTGAAAATTAATCATCTAATTTATTTATTGCTTTAAAATCAGTTTTTGAGTAAATTTCACTAATTAATTTTTTCTCAGAATCTGAAACTTTATCTGGAACAATAATATTTAACTCACAAATTAATTTTCCGCGATGGTTTGAACTTTGACTTCTGAAAAGTCCTTTGTTTTCAATATTAATCGTTGTTCCATTTTGTGCTTTTAAAGGAATCTTTATTTGCACTGGGCCATCAAAAGTTTCAACCTGAATTTGGTTTTGAAGAATTACGTCAAGATAACTTACATTTAGTATCATTTTAATATTACCATCGGGAGTAATTGAGAAAACTTTTGATTTTTTTAAATGAATATTTATATATAAATGACCTTTTTCCCCTCCATTTTTCGAATAGTTACCAACGTTTCGCATGACTAATTGTTGACCTGGATAAATACCCTTTGGAATTATAATTTCAATTTTTGATTCTTTATTATGACATCCTTCACCACGACAAACTTTGCATTTATTTTTAAATGTTTTCCCTGCTCCAGCACACTTTGGACAGGTTTGTTGGGTTTGAAATTTAGCAATTCCTAAATCCTGGACAACGTTAACAATACCCGATCCTGAACAAAACTCACACTTAATAATGTCGTTTTTATCTTTTGCTCCAACACCGTCACATTCTTCACATTTAACCAGCAAATTAGCATCAATAATTTTGGTCGTTCCAAAAATTAGTTCTTTTAAACTTAATTCTATTTCAGCAATTAAATCCTTACCGCGCTCTGAAGTTTGTCTACCAAATCCTCCCCTTCTTGATTTTCCTCCGCCAAAAATTCCTGAAAAAATATCTTCAAAAAAATCACCATTTCCAGCAGAACCCATATTTGAGAAGAAATCACCAAATCCGCCAAAGCCACCAAAGCCACCAAAGCCACCAGCACCAGATGATGAATCAACACCAGCGTGACCGAATTGGTCGTATCGTGAACGCTTATCTGAATCTAATAATATTTCAGCCGCTTCTGTTGCCTCTTTAAAACTGTCAACAGCCTTTGGGTCTTTGTTAACATCTGGGTGGTATTTTTTTGCTAATTTTCGATAGGCAGCCTTAATTTCTTTTTCATCAGCTGTTTTACTTACCCCTAAAACCTCATAATAATCTCTTTTGTTTTTTTCAGCCATTTTATCCTCTTTCTACAATAAAACAACTAACTAAAGTTAGTTGCAATTATTAAGTTGATTATTTTTTCTCTTTATCTTCATTTGTTGTTGAATCAGATTCAGAATTATCTTTTGGTTGTTCTGCTTGTTGCATTGCTTGAGAAGCGGCTTGCATTGCCATTTCAAGTTCATTCATTTTGGCTTCTAATCCAGCAAAATCCTCTTTAGAAATAAGTTCCTTGATTTCATTTGCTAATTTTTCAGATTGTTCTTTTTGTTCGGGAGTAACTTTGTCTCCTGCTTCAGACGATGCTTGATCAATAATGTTTAAATAACCTTCTGCTTTATTTCTTAATTCAATAAATTTACGTTTCTTTTCATCAATTTCTGCATTGGCCTCAGCCTCTTCAATCATTTTTTTGATTTCAGCATCAGTTAAACTTCCTGAATTTGAAATTGTGATTGATTTTTCTTCATTAGTTTCTTTGTCCTTTGCGTGTACTGAAACAATACCGTTTACATCAATTTTAAAAGTAACTTCAATTTGGGGAACTCCTCGCGGAGCTGATTTTATTCCAGTTAATTGAAATTGCCCTAATGTTTTATTGTCTGATGCCATTGGACGTTCTCCTTGAAGAACATGAATGTCAACCGCTGGTTGGTTATCTGCTGCTGTTGAAAACACTTGAGATTTTTCGGTTGGAATTGTAGTATTTCTATCAATTAGTTTTGTGAAAACTCCACCCATTGTTTCAATCCCAAGAGATAACGGGGTTACATCCAATAATAATACATCAGTAATATCACCCGCTAAGACTCCACCTTGAATTGCAGCTCCCATTGCCACTACTTCATCAGGATTTATTGTTCTGTTAACATCTTTTCCAAGTTCTTTTTTAACTAAATCCTGGACTGCTGGAATTCTTGTTGAACCACCAACTAATAGAATTTGATCGATATCGCTGGCTTTTAATTTTGCTTCTTTTAAAGCGTCACGAACTGGCTTTAGAGTTCTTTCTACTAAATCCTTTGTCATTTTTTCAAATTCGGCTCTTGTCAATTTAGTTGAAAAAGATACTGGCCCTGAACTATCCATTGCTATAAACGGTAGGTTAATATCTGCTTCTAATTGACTTGAAAGATTTATTTTAGCTTTTTCAGCTTCATCCTTAAATCTCTGCAATGCCATTTTATCTTTTGATAAATCAACTTTGTGTTCTGATTTAATTTTTTCTGTTATTCAGTTCATAATTTTTTCATCAAAGTCATCACCACCAAGTTTATTATCACCACTTGTTGACAATACTTCGTAGGTTCCCTCAGCCAATTCTAGAACAGAAACATCAAAAGTTCCTCCCCCTAAGTCATAAACTAAAACCTTTTGCTCTTTATCTTGTTTATCCAATCCGTATGCCAAAGCCGCAGCTGTTGGTTCATTAATAATTCTCTCAACTTCTAATCCCGCAATTTTACCAGCATCCTTAGTCGCTTTTCTTTGTGCGTCATTAAAATATGCTGGTACAGTAACTACTGCTTTTGTAATTTTTTGTCCTAATTTTTCTTCAGCAAATTTTTTCATATATCTTAATATTTCTGCTGAAATTTGCTCAGGAGAATAATCTTTACCTTCAAGTTTAACCTTATTTGAAGTTCCGATTTCACGTTTAATTGATATTGCAATATTAGGGTTTGTTACTGCTTGTCTTTTAGCAGCTCCCCCGACAATAATTTCTGAATTTTTAAAAGCCACAACTGAAGGAGTTGTTCTTTGTCCCTCGGGGTTTTCTAAAACCATTGGTTGTCCACCATCCATTATAGCAACAACAGAATTTGTTGTTCCTAAATCAATTCCTATAATCTTTTCTTTTGCCATTTTCTTATACCTCTCTTAATTATTTAGCCACTTTTACTAGGGCGTACTTGATAACACGATCATGTAATTTATAACCGTTTTGAATAACTTGAGCAATTAAACCGCTTGCCACTGCCTCGGTTTCAACTTGCTCATTTGCTTCGTGAATATTATGATCAAACTTGTCTCCAACTTTAGTTTGAATAATTTGAATTCCTGCATTAGTTAGGGCCTCATCAATTTGTTTAATAATAAATTCAAATCCTATCAAATAGTTTTTAATTTCTGGATTATCATTTGGTTGATTTAAAACCCCCCTAAATAAGTCTATTGCTGGAATAATTCCCTCGGCTAACTTTTGACCTCCATATTTTTTAACATTAATCGACTCTTGTTGATAACGTCTGACAATATTTTGGTTTTCAGCAATTGCCAATAATTTTTCTTCCTTTAAACGACTATTTTCAAAAATTAGTTCATCCAAATAATTTTCAAGTTGTTCAATTGATTCATTAGAATAATTTACAGCTCTTTTTTTAGTATTTTTTTCTTTTAAATTTTTTTCATAATTTTCTGCTTTATCATTAATATCTTCTGCACCATTTGAACTTTTTCTTGGTTCTAGCTGTTTTTTAACATCGTTTAATAGTTTTTTAATTTCATTTAAATCTTTATCTGACACATTTATTCCCCCTTATTTTCAAAAAACTGTTCTTTAATTTTAATACCGATTCAATCTAATAACTCTTTTGCTTTATCATATTGAATTCTTTTTGGGCCAATTAGAGTTATTGCATTATTAAAGCCGTCAGGAGATTTAAAGTTTGTTCCAATAAGTGCTAAATCATTATTTTCTTCGCCAATTTCAAAGCCAATTTTTACTTGTGCTTCATTTTCCTCGGTTTGACTTTTATATCATTCAAATGGAGAAATTGACTCAATTAATTTTAAAACACTTTTAATTTTATTGGGGTCGGAAAATTCAGGATTTTCTAGCATATACTGAACTCCTTGAGTTTTAGTAACTGAACTTGTGTTATGCAGAATCACATTTAAGAATGTCTGTAACACAAACTCATACTTTTTAACTTGTTGTTGCAAGATTGGTCTTATTGCTTCAACTTTAACATCTAAATCTTTAATTTTAGTTTCCACAAGTCTTTCATTAAACAAATTGATGCAAGTCTGTAAATCTTCAAGTGAAATATTTTCAAGATTAAAAACCTTATTTTCGACAATTCCATTTGAAAGAGCAAAGATAACCGCTGCACTTTCGTTTGAAATCGGAATTAACTCGGCTTTTCTTAATAACGCCTCCCCGTTATCTGGGGTGGTAGTCACAACCGAGGCCAAATTAGTCATCTCACTCAAAATTTTACAACTTTGATCGAGGACGTCTACTATGTTAGCATTTCTTTGTTCAAAAATTTTGCTTAAGCGTATTTTAATGTCATCCGTGTTCTCCTTTGACATTAAATTATCAACAAAATAACGATAACCAATTGTTGATGGAACCCTTCCTGAAGAAGTGTGCTCTTTTTCTAAAAATCCTTTTTCCTCTAAAATTGCTCCCTCATTTCTAATTGTTGCTGAAGATACGTCAATATTTATTAGTTCGAGAATTTTTTTCGAACCAACTGGCTGAGCTGAGCGTATATATTCTTCGATTATAATTTTTAAGATTTTTTCTTGTCGTTTTGTTAACATTTATAACTACTCCTTTAAAAAACCTACTATTTGATTGTATATCTGGCACTCTTACTTTTCAAGTGCTAATTCAATTTTTTTGTAGATTCAACAATAAAATCATCGTTATTGACATTTATAATGTAATTTCTTTTTTCTTCTAAATCTCCGCTTACAATGGCTTTGGCTAAAACTGTTTCAATATGTTTTGAAATATACCTTTTTAGAGGTCTAGCCCCAAACTGTTTATCATAGCCTTCCTCAAGTACTTTTTCTCTACATTTTTGAGAAAAAGTGATATTGATATCTAACTCATGACTGACTCTTTGACGAAGTTCTTCAAGTAAGTTTTCAATAATTTCTCCTGCAATTGCTTTTGAAAGCGGTCTAAAACTTACAATATTATCAATTCTATTTAAAAATTCTGGTCTGAAATAATTAAATAATTCTTTTTCAAGCAATTTTTCGTCAACAAATTCTGATTCAGTTGACAACATTCTCTCTGCTCCAATATTTGAAGTCATTATGATAATTGTATTTTTAAAATTTATTTTTTTACCTAGCGAATCTGTAATATGACCGTCATCTAAAACCTGCAGTAAGACATTAAAAATATCTGGGTGAGCTTTTTCGATTTCATCGAATAATACAATTGAATAGGGATTTCTACGAACGGCTTCGGTTAACCTTCCACCTTCTTGGTATCCAACATATCCTGGAGGGGCACCAATCAGTTTAGAAACTGATTGTTTTTCCATAAACTCAGACATGTCAAGCCTAATCATTTTTTTATCTGAATTAAATAAAACTTCTGATAAGCTTCTAGCCACCTCGGTTTTTCCAACCCCAGTAGGTCCCAAAAATAAAAAGCTACCAATTGGTTTGTTTGGATCTTTAATTCCAGATCTGCTTCTTAAAATTGCTTCAGTAACTTTTTTTATTGCTTCTGGCTGTCCTTTTACTCTTTTTCTTAAAAGTGTTTCCATACCAAGCAATTTAAATTTCTCTGACTCAACTAATTTATCAACAGGGATTCCGGTTCATTTTGCAACAATTTCTGCTACTTCAATTTCTGTCACATCTTCGTTAATTAAGTGTTCATCTAAATTACCGTCACTATTTTTTAGTTGTTTTTCTAGACTCGGTATTAAAGCATACTGAATTTCACCAGCCCTGCTTCAATTTCCTTGAGAACGCACTTGCTCTAATTCTGCTTTTAGTTGTTCCAAATTAGCTTTCATATCTGTAATTTTATTTATTGCAGTACGCTCTTTCTCTCAACGACTATTTAGCTCTTTTTGACTAACTTTTAACTTTGCAAGTTCTTTTTCGGCTTCAGATAATCGTTCCTTTGACTTTTCATCTTTTTCTTTTGAAAGTGCTGCTCTTTCAATTTCTAATTGCATTACTTTTCTATTGATAATGTCTAATTCCGAGGGTACCGAAGAAAGCTCTGTCTTAGTAGTTGCACAGGCTTCATCAATTAGATCGATTGCTTTATCTGGTAAAAATCTATCTGCAATATATCTTGTTGATAGATTGGCAGCTGTCACCAGGGCATTATCGTGAATTCTCACACCATGAAATGTTTCAAAACGTTCTTTTAGACCTCGCAAAATTGAAATAGTTTCTTCAATGCTTGGCTCATTTACAACCACTGTTTGAAATCTTCGCTCAAGTGCTGGATCTTTTTCAATATATTCACGATATTCTTTTAAGGTTGTTGCACCAATTGCTTTCAACTCACCTCTAGCAAGAGAAGGTTTTAGCAAGTTTGAAACATCCATACCCGAACCTTGACTACTTTTTCCTGCTCCTACAATTAAATGCATTTCGTCAATAAATAAAATTATTTCTCCATTTGCTTTATTAATTGCATTTATGACCCCTTTAACTCTGGATTCATAATCACCCAAGTACATCGCGCCAGCCATAAGACTTCCCATATCTAATTCTAAAATTCGTTTGTTTTTCAGAGTGGCTGGAACGTCATTTTTAACAATTCTTTGGGCAAGACCCTCAACCACAGCTGTTTTACCAGTTCCTGGCTCACCAATTAATGCAGGGTTATTTTTTGTTTTTCTTGAAAGTATTCTTATTACTCTCATAATTTCATCGTCACGACCAATTATTGGATCTATTTTACCATCACGAGCATTCTGAGTTAAATCACGAGTGTATTTAGCTAGAACGTCTGGATCGTTACTTGGATCTATTTTTTGATTAAACTCCATTTTCATTACCTCCCAAAAGTTAGCAATCAGATAGTTGGTTTGCTAACTATTGAAATCATAAAAGAAAATTTTAGCAATGTCAATACCAGAGTGCTAAAATTTTTTTATTTAATTAAATCAACCAGAATTGCATCCATTATTTCATAGCCTCTTTTTGTGCATTTTAAACCAGTTTTTGTTAATTCAAGCAAACCGTTATCCAAATGTTTTTCTAAATCTGTTTTAAAAAACTCAAATGCCGCTTTTCCATCAGCTACATTTTCAAAATTTATCCCGTCAACAAGTCTCAAACCCATCATTATTATTTGTAAATAGTAATCTTCTTGACTCAAAATTTCAGTGCTTTGATTCCAAGACAATACGTTTCCGCTGTTTTTTGTTAATATCGGTCCCTTATTGGTTTTTAAAAAGCCAGCCGCACCAACGCCAACACCAATAAATTGCTTATTGGTTCAATAAGATAAATTATGTTTTGATACTGATTTATTTAGCCCGTAATTGGAAACTTCATATCTTTGATACCTAAGATGGGCTAATTCCCTATTAATTACCTCATCAAAGTATTCATCATTTTCTGGTAAATTATTTTTAAGTTTTCCTCAAATTGAGTTTTCTTTTAATATTAGCGAGTACCACGATATATGATCTGGTTGCAAATCTTTAATAAAGGAAATATCTGTCAAAATATCTTCATGAGTTTGATCGTAGAGATTGTAAATTAAGTCTATAGAAATGTTTTTAAAGCCCAAAACTCGCGCCATTTTGATAACTTTAATTGCTTGAGTATTGTCGTGAATTCTTCCAATTTTTTTCAGCAATGAATTGTTAAATGTTTGAATACCAATACTTAATCTATTTATGCCGTATTTTAAGTATATTTTTAATTTTTCCTCGTTAACTTTTTCTGGATTAATTTCAATTGTGTATTCCTCGACCTTTGTGGTAAAAGGTTTTAAAATTTCTAACATTTTAATTGTGCACTCAATATTTAAACAACTGGGGGTTCCCCCACCAATATAAATTGTTTTAATTTTGGATAAATAATTTTCATTTAGCGAGATTTCATTTTCTAATTTTTTTAGATAATCTTCGACTTCACTATCTGATGTCTTTTTAACTTTAACAAAATCACAAAAAAAGCAAATACTATCACAAAACGGAATGTGAACGTACAAGCTTTCAATGTCTAATTCTATTAATTTATCATCTGTCAAGGTCAACGGAATGGAACTCCTTTTTTCTTTTTAAGCAATATTATTGGAATTACAATTAAAAATAAAACTATAAATAAGGTTACAAAGAAAATAATCATACATATTTTATTAGCGTGTTTTCTAATTGCTCTTATTTCTTCTCTTGGAAGAATTTCATAGCCATAATAAGAAATAATATTATTTTTTCGGATTTTACTTAAAACAATATTTGAAATATGAATCCCTAAAACAGATAGCAAACAAACAATTGTTACTGTAATTTCAGAAGTAAAGCTCTTAAGAATACCAATTTTTCAGAAAAATAAATAGATATTTTCTTGACCTGAATCATAGGCTGATTGTAATCCATATAAAATTCCCAGTGTAATTGATAGCAATACATAACTTGTGAAAGAGATTCAATTAATATAAACAGATCGCGCAACAATTGAACGGTAGTTTTTAGTTATAAAATATGGAACCTGTTCATAACCCATTCTTAAATCTTTTTCGTATTTTTTTATGTTAGATCTCAACAATATTAAATCGGTTAATCCAACTAAGAAAAACGAAATCGATATTATCATTAAACTTATCATTCAAAATGGGTGAGGAATTTTTGAAGTGCTTACCCCTCATATTGTTGCTTCGCTATCTGTAAAACTAATACCAAGTTTAGATGCTGTGAAGTAAGCTGCTGTGAAGAATGCTGTAACTGCGAAGCCAATTAACCCAATTATCAATAGAGTCGAAACTCTCATTTTTTCTGAAAAAATTTCTTTCAGAATTTGCTTTGGAATTATCTTTGATCTAGAATACTCTTTTGAGTAATCTACTTCTTGACTGACTTTTCCTTGATTTCCTTGTTGGCTATCATTTATAAAATAATTTTGGCTTTCATTACTTGAAGCTCCTTGATTTTGTCCTGGGTTTGAATGATTTTGCGAGTTAATAGACATTTCACATCCTGGAACATTACAAAAATCACGCACTTGATGATTATTATTTATATAGTGCTGCGGGATTGGTTGATAAAATCTTTGAGGATTTGGGTTGCCATAGAAATAGTCATTTTGATAAGGGTTATAGTCATAATTCCCATAACTGATTGGTCTGTCAAAATCAATTATCTCTTGATAATACTCTTGGCCATTGTAATAGTTGTAAGGTTGTCTTGGAATTCTGCGGGGTGAGGGTTGTCCTGCTAAAAAACCATCTTTTTGCAATTTCCTAAAGTATTCTTTTTTTGCTGAAGAATTGTTTTCCTGAATTACTGACTTTTGATATTCTGAAGTTTCATCAATATAAGAGGATACCTGTCTAGAATAAGGGTTGATTGCTTCTTGTTCAAATCCTGGATACAATAAGGAGTTTTGATTTAAGTTATAGTTTGGGTTAAAACCGCCATTAGTTCTTTGAAAATTATTTTGAACTTGGTAATTATTAGGATTATTAATTCGAACTTGTTCGAATCGTCTTGGCTGAATTAAATTGTTTCCTTGGCTAGATCCATTATTTATATTATTAAAATTATCAATTGGATTGCTGAAACCGCCATTTTCATTTTGGTTTTCAAAATCATTTAATTCAAAATTATCGTAAAATTCCATAATGCCGCCCCATTTCTAAAAGTTCTAACTTTTATTCTTTTTATGTATTTTTTTTACTTTTGCCAGCTCTTTTTCAAAGTCTGATTGCAATTCTTCAAACTTGTATAATTGCTTTTCCTTTAAAGAAGTGTTTAAGCCATTTTCTTTAGCGGTTTTATTTTTTGAATAAACCAATAAGTAAATATATAGTCCAAAAATAATCGCACCAAAAATAACAAAAATTAATAAAATAACTCAAACCGGAATAACAAAATCTAAAATCTTTAAACTTGCTAATAAATTTAAAATATTCATAAAAACTCCAATTTAATAAATTTCAGATAGCCCTATCGTCAATTTATCTCATTATACCACTTTTTTATTAAAAAATTATTTGATTTTAATTTAATCATTATTTTCAATCAAAATTTTTAACATATCCAAGGTTCACATTTCCAAATTTATATCATTTATAAAGTAATCAATAAAATCATCCTTGATACTTATAATCATTAAGAAACAAAATTCTGACTCAGAAATGCCATTTTTTTCTAAAAAAGAAATTAAAAAAAATGGTAAATTTGGATTAAATCATTCTGATTTTAGGCATTGGCAAGCGAAATCAACTATTCCTTCTGTGGATTCAAAATAATTAAAAAGTTTTTTATAGACTTTCATGTCGCTATATTTTTGACTTAATAACTGTTCTAAAATTTCTTCTTGACTTTGAATTTCACTTTGGAGACTTAGCGTTTTTCTAACCTTATCAAAATAAACTATGTGCGAAAAAACTAAATTAATACCTTCCCCAATTTCTTCAAAAATTAAATCCATTTGAGTGTCAGATATTGCATTTAAAAAATTATTTAATAAGTTAGTTTTGTTAGCATCTAGCACGGCTTTATTCTCCTTTAAATTTTAAGGGTTGGTTTGCTCCGCGTCTTTTATGTTCACTAATTTGGTGCAAGTAATCAATACGATCTTTAACGGCTTGATTGGAATTATTACCTCTTAGATAGTCATCAATTTCAGAATAACTAAAACCAATTTCTTTTTCATCCGTTTGGCCTTCTCAAAGTGATGCGGTTGGGTCACGATCGATTATTGATTTTGGTACTCCAAGTTCCTTAGCCATTTCTTTAACTTCACCTTTTAATAAGTGTACTAATGGTAATAAATCACATCCCCCATCACCAAACTTAGTAAAATAACCAATATGTCACTCAACTGCATTGTCAGTTCCTAAAACTAAATAGTTTTTAGTTTGCGCTAAATTATAAAGTGTGGTCATTCTTAAACGAGCTTTAGTGTTGGCAAGCGATAAATCGGTGCAATTAATATTTGTGTCTTGAATTGCATTGCTCAAACTTTCAAATGTTGGCTTTAAGTTTACTTCAACGTGATTTAATTTAAAATCAGAAATTAATTCATTTACACATTTTAAGTCTTCTGCTGAGGAATTAATTGGCATTCAAACTGTTAAATAATTATCTGGAAAAGCCTTTTTTGCCAGTAAACTAACAACAGCGGAGTCTATCCCCCCACTAATACCAACAATTACTCCATCAGCCTTTGCTTTAAGAGTTTCTGTCTTTATAAAATCAACTAATAAATTAACATATTCTTTTATCTTCATTGTTCTAATCCATTCATTCTAATTCAATTTCAAATATTTTAACAAGGTCACCTTTGGCAGCTCCCTTTTCTCTCAAAATATCATAGACCCCCAGTTTTTTCATCTTTTCATTAAAAAGCAGCAAGTTATCATGAGTTGCAATTGGGGTTTTTTGATAAATTTTGAAAACAGATTCACCCTTAACATCTCAACGACCATTTCCTAAATTGATCACTTGAATATCGTTAACTGGTGCTTCGTAAGTGTATACCTTTACCCCTTCAGTTATTTCATTACCGGTAATTTCTCACAAAGGAATGTCGGGTGCTGATTCTAAAATATCTGCAATAGCAGTCAACAAGCTTCCAATATTAATTTTCTTAGATCCTGAAATTTCAATAATTTGGGAATCTTTGTACTTTTCCTTAAAATCAATAATATTAATTTGAGCTTCCTCTAAATCGATTTTGTTTGCGACAATAATTTCTGGACGTTTTTCTAAATTAAGGTTATAAGTTTTTAATTCATTACGAATTAATTCGTAGTTTTTAATAACGTCTTCGGTTCCATAATTTCCTGACATATCAATGACATGGCAAATTATTTTACATCTCTCAATATGACGCAAAAATTCATGTCCCAGACCCTTACCTAGGCTGGCACCCTCAATTAAACCAGGTAAATCAGCAACTGTAAAACTACGTCCTTGATTATCGCGACTTACTCCAAGTTGGGGATTTAATGTTGTAAAAGGGTAATCTGCAACTTCGGCCTTTGAATTAGAAATCGCTCTTAGCAATGTTGATTTCCCCGCATTTGGCAAACCAACAAAACCAACATCTGCTAAAACTTTCAGTTCTGCTCTTATTGAATACTTTTCCCCAAGTTCTCCAGCTTCAAAAATTGTTGGTGCTTTATTACGTGAATTTGCAAAACGAGCATTTCCTTTACCACCTTTACCACCTTTTGCTAAAATTATTTTTTGACCCTCGCTGGTAAAATCAGCTAAAATTTTTTGAGAAATTTGATCTATCAGAACTGTTCCAACCGGAACTTTTACAATTATGTCTTTACCGTCGCGTCCATGCATATTTTTAATGTCGCCCTTATCACCATCAAAAGCAAAGTAATTTTTTTGGAGTTTTAAATCTAGTAGTGATGATTTACCCTCATCACCAATAAAAATAACACTACCACCATCACCACCATCACCACCATTGGGTCCACCATTGGCGACAAAAAGTTCGTGGCGAAAACTAACGGCACCGTCACCGCCTTTTCCGGCTTTAACTTCAAAAAGAGCTACATCAACGAATTTCATATTTTAATACTCCTTTTCTTTATTTTTATAATGTTATTTCTCCATTTAATAATTGTTCATAACAAACTTCACAAGAAAAGGTTGGAATTAAATTTTCTGCGTTTTCATCATCAAATTGTTGTCAAATTGAAATGGGCTCATCGATCATTTCATCTAGCTCGCTATCTGTAATATTTGGATTGTCCTCAAGAGCTTCAGTTGCAATCTCCCCGATTGACTGTGGTGCATTTGAAGCAACATATTTGATTTCCTCATCTCCACAAAGCGAACAGGCGATTCCAAACAATTCTTTCATTATGTTTTTTGGATCATTGAAGATTTTGAAATCGCTACTTAAAAATTTTCTTTCCATGTTTTTTCCTCCTAAATTATTTTATAATTTGTAATTTTTTGGCAAATTTTTTCAAAGTTACTTTTGCTAAAATTGATTTTTGACAATAAGAAGTCGATTCCTAAGTCGATTCCTTGAGCAAGAGCTCCTTTATATCAAATAGCAGCGATCAAATCGTTATTTGCTTCTTCTATAGTCATTGGAAAAGTGCTGTAAAAATAACTATTTAATATATAATCACAAACACCAAAAAGACTGGGATTATCATTATAAATTAAATCAATTAATTCTTCTCTTAATTGCTTTAATTTAACAATAGGTCCTTGAAAATCATTTTTCTTAAGGTCAATCTTAAAGATTCCATTATTTTTCTTGACTGTAAATTCATCATTAATTTGCTGCGAAGCCAAAGTAAATATCATCAAAATTTTATTTTCATCACAACTTAAATCGCTAAGTAAAAATACTTTTACATCATTTAATATCATTCTTGCATTAAAATCTTTTAGTGCATTTATTGCATCTAGTTGATAATTAGTGTTGTCACTGTTTAGTGCATCCACTATTTTTACTAAATTTCAAGAGTTTGTTGATTCCTTATTTTTATTAAAATTTAATGCAACTTTTTTTTGAATTTCTAAGATTTTTGATTCTATTTCCGCTGGAATATAGGGCATTTTTAATTCTGTGTCAATTTTTTCTTGAGCTTCAAAAAACTTGTTTTCATTAACAAGCGATTCAATTTCATTTAATAACTCGCTGTAAAAATTTTCCTTGATAAGTATCCCTCATCTCTTGTTAAATTATATAAAAAACGAACGCTTTATTCAATGCGTCCGTTTGCTTTTTTTTAAAATGGCGCCCACGAGAAGATTCGAACTTCTGACCCTACGCTTAGAAGGCGCATGCTCTATCCTACTGAGCTACGTGGGCATTTCCATATAAATAATAGCATATTTTTTGCAACATTTTTACTAAATGAATTATTTTTTATTTTTTTATTAATTTTTTTTAAGCTGAAAATAATCTATTATTTTATTGATTTCTTGCAAAGCTCGTTTTGAGTAAGACAATTTTTTGTCAATTTTCTTTACTTTCATTTCTTCAACTGGCAAATCAGCAACGATGCTCCAATTTGCTTTCATTGGCTGAAAATTGTGTGAACTTGTTGTATTAATATAATTAATTAACCCCCCAAGAACTGTAGTTGAAGGAAGCTTAATCATTTGGGCATTTTCAAGATGTTTTGCCATATTTATTCCAGCTAGAATTCCAGTTGCAGCCGACTCGACATAGCCTTCAACTCCTGTAATTTGACCGGCAAAAAAAATATTAGAATTTTTTTTGGTTTGCATAAAATGATTCAGGATTAAAGGTGCGTTAATAAAATTGTTTAAATGCATCACTCCAAACCTAACAAATTCTGCATTTTCAAGACCGGGAATTAATTGAAAAACTCGCTTTTGTTCAGATCATTGCAGATTTGTCTGAAAACCTACTAAATTGTATAAATCATCGGCTGCATTATCTGGTCGCAGTTGAACAACTGCAAAATTGTCTGAACCATCCAAGTTTCTTAGACCTGCTGGTTTAAGTGGTCCAAAAAGCATTGTCTGATAACCCCTCTTAGCCATAGCTTCAATTGGCATGCAACCTTCAAAATATTTGAGCTTTTTGTCGTTTTCTAAATGGGCTTCAGCCAATTTAGCACCAGTTAATTCTTTATAAAATTCATCGTATTGGGATTTATTCATAGGACAATTAATATAATCTTCTGTATCACCCTTCTCATAGCGATTTTTTTTAAAAGCCTTCTCCATGTTAATTGAGTCTTTTTTTACAATTGGCGCCACGGCATCAAAAAAATAAAAGTATTCCTCACCTACAATTTTTTGAATTTCTTTTTGCAATTTTTCTGTTGTTAATGGTCCTGAAGCAATGATTGTTGGATAGTTTTTATTAATAGTCGTAACTTCTTGATCAATAACTGTTATATTTTGATGATTTGCTATTTTTTCAGTTATAAAATTTGAAAAGATTTCTCTATCAACAGCCAGAGAACCTCCTGCAGGAATCTTTGCGTGCTCTGCTGCTTCAATAACTAATGAACCCAAAAGCCTCATTTCTTCTTTTAGGGTGCCAACAGCATTACTTAGTTCCTTGCTCCTTAGTGAGTTAGAGCAAACTAACTCAGCAAGTGAATCTAAATTTTGAACTTCATTTTTTTTAATTCTTTTGACTTCATATAAGTCTACCTGGAAACCAAGATTTGCTAATTGGTACGCCGCTTCGCAGCCTGCCAGACCAGCACCTATAATATTTACTTTATTTTTCATATTTCAAGTATACCACTTATTTTAAGAAAATTGTTGAAGTTAATTTTGTTAAAATTCATTAAAAAAATGCTTGAAAATTTCAATTTTCAAGCATTTTTTAATTTCATTATTTTTTCAATGTTGTTATAGAAATAAGTGTCAAACCAATTGAATAACAAATTGCTGTTAAAACTAATGCGGCTCCTGCAAAACCAGCCATTAATCCTGTTCCTGTTCCTTTTCCTCACATTGCAAAAAATGAGTCATTTGCTATTCCTGCGCTTGTTAAAACTAACAATACTAAGATAACCGATGCAACAGAAACTGTAATTCAACCTAGATATTTTTTAGTTTTAAACATTCCAATAATACCATTAACAACAACAGCCCCTAGAAGAAATAAGTAAATAATTCCTCCGATTACTGCGACTGCTCCTCCAGTTTTTGATACAAATAAGTTAGTAATTCCTACAATAAATGCGATAAGAGATCACACAATAATTAATATGCTACCAAATTTTTTCATTTTTTTCTCCTTAATTAGTCCATTAACCCAGCTTTATAAAGCTGTTGGAAATGTCCTGGTTTGTTTTTTAACTCGTCAAAAGTACCACTTTGAGCGGCTCCGATTCCTTTTGCTAAAACAATAATTTTGTCTGAGTTTTTTATAGTGCTCAATCGGTGGGCAATTGAAATAGTGGTTCTTCCCTTCATCAGAGCTTCCAAATTTCCTTGAATTTCTTTTTCAACTATATTATCTAAAGCACTTGTCGCTTCATCTAAAATTAGTAATTCTGGATCTTTTAAGAACATTCTTGCAATAACAAGACGTTGTTTTTGTCCTCCTGAAAGCATAAAGCCTCGCTCTCCCAAAATTGTTTTATAACCATCTGGTCAAGTCTGAACTAGATCATGGAGTTCTGCTTTTTTAGCCGCTTCGATAACTTGCTCATCTGAGGCATTAAATCTTCCATAACGAATATTGTCCATGACATCACCAAATAAGATTTGAGGCTCTTGTTCTACATAACCAACTTTGTCTAAATAACTTGATAATTGAACATCTTTCAAATTAATATTACCGTTAATTAAAACCTCTCCATTTGAAGGGTCATAGAATCGCAATAGCAACTTAGATATTGTCGATTTTCCAACACCTGTTTCACCAACAAAAGCATAACTTTTTCCCTTTTCAAATGTAATGTTGAATTTTGGTAAAATGAGCTGCTCAGGTTTTTCAGGATAGGCAAACTCAACATCCTTAAATATTATATCACCATCGATATGTTCGATGTGAATTCCTTCATTTGGATCATAGTGAGGATCCATAATTGACTCTGATTTAATTATTGCATAAATTCTTTGTGACGAAGTTGAGGCTGAAGCAATACCCACAGCTACTCGAACCATTTGCATAAGGGGTCCAATCATTGTTCCCACTCCTGAAATAAACGAAGTTAAAACAACAGAAAGAGTGGCAATATTGTTATTGTACTTAATTGCCGCCGCAATTACAATTATTACCTGAATTGAAGAAATTCCAGCAATCATTATTGTTATCATAATTGCTTGCATGTTTACCAATTTTTTAGATTTTGAGTAGTAATCTTCATGAACATCCTTAAATCTTTGTGTTTCATATTCCTCAGTTCCCGAGGCTTTGATAAGTCTAACTGTATTAATACGATCTGTCACATCTCCATTTATTCTTGTAATCGAACTTCTTACTTTAAACATCATTTTTTTAACAATTGCAAATGAAACAAATATTGTTGCCAAAATAATTAGCATTGTTATTACAACAACAATTGTTAAATAACTATTAATTGTCGACATTACGATTAAAGAACCGAAAAAAGTAAATATCGCAGATAACATTGTTACAGGAACTTGTTGAGCTTGTTCCCCAATTATTTGCGTATCAGAAACAATTTTTGTTAAAATTTCTCCGATTTTTTTATCAGAATAATAACTCATATCTTGCTTTACAAGTTTTTCCAGAGCTTTATTACGTAAACTAATTTCAATTCTTTTACCCATTAAACCTGCTAAAAAGTTTGAAATGAAAGTAAAGATCGCTATAAAACCAAATAAAACTAATTGGACATAAATTCATCCAGTTCAAGTTAACTGCATTCCAAATAAAACCGAAAAATAAACGACTTTATCATTGACAATTTTTGCACCAATAAAAGAATAAGTATTTTTAACAAAATCGTTAAAATCTGAAATCGTATCACCATTGATTGGAGATTTAAATGCAGATTCTAACTGTCCTGCCATTAATGTACCCATTAGACGTTCAGTAATTTTAGGTCCAAGAACAGTTGCTATTGACGATAGTAGCGTTACAACGAATATTAAAATAGTAATAATTCAGTATCGCTTAAAGTAATCTGATAATAAACTAAAAAAAGACTTTTTATTTTTTTTAGTAATTAACTCTTCAGCTGCCTGGTTTGAAGAGATAATGGCCTCGTGTTGATTAAGAGCAACTTTATTTTTTTTACTGGACATTACGTTCCTCCTTTTTTATTAATATAAAAGCTCTTATAATAATACTACTTTTAATAACAATTTTCAAAAAAATAAAAAATACCAGCAAAGTGGCATTAGAAGTAATTTAAAATTTCGTTTGGAGTTTCAATTAAAATAGCACCATTTTTTATTAAATTATTTGAAAAATTATTTGAATAAATTTCTTCTGGGATAGCATATATTTCTTTACCAGAATCAATTAAACTTTCGATAGTAGTTTTAAAGCTTAAAGTTCTTGAACCCCCAATTACTAGAGTCTGTCTAGTAATTCCAGAAAATAAGCGTGACTGATATTTAAATTCTGGATCCAGTAGTTTTTTATAATAATTTTCAGCAATAATTAAGATGTTATTGTTTTTCTCATACTTTTTAATTACTTCACTATTTTCTTCAATAAATTCTCTTAGTGGAGAGTTAATTACAAAAATAGTTTTAATATCATATTTGAGGATTTTGGCAAAGTTTTCATTTAACCCCTCAGTAATCATAAAGATAACAACTATTTTTTCTTTTGCAAAGTAGTTTAAATAATTTTTCATAACTTTTATTTGATATTTGCTGGGGTTTTGATTTATCAAAATGCCTAGACTTCTTTTATAAGATTTTAAAAAATCTATGCAACCACTGTGAAAAAATACAAAGGGCGGTTTAGGAATTTCCTTTAATCAAATTGGGTAATTTGCATCAAGAATAGTTACCGCCGCAGTTTGCACCTCCGGAGTTAAACCTTCAACATCAGAGATTGAAATTTTTTCCTTTTTCTCTAATGACTTATAGATTGAATCCCATACACCAGAATGTTTAATTGCAAAATACAAAAGTATTTTTTTCATTAATTTAAATAAATTATTTTACTTGCTATAATTTCGTTTGCAAAAGTTGATAAATCACTGTTTCCGAATGACTGAATGCGTCCTTCAATTCCCAAATAAGCTTGGTCATGAAGACCAAACTCATCAATAACAGTGTTTGATCAAGCCTTTATATTGATGAAGTCATCAATAATTTCTCCCATTTTATTTTTAAAAGGTTTTGGGGTTCTTAATGTAAATTTGTATAATTTTTTTTCACCATCTTTTGAAGTGTAGACGATTTGTGGTTCGCCTTCCATTTGACCAATTACAATAACATTATTCATTTTCTTGCCTCCAATTACCATTCGTTAAATAATCTTAATTTTGTCAAACTAAATCATAAAATTTAAATAAAAAAATCTTCAAAATTTTGAAGATTTTTTTATTAATTTAATTCAAGAAAATCATTTAATTGGTGGCTTAATCTCTCAAATTTTGCTTTGGCTTTTTCCATTGTTTCATCAACTGTGATGTAATAAATTTTAATTTTGGGTTCTGTACCACTGGGACGAACAGCCAATCAAGAGTTATCTTCAAAGTAAAATTTCAATAAATCCTGGCCAGGCATATTGTAGAGACCATCAATATAGTCTTCAATATTTTCAACTCTTAAACCGCCAAGTTCAGAAAAAGGCTCACTACGTAATTTTTTCATAATTGGCGCTACTTTTGATTTCATTTCCTCGGGTTTGAAATTCAAATTGATTGTGTCTGTATAATAATAGCCAAATTTCTGATAAATTTCATCTAGAACATCTAATAAGGTTTTGTTTTGAGTTTTGTAATATCAAGTTGCCTCAGTTAACATTATTGCTGCTTGAATTCCGTCTTTATCGCGAGTCGAAGAATCCAGAACATAACCAAATGACTCCTCGTAAGCAAAAACAAAATTCAAATCTCGTTGAGGCTCTTTTAAAATTTCAGAACCCATTCATTTAAAACCAGTTAGAGTTTTAATTACTTTAACATTGTAGCTTTCACTTGCAATTCGATCACCTAAATCACTTGTAACAAAACTTGAATAAAGTGCTGGATTTTCTGGTAAAGTTTTGTTTAATTTTTGTTGACTTAATTTTCAGTTAATTAATAATGCCCCGGTTTCATTTCCGTTTAAACGAATAAATTCCTGAGGTTTTTTAGGATTTGGAATTGCAATTCCAATTCGATCAGCATCTGGGTCATTAATAACTATTAAATCTGCTTGATGTTTTTTTGCATAGTCAATCGGGTATTTTCATGCTGGCTCAAATTCAGGATTTGGGTTACCAACATTCCTAAATGAAGGATCTTCAAAAGCATGCTCTTCTACTTGGATAACCTCATAGCCATATTTTTTTAAAAGCGGTGGAACAAATTCAATTCCCGTACCATTTACATTTGAATAAACAATTTTAAAGTTGTCACGCTTAGATTTTTTAAAAAATTGCAGATTGGCAACCATTTCAACATACGCGCCGATTGTAGCTTCTCCGACTGTGTCCATTAACTTCATATTTGGTTTATATGTTCATCCAATAATATCTTCAATATTTTCCATTTCTGCTGCAATGACATCAGTGTCTTCTGGCATTAATTGACAACCAAATTCGTCATAAATTTTATAACCATTGTACTGAGCTGGGTTATGACTTGCGGTGATAACAATTCCCCCAATGCAATTTAATTGCTTTGTTGAGAAACTTACGACAGGAGTTGGTTTCATTGCATTTTCTTCAAACAAAAAGGCTTTAATCCCAAAACTTGTTAGTATTTCAGCGGCTAAGTTAGCAAAAACTGTTGATTGATAACGGTTGTCATGACCCACTACAACACCACGCTCTAATTCGTTTGGATATTTTTTAATTAACAACTTAGCATAGCTGATTGTTACTTTTTTAATTGTATATAAATTAAATCGACCAGGTCCAGCTCCTAAAATCCCACGAATTCCAGCTGTTCCAAACTCTAATTCAAGTTCGAATGCAGCAGCTAACTCTTCATCGCTTGCATTTAGTAGCTGTTCTTTAATATCCTTGTCAAGAAATTGATGATTAATTCATGATTTATAAATGCTGTCATTTTTATCAAATTTCATTTTAATGGCCTTCTTTCAAAATTTTTATAATTGGTTTATAGGTTTTTCTATGGATTGGCAAAACTCCTAGTTCTTTAACAAGTTTTTGATGAGCAATTGTACAATAGCCTTTATGCTTGTCAAACTGATATTCAGGATATCTTTTAGCATATTCAAGCATTATTTCATCTCGTGTGACTTTGGCTAAAATGCTAGCAGCTCCAATTGTTTGACTTAAATTATCACCTTTAATAATTGCTAAATTTCTAACTCCAGGAACTGTAACTCGCTCACCATCAGTTAATGCTAATTGTGGGACAATTTCTAATTGAGAAATTGTCTCGATCATTCCTTTACAGCTTGCCTGCTTCGGATTAATTCTATCAACTTCGCTGTGATCAATGATACTTATTTTATAATCTATTGCAATGTTAACTAATTCTTGATATAGAGAATCTCTTTGTTTGGAACTCAACAATTTTGAATCCTTAATTCTTTCATTATCATAGTCACTGGGTAAAATTATGGAGGCTACAACAACCGGACCGGCCATGGCTCCTCGGCCAACTTCATCAGATCCAGATATCAAATTTACACTTTCGGAAAATCTAATATTTTGATCAAATAAAAAGCGTTTATTGGCTGATTTCATTAATTAAATTCGGAATTTTTGATTCATCAATTAAAAATTGTGGGTTTTCAAAGCTAATATTTGGAATTTTATGTTTGAATAAATCAATTATAAAAACTTCCATTACTCTTTCAATATCCCAAACCCCATCAAGGATTGCTCACTTATTTTTCATTGCAGTAAGTTCTAAAATTTTTATTGTATCTTCTTGGGTAATTGGCCTTTCAAAAAATAATTTTTCACCAAAATAGTTTTCTAAAGCACCTTTATAGTTATTGTACAAATTTTGTAAAATTAAAAACACAAAACGTTCCTGGGGTAGAACCTCCCTTTTGATGGCATTTATTGCCGCCAAGTTAATAGCCTCTTTTTCGCTACTAAACTTTGAAGGTAAAATTCCGGGAGTATCAATTAGAGTAATATTTTTATCCAAACTAATTCTTTGCATTCCTCTTGTTACACCGGGTTTATTTCCAATTTTTAATTCTTTACCTTTTGACAACCTTGAAATTACTGTTGACTTTCCAACATTTGGTACGCCAATTACTAGAACATTAATTTGAGGATTAACAATTCCCCGACTTTTGTCACGGTTTTGCTTTGCTAAAGTTATCTGATTTATTAGTTTAACTACATCATTTAAAATTGGAACAGATTTATTCTTAATTAAAAAAACGAAATTTCCATTTGATTCAAAATAATTTTTTCAGGATTCCACAACTTTTTGATCGGCTAAATCACATTTTGTAAAAATTATCAATTTGCTTTTAGTAGCTAAAATTCTTTTAAAAATTGGATTTTGTGAAGAATACGGTGCTCGTGCATCAACTATTTCAATTATTAAATCAACAACAGGAATTTGATTTTGGATCTCCTTGATCGCCTTATTCATATGACCAGGAAATCAATTAAAAAGAGCTTTTTCTGATTCCATTAATCCACCCCTTTACTAATATATTTTAACTTATTTTCGAACAATACGGGTAAAAGCCTAGAAATTATTCAAAAAAAAACAATTTTTAAAAAAGATAATTTTTTAAAAATTGAAACTTAAATAATACAATATTACTTAGGCTTTTTTTCAACGCTTGCGCCTTTAACAGGTCTTGCAGTAACAATTTCTTTAATTCTAGCTGCTTTTCCTGATAATTTTCTGATGTAGTAAATTCTCGCACGACGAACTCGTCCTCGTTTGATTACTTGAATTGAGTCAATTATTGGCGAATGTAACGGGAATGTTCTTTCCACAGCTACACCATTTGAAATTTTTCTAACAACAACTGTGAAAGAAACTCCGCTTCCTTGAGTTTTAATTACTAATCCTTCAAAGGCTTGAATACGAAATTTTTCCCCTTCTTTAATTTTTACATTAATTTTAATGGTATCACCCGATGAAAATTTTGGTAAATCATTGCGTAATTGGCCATTTATAAATTCTGATGTTACTTTTGACAATGCATTCATTTATTTGTCTCCTTCCGTTTTTATTTTTTGGTAAATTTTTTTTTGATAATCTGATAATTTTTGTTCATTTAATAAATCTGGTCTTTTTAATAGCGTATTTTTTAAAGCCTGCTCTTGGCGAAAATTTTCAATATTTTTGTGGTGCCCAGAAGTTAATACTTCTGGAACCTTAAATCCTCTAAAATCAATTGGTTTTGTATAAACAGGGAAATCAAGTAAATTATTTTCAAAGGTTTCTTGCAAGTAGCTCTCTGAAGTGATTACTCCAGGGATGATTCTAGTTATTGAATCAACAACTACCAGAGCCGCCAATTCTCCTCCTGTTATCACAAAATCACCGATTGATAATTCAATATCCACAAAGTTTAAAATACGTTCGTCAAAACCCTCATAATGGCCTGCAATCAAAATTAAGTGTTTATACTCTCTACAAATTTTTTTTGACATTCCTTGATTTCAGGTCTTTCCTTGTGGGGATAATAGTGCAACTAAACTGTGGTCTTTTTTCACACTTTCCAAAGCTAAGACAATTGGCTCAATCATCAGCACCATGCCTTTGCCACCACCATATTGATAATCGTCAACTTGGTTATGAGGCGAGGTAGCAAAACTTCTTATATCTATAATTTCTATATCAATTTTATTTTTTTCCTGAGCCCGCTTCATAATTGATTCTGACAAATAACTTTCAACTAAATTGGGAAATAATGTTAAAATAGAGAACTTCATTACATTAACCCCTCAATATTTTGTGAAAAAACTTTCAAGACTTTGTCATCTATAGATTTAATAAAATAATCAACAAGCGGAACTAAAAAACTTTTAGATGAATCAATGATATTAATTCTAATTAATTTTTGAGCCGAATTTGATAGCTCTTCACTAACTACACCAATATTTTTGCCATTAAAGTCAACTTTATAGCCAACTAAAGTTTTAATTTTGACAACTAAATCATTGGGAAAAACTATTTGAACTAAGCAGTTGATTAGGTTTTGAACCTCTGAAATAGAATTATAATTTTTAAGTTTTATAATTAAATGCTTATTTTTATAATAGCTTTTCTCAATAATTACAGGCACTAGAAGTTTTTTTGAATCTTCAAGATAAAGAACCTGATTATCTCATTTTTCTAAATCCTGATAAGAGCTGTCAATTTTAAACTTCAGCTCTCCTTTTATTCCATGACTCGTTGAAATACGACCGACATACTTTAAATTTTCTTTAAAATCCACTATATACCTCAAACAAAATTTCTAATTTTGCATCTAAGTTAATCTCTTGAAGATTTAATTTTATTAGATTTTCAATTAATGAAAACAATTCATCTTGATTTTTTATTGACTCTTCAATTGCTCGTTGGGCAATTACGATTAAAAATCGATAACTTTTAGAGTGATTTGTTAACTCCCTAACCTCAAAATTTGAGTCATTACCAAACAATGCAATTAAAAGTGATCTTATTTTTTTAATAAGCATTATTATTTTTATCTAAAATAGCCGTCATCTATTTTTTAGGCTTTTCAATATTTTTTTTAGCTTCTAACTTAAAATTATGGTATTCTGTCATGATTCCTTGTTTAGAAAAAATATTGCGAACTGTATCTGTTGGTTGTGCTCCATCATTTAATCATTTTAAAGCAATTTCTTTTTTGATACTTACTTCTCCATTGATTGGATTATAAGTTCCTACCAATTCAATGTATTCTCCATCACGTTTTACACGAGCATCTGAAGCAACGATTCTATAAAAAGCCGCTCTTTTTTTACCAGCTCTTTTTAGTCTTAATTTAACCATTTTTTACCTCCTTATTTCAATACTCTAATATCTTATAGAAAAGGTAATTACTTGTCAAGCAAAAATACTTGACAAGTAATTATTTATGGTACTTTTGATTATTAATTATTTTGAAAGCTCTATAAATTTGCTCCAACAGCATTACTCTTATAAGTTGATGGGGAAATGTTGCATTACCAAACGATAATTTCTGATGAAAGTTTTTTTTAAATCTCGGACTAAAGCCGTCGCTAGGTCCAATTATGAAGGCCAGTTTAGCATTTTTCATATTTTTATTATTATCTACTATTTTTGAAAACTCGGGTGAGCCAATATTTACGGCTTCATTATCTAATAAGATTATCTCAAAGTCGTGCAATTTTTTTTCAATGATATCATTAACTTCGCGTTCATGGACTGCTCCAATTTTTTTGCTATCTCCGTGAGTTTCTTCCAACAGCTCTGTAATTTGCAAATTGGTGAAATTTTTTAATCTACTTAAATAGTCCTCAGTCGCTTCTTTAAGATATTTCTTATCCATTTTGCCAAAAGCAATTATATGTATTTTCATAATAAATCCTCTTTTAAAATTATACCAATATTTGCTATAATTATTAAGAAATGAGGTTTTTATGAATTATATTTGATTTAAAAAGAATGAAAATAAAGATTATTGGGAAATTGCTAAAAAAATTAGAATAGAGGTCTTTTGTGTTGAACAAGCTGTTGATGAGGTTTTTGAAATTGATGAAATTGATGAAAATGCTTGACATTTAATTGTTGAAAGTGATAATCAGTTTATTGGTGTGGGTCGAGTTTTTCAAAGATCGGAAAATCAATGAGGTCTTGGACGATTGGCTATTTCCAAAGATTATCGAGGTCAGGGTCTAAGCGAACCCATTATTAAAGAAATGGTGGATAAAATAACTCAACTTGGAGGTCAAGAAATTTTGATTCACGCGCAAGCATATATTCAAAAAATTTATCAAAACTTCGGCTTTAGCACTACAACCGGGGTCGTTTTTAAAGAAGATGGAATTGACCATATCGAAATGAAATATCAAATTAAAAAATAGCAACTTATGGTTGCTATTTTTTAATCATCATCACTTGATGAAGCTTGTTTTGGAGTTTTCAATTCCTTATTATTAAGATTTTGTGTAGCTTCTCATTTTTTATACCTTTCTAACTTAACTTCTTCTGGGAATTTTTCGTTTACTGCATTAAAAATTTCTTTAGAGTCAACTGTTGCTAATTTAGCTCAATCTGGTTTTTGATTTGCTCTTAAAAAGTCATTTAAATTAAGCTCTTTTAGAATTATTGCTAGTCTTTTAGGGCTTGAGGTTGAATAAAGCATTTCGCGGCATCGGTTTTTTGCTGAAAACACTCCGATAATTCCAAAAACCATTGCAAATAATAGTAAAACAGCTAGATTTTGCAAAATAATTAAATTGTCTATTAAGTTTTGGCCGTTAATTGAAAGACCATAAATGATTGCTCCTTGACCATGGATAGAATAAGTGTATGGCGCTATATAACTCAAAACTTGAAAAAAGGAATGTTGCATAAATGGTGCAAAAGTTCCTCATCCAGAAGATAAATTTATTACCAAAAAGATAATGCATAAAAATTTTCCTACAGTTTGATCTCTGAAACTAAATCAAAGGGCATTAATTATTATTGTAAAGACTGTGGCTGTAAAAAGCATTCATAAAAATAGCCATCCAAATGAGGGTCCTATTACATGAAATCCTAAACCTAAAATTGAAATCATTAAAATTGTTGTCTGAATTAATGAAGTAGCTACCATTAGTGTCAACTTTCCAAAGTAAAAAGAAATGTTAGACGCTGATTCAACTCTCTTTTTGCGATCATATATAAAAGTTTGCATTAAAGCACCGATTCATACACCAATACACAAGAAGAATTGTCCTAGACCAATCCCATAGACATTGGTGTTAGAGCCATCAATTTGACTTGTCAAAAAATTTGAAAAATCAGGCACTAGTTTAATTCCGGCCTCAATAGTATCTAGAATTTCCAGTAGTGCTGTTTTAATTGCTCCTCCAATTACTGGGGGAATAATATTATCCAAAGTTATACTATTTATCATTTCTTTTAAACTATCTGCAACCACTTTTGGACCTGTTTCAAAAATAATTCCCGTTTTAAAGTTGTCAAATAAATACATGAATTGACCAAATAAAAAGTTATTTTTATAAGTTGATCAAAAATTGATTGGATTATCCGCAAAAGAAGACCATAAATCATTTTTTAAAAAACTTGTTTTTTTAGAACTGATAAATTTTTGAGCACTTAATTTATCCAAATAATTAATGAAATTAAAAGAGATGTCTGAAGGAATTTGTATCTGGGCTCAATAAGTTTTTGTGTCCAGGGTCTCTCACCCTCCATTATTTGGTTTATCGATTGCCAGTTTTTTGGCCGCTTCTCCATTAACATAACTTATATTTGTCAATTTCATTTCTTCACTCGCAGCAATTGTGAACTTTTGATTTTTATCATTAAAAGTTATTCCTGAAACATTATTGCCTTTTCAAGAGTTTAAAAAATTATCAACAATTGAGTATTTTGCAACTGCAAAATTTGTTGAATCTACTTCAATTTTAGATCCAGCATAAGTAATGACAACATCTCCGGGTTCTAAAATCCCAAAATCAAAATCAGTTTTATCAATTAAAAATTCTTCTCCATTTTTAATATATTTATAAGCTCCCCCGATTTGAGGTTTGCCATCTTTATTTACTCCCGATACTAAATTAACTTGTTGGTCATTACTTACAATAGCAATTGGTGCTTTTCCAATATTTGGAATTGGATTCCAAAATGCTCAAATGCATATAAAAGCATATAAAAAGGGTACAAAACAAATTGCCACAAATTTTACAATTCTTTTCTTGCTACTAAAAACCCTTTCTTGAAATTCAGCCTGAACTATTTTTCAATAGTTTTTCATATTTCTCCTTCTCTCCTGATATATTAAAAATTACGCTGAAATTAAAACATTCCACCGCCAAAACCTTTACCACCCATTCCTTTTAAGTTTGGCATTCTTCCCGATTTTAATTGTTTGGTCATTTCCATAACCTGCTTTTTACCCTTATCAAATTGTTGCAATAACTCGTTATATTCCTTTTCGGTTCTTCCAGATCCCTTAATTATACGATTTTTACGGTTTATTGCTTTTAAGACACGTGGTTCACGGCGTTCTTTTAAAGTCATTGAATTCATTAAAATGTTAGCGGTAAATAATTTCTTTTGTGCTGCTTCAAGTTGTGACTCACTAATTTTTTGTGCTCCTGGAATCATTTTCATAACCCCACCAAGATTACCCATCTTAGCAACTTGAGCTAATTGATTTCTCAAATCCTCTAAATCAAATTGCCCCATAAACATTCGTTTCATGGTTTTTTCCATAGTTCTTTGATCAACAACTTCAACTGCCTTCTCGAATAAAGTATCAACATCGCCCATCCCCAAAATTCTGTCAGCCATACGTTTGGGATGAAACTCTGATAATGCCGAAATACCTTCACCTTCCCCAATGAATTTGACAGGAAGTTTTGTCATGCTAGTAATTGATAGGGTTGCTCCTCCTCGAGCATCACCATCAAGTTTTGTAACAATAACTCCAGAAAGTTTTAATAAATCATTGAACTCCGAGGTTACATTAATTATGTCTTGACCTGTCATTCCATCAACAACGATTAATATTTCTTGAGGTGATGTTGCTTTACGAATTTCGTTTAATTCCTTCATTAACGGTTTATCAATTTGAAGCCTACCTGAAGTATCTAAAATTACTACGTCGAAATCTTCTTTTTGAGCGTATTCAATTGATTCTTTAGCTGTTTTTATTGGATCATTTTTTCCGCGCTCAAAAGTTGCAATATTATTTTTAGCACCAATTTCAACCAATTGATCAATGGCACCTGGACGGTAAATATCAAGCCCGACCATTAAAGCCTTTTTATTATATTTTTTATCAATCAAGTGAGCCAGCTTACCAACCGATGTTGTTTTTCCGGCCCCTTGTAAACCAACCATCATTATTACAGATGGCCTTTTAGAAATTTCTAATCCCTTATTTACTTTTCCAAGTATTTCAGTTAACTCTTCGTGAACAAGTTTTACCATTTGTTGATCTGCTCGAACACCTTCTGCAATATATTGACCAGTTGCTTTAGCTTCAATTTTCTTAATAAAACTTTTAACAACTTCTAAATTAACGTCCGCCTCGATTAAAGTTAGCCTTATCTCACGTAATGTATCCTTGATATTATCTTCTGTTAGAGTAGATTTTCTCATATTTTTTTCAATAGATTTTTTCATTCTATTTGCTAAAAAGTCTCCAAATCCCATATTTACACCTCACCAATCATCTAATAAATTGTATATCAAAAAAATCAATTTATTTGTTTTTTTATAAAAAATATCTAATTTTAATAATTAAAAAATAAAAGTCCCTAAATAGGAAATTACATTTCCTATTTAGGGTTTTATTTTCCTGCTTAATATTTAAAGTTATTAATTAAAGTACTGATTTTATCTAATAATTTTAACTTCTCGACGTTCCCTAATTATTGTCATTGTAATTTCTCCTGGAATAACAACTTCTTTTGATATTAGTTCTTGAAGGTCGTTTAAAATTCCAACTAGCTGTCAATCTTCAACAATTTCTGGATTAACTATAATTCTTATTTGACGACCAGATTGAATTGCATATGCGCTTTGGACCCCTTCAACAGAGGTTGCAATTCGCTCAATGTCCGCCATTCTTGTTAAAAAATCTTCAACTGAATTGTTTCTTGCTCCTGGTCTTGAAGCCGAAATAGAATCTGCAATCGATACAATTGCAGCAATTAAATCTTCACGAGGAAAATCACCGTGATGTGATGCGATTGAGTTTATGACTATCTTATCTTCGCGATACTTTTGAGCAATGTCAATACCTAAAACTACATGACTTCCAATTTCCTCGAAATCCACCGCTTTGCCAATGTCATGTAGCAATCCTGAACGGACTGCAAGTTTTGTATTTAATCCTAATTCTGAGGCAATTGCTCCCGAAATTTTTGCAACCTCAATTGAATGTAGTAAGGCATTTTGGCCATAACTTGTTCTAAATTTAAGCTTGCCAATTAATTTAACAAGTTCTAGGTCCATATCAAAAATTCCTAAATCCTCAATAACTTTTGTTCCGGTTTCAAGAATAATTTCGTGAACCTCTTTTTGTTGTTTTAATATTTGTTCTTCAATTTTAACTGGTTGAATTCTTCCATCATTTATCAAAGCGTTCAAAGCTCTTGTGGCTATTTCTCTGCGTATAGGATTAAAGCTAGAGATTATTATGACGTTTGGGGTATCATCAATTATTACATCAACTCCACCAAATGTCTCTAAAGCTTTAATGTTTCTTCCTTCTTTACCAATAATTCTACCTTTAATATCATTGCTTGGTAACTTTACATAACTTATTGTCTTCTCAGCAACAATGTCCACAACATATTTTTCCATCGCTTCAACAATTAGTTCAGTTGCCAAGTTTTTGGCTTTATTTGTTGCTTCCAATTGTTGTGTTTTAATATATGAATTTAATTCTTTTTTAAATTTATGTTCAACGCTTTTAAAGAGAACTTCTTTAGCTTCGTTTTGAGATATTTGCGAAATCACTTCTAATGCCGAGATAACATCTTCTAATTTCTTTTCATACTCTTTTACTTTGTTATTTGAAAGTAATTCCCGATTTTCAATTACTTCTTCTTTAGAAATTAAATTTTTTTCTTGAATTGCAACTTCATTCGCTTTTTTTTCAAGATTTATTTCTAAATTTGTAATTTCGTGCTTTTTTTCAATTATTTTCTTTTCTGCTTCGTTTATTATTTCTGTAGCTTTAATATTTGCATCTGCAACTGCAGATAAAACAATTTTTTTAGCTTCGTCTTGTGTTTTTTTTAATAGTCGTTGTCGACGTTGGCTAAAGCACATTACAAGTATCGCAGCTATCGCAGCTGTGAATAGTACTGTAAGTGCAATAATAACCTCAACGGCTGTTCTTGAGCTCATTTTGTTCTTACCTTTCTTTGAAAAGCAAGTGGATTTGTGTTTTACCACAATTAAATAATACTCTTTTTCTAACTAAAAGTATACCAATATTAATAACAAAAAAACTCCCAGAGGAGTTTTTTTGTTATTAATTAAGCGTTTTATTTGACAAATGTTGCGTACTCATTTAAAGCTATTCTGTTTTTTTCACGATTATTGCCTGGAAAATCAATATTTGGCTTTCCAATTGCCAAAGCTATGACAGGGCGACGTCCCTGTAAAAGAAGATTTAATTCATTTAAAACATTTGTTAAATCAGAAATGCTAAATCCAGTCATGATGGTTGTTCCTAAATTCAATTCTGTAGCTCTTAGTGCCATAAAACCAATTTGAATTGCTGCATTCATTAAGTCATATTCTTCTTTTAATTCAATATTTGGATAAACTTTCAACAAATGTTCTTTTAACTCTGTTCGCTTTGGTTCAGCAATTTTTGAATTATTCAACAATTTTTCGTCAATTAATGCCCCGTTATTTTTTTCATACATTTTTGTTTTAATTCCAACTAAAACAATAAGGGCGCTTGCGGAGTTAATATTATCTTCATTATAGCCTTGGAATGCTTTTGCGACTTTAGATTTTAGCTTATCTGTACTAAATACCAATGCTTCCACTTGCTGAAGACCAAATCCGCTTGGAGCCAGGCGACCAGCATCAATAATTTCTATTAAATCTGATTCACTAATTTTAAAATCTTTTTCATAACGTTTTACTGTTTTTCTTTCTTTTATTAAATCCTTTAAAATACTCATTATTAACCTCTTGTTGTTATTAAAACTCTTTCTAGTTCTTCGCATATCTCTTTATACAAATCTTGGTTGATAGTTAGTCAATTTTTAACAGCATCGCGTCCTTGACCAATTTTGGTATCTCCATAAGAATATCATACTCCAGATTTATTTAATATATTGTAGAGAGAGGCTAATTCTATTATTTCTGACATTTTATCAATTCCCTTATTATAATTAATTGTGATCTGAGTGACCTTGAAAGGGGCTGCTAGTTTATTTTTAACTACTTTGATTTTAACTTTGTTAGCAATTGGATTACCATTTTCAGAAATGGTTTCACCTTTTCTTACATCCAAACGAATCGAAGAATAAAATCTTAGCGCTCTTCCCCCTGGCGTAATTTCGGGACTACCGAAAATAACACCAACTTTTTCTCTTAACTGATTAATAAAAATTACAACAGTCTCTGTTTTTGAAATGATTCCGCTTAGTTTACGCAGTGCTTTGGACATTAAACGAGCTTGAAGACCAATTGAATGATCCGACATTTCTCCCTCAAGTTCTGCCTTTGGCACTAATGCAGCAACAGAATCTAAAATAACAATATCTATCACATTTGATTTTACTAGCATTTCCAATATATCCAAAGCTTGCTCACCTGAATCTGGCTGCGATACCAATAAGTTATCAATGTCAACCCCAATTTTTTTAGCATACAACGGATCTAAAGCGTGTTCTGCATCAATAAATGCAGCCTTGCCGCCAGCCTTTTGCGACTCCGCAATTGCATGAAGACCTAAAGTGGTTTTTCCACTTGACTCAGGACCATATATTTCTATAATTCTTCCTTTAGGATAGCCTCCAATACCAATTGCATCATCTACTAGAAATGATCCACTTGAAATAGTCTTGATGTTTTGATTATTTAAATCCCCCAATTTCATTATTGAGCCCCGACCAAAACTTTTTTCAATCTCATTTATAACATTTGATAAAATTTCTTCTTGTGTCAGGTTTTCGTTTTTATCTTTTTCTTTTGATAAACTCATAAAAACCTCACTTTTTGATTCTTTTAATTTACTATACAAATTATCGCCTCCAAATAAATTATCGTGCGATAAATTTAAATTTTGCAATACAAAAACAATCTAATTTAAATATTTAAAATATTTCTTGGAATTCAAGATTTTGATTATTATATAAATATTCGATATCATCAAAAACTTATATAATAAAATGAGGTTTTATTATCATAACCCACGTTTTGTTCCTATTTCTAGGTATCAATCATCTATCTACCATTACGGTTCAAACATTGGTTCAATTCCCTTTGTTTAATTCCTCTACCTAAATTTGAGTTTCTTGCTTGTGGAGTTTACCCGTTCCATTTCCTGGTTTCCCAATACTCGTCTCTGTGGCACTTTATTAGTTTTTCCATAAGTAAACTTTTAGGAAAAATACTAGTCATCACCCAAAAGGTGTCCAGGGTTATTTTTTTCCCTAGCACAATCACTACTTTCATCGCAGAAAGTGCAAGCGTGGAGTTTCCTCTACAATAATTTTTCAATTGCAGCGATTGATTCAAATACAACCTCAACAATTATTTTACACTATTTTTGACCTAAATTTTGCTTTTCTAAATTTGCAATTCTTTTTAAAATTGAACTACTATTAACTCCGCTTCGAGCAAGTTTTTCTAATTGTTGCTGTGATAATTGTAAACTGGCAATAATTTTTTCATTTTCATCAAGTAAATTTTGATTCTCGTGTTCAAGAGAAATGACTTTATCGCGCATTTTTTGTTTTTCAAATTCTAAAATTTCATAATCTCTTGTTATTTCATCTAAAAAAAGATCAACTTCCTCAACTTTATAACCTTTAAATTCTACAGTAAAATCTTTTTTTGCAATGTCTTCTTTTTTATATTTAACGTAATTCACTGTACACCTCTTTTATAAATTAATTTTATCAAATTCTTGGCTAAATTTAAAAAAATAATACGAATAAATTTTGAGGAGATAAAATGAAATGAAACTTAAATAAAGGAATGTTCCTTGAAACTGTTATTAATCATGCAAATAAATACTATCTTAACAACAATATTGCTCTGGTTTCTAAAATTAATGTTAATATTAATCTTGTTAAAATTGAAGATAAACAGATTACTAAGGCAAATTTTTCACAAAATTTTAATTGTGATTATATTGGATTATTTCAAGGAACCTACTTGGAATTTGAAGCAAAAGAAACCTATAAGGACCATTTTTCGTTTATAAATCTAAAAAAACACCAAGAAGAGAAACTTGTAAGTGTTACTCAGAACTTTGGATTGGGTTTTGTAATTATTTACTTTCACAATTTTGATCAATATTTTTGTGTTAACATTTTAAAATTGGTCTGACAAGCAAAAGAAAATAAAAAAATTCCGTATCTTTGATTCAAAGAAAACGCAATTGAAATATTTATGAAAAATGGTCTTTTGCTTGATTATCTATCAGGGGTTAGTCGATTAATCAATTGTATTTAGTCAAGGCCTTTGGTTTAGACTTTAAATTTGTTTTAATTATTTTTTCTAGACTTTCGAAATCATGAACATTATTTACAGCAATTAAATCAATTAAGCTTGGAATTGAAATATTTTTTTCCAAGTTTTTTTTCAAGCTATCACTTTGTTCGTTTGTCATTGGTATTTGAAAACGATCTTTGATTATTTGCACCACATCAATTTCATCCTCAGAGTCTGAAATTGAATTCTCACAAATAATCGCCAACTGATTAAAAAGCGGAAATAAGTTAATGACAGATTTTCCTTTATTATTTTCAATTTTAATAAGTTTTAATTTAACTAATTTCAAAATTTCTTCATCAATTTTTTCGGTTGTCAAGGTCATATATTCACTAAGTTCCCTTGCGGTAATGAATTTTCTATCATCATTGGATAACTGCATTATTAACAAAATAATTAGAACTTGATTTTCATTTAAACCAATTATTTTATAGTAAATTAAAAGTAAACTTCTTTTATGAATAATGCCTGTTTTAATTAAATTTATTAACATATTAAAATCCCCTCAAACATTAAAATGTTGCTTACAGCAACATTTTAATTTATTTAATTTATTTTTTTATTAGCTTTGAGCTACAGCATCTTTTAGTTGTTTTGCAACTTTAAACTTTGCAACCTTTGTTGCAGCTATTTGAATTTTTGCACCAGTTGATGGGTTTACCCCTTCTCTAGCTGCTCTATCTGCAACTGAAAATTTACCAAACCCAGCAATTGAAACTTCATCTCCGCTTGTTAATGCGTTGGTAACTTCATCAAAAATGAATCCCAACATTTTATCCGCTTCTGATTTTTGAACATCAAAATTACTTGCTAATTTTTCCGATAATTCTTTTTTTGTCATTTTAATACCTAAACTTTCTATACCAAAATAATGTCTTTAAAAACATTATTTATGGTAGCACTTGGCATACTATTATTATAAAGTATTTCATAAACTAATTCAAATAGTGGTAAATTAATTTTCATTTTTTTTGCCATCTTATATGCTATTTTGCAAGCAGTAACACCTTCAACTGTTGTTTTATAGTTGTTCAAAACAGTTGCTGCATCATTTGCAGCTGCTATTTCCATGCCTAATCCGAAGTTTCTTGACTTACGACTAGTTGCTGTCAAAATTAAATCTCCTAAAGCTGCAAAATTAGAAGAGGTTTCTGGTTTTGCGCCACAGGCTAAACTTAGACGTTTTATTTCATTGTGACCAATTGTTATCAAACTGGCCTTAGAATTATCTGAACTTTCAAACCCGAACATAATTCCGCTTGCGATTGCAACTGTGTTTTTTAGTGCGGCCGCTATTTCACAACCAATTAAGTCATCTGTTGGAAGAACTCGAAAATACTCATTATTAAAAATTTCTGCAATTTTTTTAGCAACTTTAATGTCTTCGCTGCAACTCATAATACAAGTTGGTTTGCGCTGAATTACTTCAATTGCAACAGATGGTCCAAATAGAGCTCCATAGCTTTCCATAATATTGGTATTTGCAAACATTTTAATAACTTTTTTACTCAAAACGTCTAAATTTTCCTCGTCAAGACCTTTAGCAACATTTATAATTATCATTTTATTCTTGGCATACTTGATAATTTCTGTTACTACTTTATCGATTGCTAAAGTCGGGACTCCCAAAACTAAAATTTCTGTTTTTTCTAAGGCCGCTGGTAGGTCAGTTGTTGCTTTAATATTTTTGTTTAATAAAGCATCTTGAAAAAATACCGGATTTTTATGATTATCATTTATTTCCATAACTTGATTTTCATCAATGCCATACATTACAACTTTGTGAGAATTATCAGCTAATACATTTGCTAAAACCGTCCCATAGGCTCCGGTTCCGATTATTGTAACATTTTTCATAAAATACCTACTTTCTTTCTCTGAAAATTAAATTCATTGGAACACCATTAAAATCAAACTGTTGACGAATCTGATTTTCTAAGAATCTTTTATACGAGAAATGGACATAGCTTGGATTATTAACAAACATTACAAATGTTGGTAAATAAGCTTCGACTTGTGATCCATAATAAATTTTTAAACGCCCCCCATTATGGTTTGGGGCTGGATTTAATAATTGAGCTTTATTTAAAACTTCGTTTAAAACACTTGTTTTAATTCTCTTCTTTAAGTTTAAACTCACGTGTTCAATGGCTTCAAAAATTTTATTAATTCTCTTACCTTCTTTTGCGGAAATAAAAACCATATGTGCATATTGTAAATATTTGAAGTAAGCTTTAAACTCTTCCTCTTTTTTGATCATTGAATTCGTATTTTTATCTGGAATAATATCTCATTTGTTTCCCACTAAAATGATTGGTTTATTTTCTTCAAATGCTAGGCCCCCAATATTTGTATCTTGATCTGAAATTGGAATTGAGGCATCAATTATCAACAGAACAATATCTGCTTTATTAATGCTTGTTAAAGCTCTTAGAAAGCTATATTTTTCAAGGTTTTCATAAATTTTTCCTCGTTTACGAATTCCCGCAGTATCAATAACCACATATTTTTGACCATTAACTATGATTTTACTGTCAACAGCGTCTGTGGTAGTTCCTGATATTTCGCTGACAATCATTCGCTCTTCACCGGTTATTGCATTAACAAGGGACGACTTACCAACATTTGGTTTACCTATAATTGCAATATTTGTGGTGTCATCAGAAATATTCTCAACTTGCTTTGGCATTGCAGCGATTATGCGATCTAATAAATCACCAATTCCAATACCGTGGGTAGCTGAAACCAAAGTTGGCTCCCCAAAACCTAAAGTCATAAATTGAAACGCCTCTTCATCTGTTGACTTTTTGTCATATTTATTTACAACAAGTAGAACAGGTTTTTTAGATTTATAAAGAATTTTTGCAACAACTTCATCATCAATTGAAATTCCATCTCTATAATTAATAACGAAAACTATTACATCGGCTTCCTCAATCGCTATTTCTGCTTGCATTTTAATTTCTTTAGCAAAAGGGGCATCTTGAAGAGTAATCCCTCCAGTATCAATTACAATAAAAGGCAATGTTAGCCATTCAGCGGTGCCATACATTCTATCTCTAGTAACTCCAGGAACATCTTCAACAATGGCTTTTTTTTCGCGAATTATTCTATTAAAAAGAGTAGATTTTCCCACATTAGGTCTTCCAACAATGGCAACCAAACCTTTTTTTTTCATTATAACCAACTCTTTCTAAAAAATAATATTCTCTACAAGATTCATAATCATTTTTACAACTTCATCAATACTTAAATTGCTATTATCAATTAAAATTGCATCAGAGGTTATAATTAAAGGACCTTCACTTCTTTTCATATCTGAATAGTCTCGTTTTTCAATTGCAATTTTAATTTCTTCAAAGCTATTTGGAAAGACATTTTGCTCTTGATTTTGTTTGAAGCGTCTTAATGCTCTAGCATCAACTGAACTATCTAAGTAAATTTTTAGTTCAGCGTCAGGAAGCACAATAGAGGCAATGTCTCTTCCAACAACAACAAAGCCACGACCTTGAACCATATTTCGTTGTTTTTCAACCATTCAGTCGCGAACGACTTTTTTTGTTGTCACCTTATTAATGTTTAAAATAATCTCACTACTTGTTAAAAAATTTGTTACGTCATGTCCGTTCACTACAATTTTATCATTTAGAATCATAAAATCAAAATCATTTAAAGCTTTATTAATCATTTCTTCTTGATCAAAATCAATTTTTTTATAATTGCAAAGTCACGTAAATGCGCGGTACATCAAACCTGTATCTAGAAATACATATCCTAGCTTTTTAGCAACAATTTTCATAGTAGCTGATTTACCACTTCCAGCAGGTCCATCAACTGCGATATTGATTTTTTTCATAATTATTAATCCCCTTTATATAAAAATCGGTATGATAATTGCTAAAAGCATCAAAATTATTAAAATCGGCAGGAAATAAATCATTCATTTAAAGCGATATTTAAACATTTTTGTTTCCTTCATTATTAGATTATAACTTCGTTCATTCTTGTCAGAAACCTCTTTTAACATTTCAGAGGTTGTTCGATTATCTGCATTACGAACTTTCGTTACTGTTGCAAAATTGATATCTGATGTAAAATTTTGGTTCCCATCAGTTCTTTTTCTTAAATCTATTACTTGATCTTGAAAAGTTTGTTCATTTCTTGCTATTTTATGGTAATAATCAATAAATTTTTGACTTGTTAAATTTACTGAATTTGAATCATCGATTCTCTCAAGAATTGGATTTTTCTTTTCTTTTGCCTTTTTGGCTACTTGTTCTCCATAAGATAACTCATTTATAAATCGACGTAAATCGTATTTTAATTCTTCTTTTACCAATAACTTAGACTTGTCTTTGTCTAAATAAGGTTTTTCAATTGTGTTTTTTTCATCAAATTCTTTTACTTTTGCTCTAAAATAATTTTTATCAATTCCGTCAAGAGTTTTAAAAATTGCTGAAATATTAGAACGTTCTAATTGACTTTCCTTTTCAATGATTATGTCGCGATTTACTTTTTGGTGTAACTCGCGATTTCGCTCCATTCGTGACAATTGTTGATTCATTATAGCACCTACCGTATCTTAAATATTATAAATTATTTTGACATTATTTGCGAAATAATAGTAATATTATTTTAGGTGAAATTATGGATAAAAAAAGAACATGAATTGACCAATCACTTTGCATTGGTTGCCAAGCTTGCGTTGAAATGGATGAAACAGAAACGCTTTTTATGGATGAAAATGGTTTAGCAGATGCTAAGCCAAACAAACTACAGTTAGTTGAATCGCAAATGGTCTGCCCAACTGGAGCCGTCAATATTGATGAAGATTAATCAATAATAAATGCTATTTCTAATCGAAGGTAGTATTTTTATTTGCAGTTATTTTTTTATTGCAAATTATGACAAATAAAATTTGACAAAAAAGAAATTGAGAGGGTAACCTCTCAATTTTATATTTTCTTTATTTAAAATTTATAAAAATTTCCTTAATAACTTTATGACTAACGATAACGATGATTAATTGGTTTCATTCTTTCTTCAACAATTGCAAAAACTACGTAGAATAACATAAATCTAGCTAATTGGATTCCAAAAACCCCACCAACAAATGGTCAGAATATATTTTGGATATTTGATCAGCTTGCCTCATTCTCGTGGTCATGGTGATGTCCACCCTCTTCTGCATGGTTTGCGTGTCGTGGAGAAACTAAATCATTTATATCAACAGTGGGGGTTCCACTATGGTCATGACTATGAGTATGTCCCGAGTTAGTTCCAGATAAACTAGCAACATAAAGCGCTAAAATAAATAGTCCTGTGGCGATTGCAGCAACCAAAGGAATAATAACAACACCTGGAATTCAACGTTTTATATTATCGACTTTTTTATTTGGGTGTTTGTGAAAAATTGAATTTTTAAATAACACATAAAAAATTGCTCAAAATATAAAGACAGCTGACATGTATGCTATCATATCAAATGCAATTTGAATCGGACTATGGTCAGAGTGTATTCCAAAATGAATCCAAGGAATTAAAAAAGCAATTAACTCTGAGAATATTAGCCCCAGTGTCGGTATCGATACAATTGTAACTAATAAATCCAAAATTCTAATGTTCATTTTAACTCCATAAATCGGAATTGATAATAAAGTTTCAGACAAAGCATCAATTAATGTTGATATAATTGCTAGTCCTAAAAAAATTGATGTTAGAGCAATCTTAAAAGTTAAGTTACGCTTGTTAAAAGTGAAGTGATTTTTAATTGAAAAGTCACTTAAACTAACATCATCATGAGAACCAGAAGCTGTGAAGTGGTGTTCCTCGTGATAGTGATCTTTTTTAGAGTGCCCAGTTTTTCCTGGGGAAAATGGTACATCGTGGTCAATGTTATTTTCAACAGAATTATCTATTGAAATTTTAGAACGTTTTTTATCATTGTTTAGACTTGACATCTATTTCCTCCTTAATTATATTAAATATAAATAACCTTCTAAATTAATTATATCTTATACCTATTAAAAAGCAAGTCAATTGCGTAAAAACACGACAAATAAATTATAATGTTGACACCAATTTTAACAAAATTAAAAATACCAATTGGAAATAACAAAATATTTTGACTTTCAATTGGGACTCCATATAAAGTTAGTAAAAAAGCTCAATTTATGAAAATACCCATGGCAGCCGTAATAAATGCTGTAATTAAACCACTAAATCCTTGAATGATATACATACGGCTTAGATATTGCTTTCTATTTAAATTAGTATTTATTAAAAATTTATAAAGTAAAAAACTAAGTATTCAAAATGAAAGTACAGTAGCCAAGTCGATTATATTCATTGCCAATAAACCCACCGGTTCATCACCAATTATTAACCGAACTCAAGTTCCAATAAAAACGAATATTACCGTATAAAATAAATTTAAAAAATAAAGAACCACTAGATATGTGACTAAGGTTAATTCTAAAACCATAAAGTCAACCGGGGGAATCTTAATCATACCCATAATGAATCTGCTAAAAATAGCCAATGTTATATTTAAAGCCAAAATTAGGGATAAAAAAGTTATTCTTAGCGTTGTTAGTTCAAAATATTCCTTTCACTTTGTTTTTTGGTAGCGAATTTTAAAAACAATATTTTCGTTATTTTTATCTAAATTCATAGCAATCTCCTATTTTTAATTATATTAAATTTTATCTCATTTTAAGGTTTTTTTGTAATACAATTTATTTAGTTAAAGGGAGAAAATAAATGAGCAATAATGTTATTGAAATGATTGTTGAAATTCCAAAAGGAAGCAGCAATAAATATGAGTATGATGTCAACACAGGAAAAATTGCCTTAGACCGTGTTTTATATGGAGCAAATTTTTATCCTGGTGAATATGGATTTATCCAAAATACATTAGACTGAGATGGGGATCCATTAGATGTTATAAGTTTAGTTACTTATCCAACACTACCAGGAGTAGCTGTTAATATTAGAATTTTAGGAAGTATTAAAATGATTGATAACGGAGAAATTGATACTAAGTTATTTGGAGTTTTTCATGATGATCCAAGATTTGATACTTATAAGAATTTGGAAGATGTCCCTCAACATTTACGAGATGAAATTGAAAACTTTTTTTTACAGTATAAAGCTTTGCAAAAAAAATCAGTTAGAATCGATGGTTGGGGTGATTTAAATCATGCTCTAAACGAAATCAAAGAATGTAAAGAACGTTTCAAAAAGTATGAAAAACAATTAGCAACTCCAAATGGAAAAAATGAAATAATAGCTGAATGAAAAGCCAAAGGGTTAGGTCAAGCTTAGTTTCTACATTTATTTAAAAAATTGACTATAAAATAGTCAATTTTTTATTTATTTAAATTAGTTTTACTTTTTGAAGTTTGGAAGATAGGACTTCTTTACAAATGATAGTTAATTAAAAAGTGATGAAGATTTTTTTTATAAGTGCAGCGGCTTATCTTGTAGCGCAATTGCCACTTCCATGATTGCCTCACTGACTGTCGGGTGAGGGTGAACCGATTTAGCTAATTCTGCAATCGTCCCTTCTGATACCATCAATGTTGTTATTTCAGAAATCATATCAGTGGCCGTTGAGGCAATAATATGGGCACCTAAAATTTGACCATATTTAGGGTCACAAATAACTTTTACAAAGCCATCGGTATTTCCATCAGCAATCGATTTACCATTGGCAGCCAAAGGAAATTTAAAAGCTTTATAAGGGATTTTTAAATCAATCACTTGCTCTTCGGTTAAGCCAACCACGGCAACTTCTGGTGAAGTATAAATACAAGAAGGCATATAACTATAATTCATTTTTGTTTGGTTACCAACAATATTTTCAATCGCAACCTCTGCTTGATTGGAGGCGACGTGTGCCAACATAATTTTTCCGGTAACATCTCCAATTGCATAAATATTTGGAACTGATGTGCGACAAAAGTCATCAATTTGAATAGCGTTTCGTTCAGTCAGCTTAATCGGTGCGTTCCCAAAATTAATTAGATTAGGGCGTCTTCCAACAGATTGAAGAACATAATCAAATTCGGTAAAACACTCTTTTCCGCTTTTATCATTATAATAAATCTTATTATTTTCAATTCTTAATATTTTAACACTGGTTTCAATTTTAACATTTGGGCGTGTCAATAATTTTCTTGTCATTTCTTTTGAGATATCTTTATCTAAAATTTCTAAAATTGTATCTAAGCCTTGTAAAATTGTAACCTGGGTTCCTAAACGACGAAATAATGAAGAAAACTCAATACCAATTACCCCACCCCCAATTATAACGATACTTTTGGGAATTTCTTTTAATGAGAGAGCTTCAGTTGAAGTTATTAGAGTTCCTGCTTTTTTGGCTTTTTCAAAACCAGGCAGGGTTAATTCATTGGCAACACTTCCAGAGGCAATAATTAAGTTTTTAAACTTAATGGTCTCTCCATTTACTTTTAAACTGGTGTTGTCTACAACATCAGCGCTGCCATCAATTCGATCAACTTTGTTCTTTTTAATCAACATCTCAACCCCAGTTACTAATTGCTTAATAACAGCTTCTTTTCTTTTAATCATTGCATTTCAATCCGGTTTGACAGAATCCTTATCAACCAAGATTCCGTATTTCTCTGCATTTTTCATTGTATTATAAACACTTGTACTTTTTAATAATGCTTTGGTTGGAATACAACCAACATTCAAACATACTCCACCATAATACTCTTTTTCTATTATTAAGGTTTTTAATCCATGCTGAGCTGCTTTAATGGCGGCAACATAACCTCCCGGACCTGCCCCAATTATTGCTAAATCATATTCTTTCATCTTATCTCTTCACTTTCTAGTTGATTAATAATGCTAAAGGGTTTTCTAGCAAAAGGGCTACTTTACTCAAAAATCGACCACCATCTGCACCATCAATTATTCTATGATCAACTGTTATTGATAATGGCAGCATTGATTTTTTAATGATTTCGTCATTGTCACCAAATCCTAATTGCTCAACAATTGTTCCAACCCCTAAAATCGCAGCTTCTGGAAAGTTGATAATTGGAGTTCCAAATTCAATTCCTGCTGAACCAAAATTAGTAATTGTAAAAGTACCACCCTTCATATCATCAGGGGTTAAGGTGTTAGTTTTAGCCTTTTGAGCTAAATCACGAATATTAGTTGCAATTTGCAAAACTGATTTTAAATTAGCTGACTTTACAACCGGAACAACTAAACCACGTTCTGTATCAACAGCAATTCCGATGTTAAAAAATTTTTTAATTAAAATATCATCTCCATCAAGACTAACATTAATATTATTGAACTCTTGTAAGGCAGTGGTTACTGCTTTGACAATTAGTGGTAAGTATGTTATTTTATATGCTTCTCCTAAAATAGAATTTTTAAGGTCTTTTTTTAAATTGACAATTTTAGAAATATCAACAGTTTTTGTCAAAGTAACAGCTGGGATTGTGGTGCTTGAATTCACCATTGCTCTGGCAATTGCTTTGCGGATTCCCGACATTGGTTTACGAACTACCTCATTTGAAGCAACGCTTGCAAATTCTGGAACAAAAACACTTTGCTCTGGAGTTTTACTTGGAGTTGTGACTGATGCAACATTTTCTAAGTTATTTTGATTATTTGTAGCAATTTTTAAGTCTTCCACTAAGATTCTGCCATAAGGGCCAGTTCCAACAATTTTACTTAAGTCAATTTTTTTATCAACAGCCATTTTTCGCGCTAATGGTGTAATACGAATATCCAAATTAGAAGGAGTTGTCTCTTTGGTTTCCAAAGTTCGAGATTTAATTAAATCGTTGGAAATTGGGACCGCCCCAACAACAGATGCTCCTTCTTCAATTGGAGCTTTATTTGGTGCTGATTCAATAACAACTGGTGTTTGAGTTGCTGCTGCATTTGAGCCGTCATCTATTTCAATAACAACATCACCAACCTTGATAACTTGACCCTCTTTAATATTTACGGCGCTAATAATACCAGAAACTGGTGCGGGAATTTCTGCTGTGACTTTATCTGTTTCAACAGTAAATAATTCATCACCCTCTTCAACTTTGTCCCCGATTTTAAAATTAACTTTAAAAACAGTTCCTTCAGTTAGTCCTTCTCCGATATCTGCAAATTTTAATTTAAACATTTTTTTACCTCTCTTATTAGAATTTGAATTCAATTGTCTCTCTAATTTTATCTAGAACTTTATTTACATTTGGTTGATGAAAGTACTCTCCCGCATCAAATGGAATCATAATATCATAACCTGTTACTCTAGCACACGGGGCTTTTAAGTATTCAAAACATTCAGATTGAATGCTAGCAATAATTTCTGAGGAAACCGAAAATGATCTGACAGCTTCATGAACAACTAGCAACCTTCCTGTTTTTTTGACAGACTCTACAATAGTTTTTTTATCTCAGGGTTGAATTGTACGCAAGTCAATTAACTCAATTGTTGCATTGGGATTTTCATTTTGATATGCTGCAACAGCTTTTTCACAATCCATTACCTGGGCACCATAGGTTACAATGCTTAAATCGTTACCCTCTTGGATTGTATAGGCTTTTCCTAGGGGCAAGGTATAATACTCATCTGGAATTTCTTGTTTAAATGCACGATAAATTTTAGTTGGCTCTAAAAAAATTACTGGGTCATTTGATTCGATGGCTGATAATAACAAACCTTTTGTATCAAATGGTGTTGAAGGAATAACGACTGTTAATCCTGGACAGTGTGCAAACATTGCTTCCAAAGCTTCTGAATGATGCTCTAAAGCACGTATTCCTCCACCCATTGGCATTCTTATAACAATTGGGCAAGTTCAACGTCCTCTAGTACGATTTCTAAATCTTGCAATATGAGCAAAAATGTTTTGGAAAGCTGGTAGTGAGAATCCCTCAAATTGCATCTCAACTATTGGACGCATTCCAGCAACTCCCATTCCGATCGCTTGTCCTGCAAGAGTAGCTTCAGCAATTGGTGCATCAAAAACTCGGTTTTCTCCAAATTTTTCTTGTAATCCAACAGTCGCTCTAAAAACCCCACCTTCAAAACCAGCATCTTCTCCATAAATTATGATGCTTTCATCTTTTTTCATTGCTAACTCTAAAGCGTGATTTAAAGCTTGGATATTGTTTAATGCAGCCATTAGTGACCCCCTCTTTCATAACCGTGTTTATCAAAATGAGCTTTTGCCTCTTCATATTGTTCTTTTAATAAATCTGGCATTGTTTCAAAATTGTATTTGAAAATATCTTCTAGTTCAACTTTGTTATTTGCTAAAACTCATTCAAATTCTTTTTTAATAAATTCTTGTTGCTCTAAATCTAATTTTTTTTGTAAGTCATCGCTTCATATTTTTTTGGAAATTAAATATTTTTTAGTTCTAATTAGTGGATCGCGAGTTAAAGCTTCTTGAAATTCTTTTTCTGGACGATAAACTTTAGGATCATCTGATGAAGAATGGGCCCCTAAGCGGTATGTATCAAATTCTATTAGACTTGGACCTTTACCTTCTCTTGCGAGCTTAATCGCTTCTTCAACAACAGAATAAACGGCAAATAAGTCATTACCATCAACTATTACATTTCTGATGCCAACAGAAACCCCTTTTATAGCAAAATTAAGGGCTTTTGTAGCTTTTGAACGTGGCGTTGAAATAGCTCATTTGTTATTTTCAACCATAAAAACACAAGGGACCTCGTGGAGTTTTGCAAAGTTCATAGCTTCATAAAATTCACCTTCGCTAGTTCCTCCATCTCCTGTAGTTGTTAAAACGACATTTTTAGTTTTTTTATATTTTTCCGCAAATGCAATTCCCGACGCCTGAGAATATTGTGTTGCAATGGGAATATTAACTGGAAGAACATTAATTCCTTCTGGAGCAATATTTCCTGTTTCATTTCCTGCTCAGTATAACATAATATTGCGCATTGGAATTCCAGCAGTTAGCCAAGCTGCATTATTTCGATAAGCACCAACAAATCAGTCAGCACCTTTTTTCACTTGCATTGCATAGCCAACCTCTGTAGCCTCTTGGCCAGTTGAACTAAGAAATGATAACATTTTTCCTAGTCTTTGCATCTTATTTTGATAGTCATCTTGATTTCTAGATAGGTTCATAATTTTATAAGCTTCTAAAACTTTTTCATCGGTTAATTCTTTTGAACGTAATTCTTCATGAATTACATTACCTTCCTCGTTTAGGATTTCAACTCGCTGATTTTTAAACGAGTCATATTTTTCAAAAAACTTCATTGATTGCTCCTTTTCAACATTTGTTGCATTTTTTTCTTTATTTTTTTTTGGCATAAATTCTATGCGATTAATAATTTGTACTTCTGTTTTTGATTCACTAGTGAGTAAACCTTCTTGATGACCATTTGAATTTTTTTTAAAATCGTCTACTTCTAAAACAACCGCTTTTAAATTTTTAGATTCAGGCTGGATTTTTTGAGATTTTGAATGCTTACTTTTTTTTATACGAAGAGTTTTATCTTTTGTATAATAATTACTTAAATAAAAGTTCGATGATTTCACTTTTGGTAAAATTTTCTCCAAAAACTTTTTTAATTATTTCTTCATTCAAAACTTCTTGAATTGTACTTATTTTATATTCCAAACCCTTCAATAAGTCTTCAATTTCGGCAGTTCCCTGGCTTCCTAAAAAATCTCCATAAAATTTAGCTTTTATTATTTTAGAGTCTTGAATATTTAAATTGGCTTCAATTAGCCCTTTATTCTCTAAGTAGGCTTTGTTGCTATAATCAAAAGCTTCTTTTTCTTGAAAATTCCATTTATCTGTTATGAATTTTTCATTACGTAAAATCTCAATTTGCCTCAATTCTGATTCGGTAAGTTGAATTTTTTCAAGAGTTTTTGAAACTTCTGCAACTAGCAATTCTTTAAAAATTTCAATGGTAATATCTGGACTCACAAAATCTTTTATATTTGCGACTCGAGCTGTTACTGACTGAATTTTTTTTGCATTGATTTTTAATTCATCAACATTTAAATACTTACCAATTAATTCTAAATTCATATTAAAAATTAATGTACCATGATGCAAGAGTCGATTCCCTTGACGGTGTTGGGCATTGCCTGAAACTTTTTGACCATTAACAATAATATCGTTTTTCCCCGAAAAGATTGCAGAAACTCCAATATTATTTAAAACCTTCACGATCGGCTTTAAAATGACTTCATAAGTTTTGGCTTCATCATCATTTGCATTCAAAATAAACGAAAAATTTAAATTGCCTAAGTCATGATAAACGGCGCCACCCCCAGAAATTCGTCGAACCACTTTTACATTGTCGCTAAAACAATTTAACTGATTTATTTCCTGATAGGTATTTTGGTTCCTTCCCACCACGACTGTATTATCGTTTTGTCATAAAATAAAAATAATTTCTTCTGTTTTGCGTTCTAATAGCGTGGCTTCTAGTGCCAAATTGTAATATGGATCCACTGAGGTATTGTTAAAAAAAAGCATTTTATCCCCCCTCATAATAGAATTCTATCACTATTTTTCTAAAATGTAATAATTTTTTCTAAAAAGAATTAACCTTACGGAAAATATTGTATTTTAATGATAAAATAATTGTGTGTTGAAATCACTAAAGGAGATATACAGGATGAAAACTATTATTATTGGTACTAATCACACCGGAACTACCGCTGCAAGAACTTTGCGACGCACAAACAAAGATATGAAAATCGTTACTTATGACAAAAATGACAACATTTCATTTTTAGGTTGTGGAATTGCTTTGTGAGTAAAAGGTGACGTGAAGGATGAAAGCGGCTTATTTTATGCATCACCAGAAATTTTGAAAAGCGAAAATATCGATGTTTTTATGAAACATGAAATGATCGGCTTAGATGAAAAAAGAAAGGTTGTCAAAATTAAAAATTTGACTACCGGAGATATTTTTGAAGATTCTTATGATAAATTAATTATTGCTAACGGAAGCTGACCAATCATTCCCCCAATTGAAGGAATCAGATTAGATGGAATTAATGTTGTTAAAATATTCCAACACGGACAAAAAATTAAGGAAGCTAACGATAATAAAGCTATTAAAAAAATTGCTGTTGTTGGCGCTGGTTACATTGGAATCGAATTAGTAGATGCTTTTGTCGCAAACAATAAAGAGGTTACACTAATTGACGTAGCTGATAGAATTATGCCCCGATATTATGACCAAGAATTTACAGATATGGTTGAAGCCAAAATGAAAAAAATTGGAGTTAATTTAAAACTTGGCGAAGGGGTTAAAAAATTCGAAGGTAAGGACGGGAAAGTGACTCACGTAGTTACTGATAAAGGAACTTATGAAGTAGATATGGTAATTTGAGCAGTTGGTTTCAAACCCGAAACAGAAATGTTTAAAGGAAAAATTGACTTAGCAAAAAATGGCGCAATTATAACAAACGAATTTATGCAAACTTCAAATAAAGATATTTATGCAGTTGGTGATTCCGTTGAAGTTTTCAATACAGCTTCTGGTAAAAAATCTTACCTTGCCTTAGCAACAACCGCTGTTAGAACAGGAATTATTGCTGCATTGAATATTACAAATAATAATAAACTACCTTCACAAGGATTTGCAGGAGCTAATGGTATTTCAGTCTTTGGTTGGAATCTAGCAGGAGTGGGAATGAGCGAAACCGCCTGTAAAACAGATGGCATTGATTATGACTGCATCATGTTCTCCGACAATGACAGACCAGAATTTATGGAAACCTATAATAAAGTTTGAATAAAAATAATTTGAGAAAAACAAAGTCGCAGAATAATTGGTGCCCAGATTGCCTCAGAAGTTAATCATACTGAAGTTATGTATATGTTCTCACTTGCAATTCAAAAAGGGTTGACAATCGATGAGCTACCTCTAGTTGATATATTCTTCTTACCACACTTTAATAAACCATACAACTTTATCACTTTAGCTGGACTTGAAGTTTTAGGATTAAATTACTTTAAAAAATAGATTTAATACGATATCTTGGTTCGGGTTTAAAATTCAAGAAAATAATTAGTACAAAAGCGATTGTTAAGCAATCGCTTTTAATTTGCTTTTTTTGCAATTAATAACTCTTAAGTTTAGTAAATAATTATACAAAATCGCTGTAGAACTCAAAATTATAAAAATAATAGAACCTACTATGAAAAGTCAGCCAACCCCAGAAATTGCAATTTCTTTTAGTGGTTGAGGGCTATGAATATTCAAGAAAAAGTATGGATATTGTATTGAAGGATGTTTATTGGCTAAAAACAAGAATTCTCCTCTGATTAAAGAATAAGCTAAATAAATAAATGGATAAATGTAAATTTTTCATAAATCTGCTGCTAAAAACTTTTTAGTTGTTCTAACTAGACGAGGATCGTATCAAATAAACAAATAAAGAAGCATTGCCACCGGGGAACAAAAATGTAGAATTATACTGTTAATCCAGATAATTGGACTTAAAGGCAAATTTATTGGAAATAAAAATAATCAAAAAATAAAAAAAGTTATTGAAATCATTGAAGCAATTATGATTGTAAAATCTCTCCTTAATATTTTTGGTCTTTTTCAACTTGATTCAAAGAAAGGAGCGCATAAAAATCAAATTATCACAAAAATATTAGTTTGGATTGTAAAAAAAGAAAAGAAATTTATAGAATAACCTTCATAGTCAAACAAGGCTCGGCCGTTTGAATCAAAACCTAAAAGTCATAACTGCACACCAGTTTTTTCAATCTTTATTTCTCTAATAAATATTAAATCAGTAAAATATTGAACTAATATTACAATAAGAGGGATTGCCGCTCAAAATAAGCAATAAATTACCTTGAATTTCTTTTTTAAATAGAGAATAAATTTCATAAAACCTCCTTAGAAAAATAAAAACAATTGTACTACTTTAAAAATAATGCAATTGCTAAGAAATATTGATTTTGTAAATTTTTTATATAAGTTTATTATACTAAATAATATTGAATGGTCCTAAAAATTTTTGGTTTTCAACTTGTTTTCAAGTTCGAAAAATTGGTGTCAATAAGTAAGGGATAGATCTAGAATATACTCTAGCGGCTAAGTAATCTTCTTTATAACCTATTAAATTATCCTTAATAAACTCTGTCATTTCCATTTCATAAAAATCCTCCAAATTACTTTTCGACTTTTGACTGATTAAAAATAAAATTATTATCCCTAAAAATGCTGCTAGCGAAGTTGAAGGTAGCACAGGATAGTTTTGAAGAAAAATTAAAAAATCATTCTCTTTGATTGAAATAGGAGCTAGTTGTCAGAAAATAAAAAAAGAAATAGTGGCAACTACGCTTGAATAATAAATAATCTTAAAAAATAAAGGAAACGTAGTTGTGATTGAACGATAATATTTTATATTATTATTATTTTTATAAAGCCTGCACGCTACTCAAATTCTCCCCAAAATATAATCCAATTCGTATCCAACAGAATTAAATTGTATTTTTGGAAGATAAATTATTTTCTTTTTTCTATCAAGACCTGAAAAAGTTTTTATGTAGTTTGCCTGATTTTCGTAAATAACTTGAAGTTCTGAACATTTATTGTAAAATAGAAACTCTTTAATGATTTGATTGATTTTTGAACTTGCAATATTAATATCTGCTGATTTTATTATTGGAACTTTTAAATTATTATAGTAGTTAGAAAAATAAAAGCGAATTGAAAATAGAGCCACTAGAGTTGAGATAACAGTAATAATTAAAACTAAATTTACATGATAAACTGATGACATATATTCATCTCCAATCAAGGCTTAATAATAAAAGTTACTCAGTGAAATTGTGATAGACCTCTTGGACATCTTCTAATTCATTCAGACGATCAATTAATCGATTAAAACTTGCTTTTTTGTCAACATCTGTTATTTGAACTTCATCATTTGGAAGCATTGTTGTTTCAGCGATTTTGTATTCTTTAACTCCTATGTTGTCTAATGCTTGGCGCACCTGATTAAAAGCAGCAAAAGGAGCATAAACAAAGGTCATTTCTTCTTGTGAAAAGACGTCATTTACTGGAATATCAAGTTCCATTAGTTTTTCCAAAATTTCTTCTGTAGTAAACGAATCAAAAGCGAAAACACTTGTTGCTTGAAACATGTGAGATACTGAGCCAGAAACCCCAATTTTGCCATCATTTTTCTTAAAAACATCCTTAATCTCTGCAATTGCTCGATTAACATTAGAAGTTAACGAATCAACAATTATAGCAACATTTCCTGGACCATATCCTTCATAGCGATTAGACAAAAATGACTCATTGCTAACTCCAGCCGCTTTTTTAATTGCTCTTTCAATGGTATCGGTTGGAACCTGTTTTGACTTAGCTTTATCTATTGCGCTTCTCAGTGCTAAATTTGCGTTAGGATCTGTTCCCCCTTGTTTGGCTGCCATATAAATTTCTTTTGCTGCTCTCCCATAAATCGCAGACTTCATTGCGGCTGTTTTTGCCATATCAGCTTTGCGAACTTCGTGTGCTCGACCCATTGTTATTCCTACTTTCTTCTTATACTAATTTATTATATAATTATTTTTAAAAAAATCAAAAACTAAAAGAAAATCTAGCATTAGTTGTTAAAACTTTATGCTAGATTGATTATGGTTTAAGGCTTGGATCTTTTTTATAAATTTCATTCATAATGATTTCCATTTTTGCTTCAATGTCATCTGTTTCAGCATCAACGACGAAAAACGGGAAAGTATCCTTATGAAGTTGATAAAAATCGTTGTATCGTCTATTTAATGCATCTCAATAGTCACGATCCATTAACCCTTCGCTATCTCTTCCGCGGGTTTTAATTCTTTCAATCGCCTTATCTGTTGAAACTTTCAAATAAATAATAATATCAAATTTAACTCGTTCATCTGGAATTGATAATGTTTGCAAAACTACATTTTCATAAAAATCGTTGTATGTCTTAAAATCAACATCATTTACGTTTCCTAAATCGTGGTTTACTTGCATAAAAATTGGATCTTCTAAAATTGTACGGTCAAAAATTATTTTCTTCAATTGTTGAGCTTGTTTAAGTTGCTTACTTCTTGCTGCCAACATAAAAATTTGCATTTTAAAGACATTATTTTTAATATCCTCATAATAAGCCTCAAAATAAGGGTTATTATCTATTGGTTCTGGGAAAATTTCGTGACCAATCTTTTTACTAATATATTCTGACACTGTTGATTTACCAGCTCCAACAGTTCCAAATAGTGCTATTCGCATAACTTATTCCTCACTTTACTTGTTTTTTTATTATAACTTATATTTGATTTAGTTAAATTAAAAATTATTTTTTTTCAAAGAATCATTATCATTTTTTCGACGAACCGCTGTAAAGATTCCATAAAATTGCTTAACTTCATGCGGTTTTAATGGTCGATAGTGTCCTGGAGTCAAATCATCAATTTCCAAAAACTCAATTTTTGTACGTTTCAATTTTGTTAAAAAAATATCTGCTGCGATAAGCATTTTTTTAACGTGGTGTTTGCGGCCTTCTGCAATTTTGAGTTCAACAATTGAAACATCTTTTTCCTCATCAAACTTAACCAGCCTTGAACTAATAGCTTTTGTTTTATAATCATCATCAATTACCACACCTCTGGTAAGTTGCTTAATTTGAAATTTAGAAACCTTGCCCTTACAAAGTGCCTGATAAGTCTTAGTGAACTCGTAACGGGGATGCATAACAAAATTTGCAAAATCACCGTCATTGGTCATAATTAGAAGTCCAGAAACATCATAATCCAGCCTTCCAACCGGATAAACTCGTTCAGGAAAATCATTAAAGTAATCAGCAACAGTTGGTCGGTTTTTTGGATCTTTCATTGTTGTCAAAACTAGTCTAGGTTTATAGAACAGTAAATAAACCTTCTCTCCCCCAGTTAATAGTTCCTTGCCAGAAATAATAATTTCAACATCAGTTTCAAACTTAGTACCCAACTCAGTAACTACATTTCCATTGACACGAACTTTTCCAGCTTCAATCAATTCTTCAGCCTTTCTTCTTGAGGCATATCCTCGGTTAGCAATAATCTTTTGTAAGCGTTCTTGTGCCATATTTTATTGCTCCCTGCTGAAAATATCAGCATCATCTTCTAAATTTGCTCCCGGTAATTCTGGCAGTTCCTCTAAACTATTCAAATTAAAAAGCTTCAAAAAGTCATTTGTTATTCCATAAAGCATCGGGCGCCCCGGTAATTCTGATTTACCCATTTCTTTAATTAAATTTCTGATTTTAAGCTTGTACATGATTGCATCACATCCAACCCCACGAATTTGTTCTATTTCCGGTCGAGAAATCGGACCTTTATAAGCAATAATTGATAGAGTTTCAATTGAAGCGCTTGATAGCTTAGATTCTGTTTTGATATTGGTCATTTTTGATAAATAATCGTGATTATCTTTTTTAGTTACCATTCGGTAGCGATTCCCTGCGAATTTTTGAATATCCAATCCACATGACAAATCATTGCGGTATTTTTCTCGAAGTCCTTGTAATGCTTGTGCAATCTTGGCTGCACTTTGATTTTCTAAAATAAGATGAATATAGTCTTCACTAATTCCTTCATCACCATTAACAAATAAAATACTTTCAATAATTCCCATTATTTTTTCATTAGTCATTTTTTATACCTACTTTCATTTTATTAATTTTTTTGAATATACTTAACTTCAATTTCTTCACCAACTTGATTAATTGAAAGAATTTGGCTTTTGGCTAAATCCAAAATTGCTAAAAAACTTGCAACAAGCATTTGAATTGACAAATCTTGCACCAGCAAAAATTCTTCAAGCTTCCAAGTTTTAGATGGGTTTGATTCCAAAATTTTGATGATCTGAGAACTCATGAATTCAGGAGAAACATCTTTTCTAGTGATGGTTTTAACTTCTGGATTTTGCAATTGATTTTTTTCTATAATTTTTAAGAAAATATTTGCAAACTTATCTAAATCAATATTAATTGGCGCTAGTGGCAAACTATCGTCATCAACTTTTACAACTTTAATAACTGATTTGGGTTTAGAATGACTTTTGAAATATTCATTTTGTTTTTCCTTGAAAAAATCCAAGGTTTGTTTTATTTTATGATATTCCACCAAACGACCCAATAATTTTGTTCGTTGATTTTCTTCAAAATCCTCATCAATTACCACTTCTTCTCGCGGAATTAAAGATTTTGATTTTAGTTCTAATAAGTAGGCTCCCATAACTAGATATTCACTGGCAATTTCAACATCTAATTCTACAAAAGAATTAATGTAATCAATATATTGATTTGAAAGTTCTAATAAATTAACTTCTAAGATTCCGATTTTTTTCTCCTTAATAAGATGGAGTAATAAGTCTAAGGGACCAGTAAAATTATCCAATTTTATTTCATTTCAAATTTTCATGGTTTCCTCCTAAATTATTTTTGAATTTTTTTAGAGCGATAGCTTAAAAGCTCATTTATTTCAGCATCACTTTGAAAATGTTCGTTTATTAAAAGCAAGCACCTTGCAACAACGATAAATAATAATAAGATTGAAAAATTAATATTATATTGCGAAGAAGGGTCAGCAAAGTCGTGCTCTAAATTATTGCGTAGTTTTCTGACATAATGTCATGCATTCGAACGGCGAATCTGATTAATTTTATCATTTAATTGCTCAAAGTTTTTTGAAGACTTTGTAAAGTTTTTTGATTCCTCACCAAAATTAATAAAAAATTTTAGTGATAACTCTTTATTGTCAATTGGGTTATTTTTGAAATATTTCTCGTTTAAATGACTTATAATATAAACAAGTTTATCAAAGATTGAGAATAAGTACTTAAACATTTCGTTTTGCTCGTGAAATTCAACAGAGTTAATTTTAAACAATTTTTGATAATTTTTTAACGAATCATAGCGATATGATTTTTCCAAATAATACCTTACCATTGATTTGACTTCTGTGAAAATCATAAAATTGAAAAATATTGTTTTTTGAAATAAACAGCGTTCTAAAAGTTCTTTACAGTAGTTTAAATTATTAAAAATTAATTCCAAATCACTTTCAATTTCAAATTTATTTTTAAAAATTATCGCTAAATCTCGACCACTAGTTTTGCTAATTTCTGTTAGTTGAAATACCATTTCATCGTCTTTGAAAATTTTTTCATCAACAAAGTCTGTAATACCATTAATCACTTCTTTGAACTTTTCAGAATTAATCGGTGTTCCTGTCAAATAGTCATTTAAAGTTTTTAAGTCCATAAATTCTTTATAGTTTTTATTCATTTAAATTGCCCTCTAATTAAATTATAGACTATCAAAGCAAAAGTTTCACAACTTATTTAAATACGTTGCGAAACTTCAACTATAAATTATAATTTGGGGCTTCTTTTGTTATTTCAATGTCATGGGGGTGAGATTCTTTTAACCCAGCATTGGTTATTTTTATGAATTTGGTTTTATCACGAAGCTCAATAATGTTTTTAGAACCTGTATAGCCCATTCCTCCACGTAATCCACCAATTAATTGAAAAATAACGTCACTAACAGCGCCTTTAAAGGCCACGCGACCTTCAATTCCTTCAGGAACTAATTTTTTAGCCCCTTTTTGAAAATAACGATCGCTACTTCCACGTTGCATCGCAGCAATGCTTCCCATTCCAACATAAGTCTTATATTTTTTACCATTTACAATTAGAGCTTCCCCTGGGGTTTCATCTGTTCCTGCCAGGATGCTTCCAAGCATTACGCAGTTTGCTCCAGCCGCTATTGCTTTAACAATATCACCTGAATATTTAATTCCCCCATCAGCAATAACTGGGATGTTATTTTTAACACATCAAGAATAGACGTCATTAATTGCACTAATTTGAGGCACTCCAACTCCGGCTACAATTCGAGTTGTACAAATACTTCCCGGTCCAATTCCGACCTTAACAGTGTTTGCTCCTGCGGCAACTAGGTCTTGGGCCGCTTCTTTTGTGACAATGTTACCAGCGATAATTTCTAAGTTTGGGAACTGTTTACGAATTTGAGCAACCGTTTCCAAAACCCCTTTACTGTGTCCGTGAGCTGAGTCAACAACAATGACATCAACACCAGCCTTTTCTAGAGCATCAACTCTTGCTAGAGTATCTGCTCCTGTTGAGACGGCTGCTCCAACACAAAGTCTTCCTTGCAAGTCTTTGCAAGCATTTGGGTAATCATTGCGATTATTAACATCTTTGGTTGTGATTAAACCAACCAATTTATTTTTGTCATCAACAATAGGGAGTTTCTCAATTCGATTTTGAATAAGGATTTTTTTAGCTTCATCTAAAGAAATTTTTGGCTTTGCTGTAATAATGTTCTGTTTGGTCATTACCGTATCAACACAGTCATCAAACGATTGAGCTGCTGCAATATCACGATTTGTAATAATTCCGATTAATAACCCTTGATTATCAACTACAGGAAATCCTGAAACTCGATAATAACCCATTAACCGATCGGCTTCAGCAATTGTAGTAGTTTTGGGAATTGTGATCGGATCATTAATGAAACCAGATTCATTTCTTTTAACTTTTTCTACTTCTCCAGCTTGCTTTTCAATTGTTAAATTTTTGTGAATTATACCAATTCCACCTTCACGAGCAATTGCAATTGCCAGTTTTGACTCTGTCACTGTATCCATTGCTGCTGAAATAAATGGGATATTTAAAGTAATCTTATTTGTCAATTTAGTTTGCAAATTAACTTCGCTAGGAGTGATGTCACTCTTTCCTGGAATTAACAAGACATCATCAAAAGTGATTCCCGTTGCTACAATTTTATTGTTTAGATTATCTGTCATTTGGCTACTCTCATTCTATTGTTCCTGGCGGTTTTGAAGTTACATCATAAACCACACGATTTACATGATCAACATTGTTGATTATTAAAGTTACGACTTTTTCAATAAATTCCCATGGCAAGTGTGATGCTGAAGCGGTCATAAAATCAATTGTGTTAACCGACCTTAGGCTTGCAAGGTACTCATAAGTACGATTATCCCCCATTACTCCAACTGTTTTAACTGGGAGCAATACTGCGAATGCTTGATCAACACTATTATATAAATCAGCTTTTATTAATTCATTTATAAAGATATCGTCAACTTCTCTTAGGATGTCTGCTTTTTCTTGACTTACTTCTCCAATAATACGAATCCCTAATCCTGGTCCAGGGAATGGATGACGATTAATCATTGAAGCTGGAATTCCCAAGTTGATTCCAACCTTTCTTACTTCATCTTTAAATAGGTCGCGAATTGGTTCTAGTAATTTGAATCCTAATTCTTCAGGAAGTCCTCCAACATTATGATGGGACTTTATTGTTTTTGAGGCATGATCTGGAGAACTAGATTCAATAATATCTGGGTAAATTGTCCCTTGAGCAAGTCATTTGGCATTTTTTAATTTCTTAGCTTCACTATTAAACACTTCTACAAATTGCTTACCAATGATTTTACGCTTAGTTTCTGGATCGGCTACTCCTTTTAAGGCTGTAAAAAATTGCTTAGAAGCATCTATTAATTTTATTTTCATTTTGAAGTTATCCTGATAAGTTTTTAAAACTTTTTGCGCTTCATTTTTTCTTAATAAGCCTGTATCCACAAAGATGCAAGTTAATTGAGAACCAATTGCTTTTGAGATTAATGCTGCAGCTACACTAGAATCAACACCCCCAGATAGGCCAAGAATTACTTCATCATTTCCAACTTTAGCTTTAATTTCGGCAACAGCTTTATTAATAAAGGCACTAACTTCTCAGTTTGGGTCTGCATGGCAAATATCAAAAATAAAGTTTTTTATCATTTGATTTCCAAATTCTGAATGGGTTACTTCAGCATGAAACTGAATCCCATAAAAATCTTTATTTTTGTGTTTGATTGCAGCTACACTAGCATCTGAGTGCGCCAACTTAATAAAATCTTTGGGCATTTTGGTTAAGTGGTCAGCGTGACTCATTCAAACCAATTTTTCATTTGGAACATCTTTGAAAAGTTTATTATCAAAATCATCTAGATATAATTTAGCTTTACCAAATTCTTGATGGTCAGCTAATTCTACAACTCCTCCATAAACTGAAGTCATTAATTGCATTCCATAACAAACACCCAAGACTGGTAAACCTAAATCAAAAAAGTCATTATCAATTTGATAGGCTTTGTTTTCATAGACACTTGAAGGACCCCCTGATAATACAATTCCCTTTAAATTTGGAAAATTCTGCATTGCTTTGGCCGAGGTTCTAAAATCAAGAACTTCTGCTAGAACTTTATTCTCACGAATACGTCGAGCCAAAAGTTGTGTATATTGACTACCAAAATCTAGTATTACTATCTGTGTTTCTTTCATTGCGGCTCCTTAAGTAATTAATATTCTTAAAATTATATTATAATAATTTGCTATTAACAAGATAATCCCATATTTATTTTATTTTTAAAATTAGGTTGTAAAATAATTTGTGTTATTATGATTTTGGAGGTATAAAATGTTTAAATTAAAAAACAAAAATAATGAAATTTTAGTCAATAATTTCATTAAATATAATAATGATATTAATCTTAATAACGGCTTAATAAAAATCGTTGAACACCAAAAAGGTAATTTTATTGAAGTTGATTCAAGTAGAACTGATTTAAAAATTAACTTTTTGTACTCTCATTTATGAAAGGCCGAAGAAGATAAGGAACTAGCAATTCAGATTATCAAGAAATATAATCAAATTGACCAAAATCTAGTATACGTAATGATTGATGAAGACCAAAGATTGCAAGAAAATCAATTTCAAGATCTTGGTCTTTACTTTGATGTTAAATATAAAGCGATGGTAATGGATTTAGAAAAAGCCTATTTAAAAGAGATCAAAATTCCGACTGGATTTACTTTAAAAAACGTCGAATTAGAAGATTTAGAAGAATTTAAAAAACAAATTGATGATGGTTTTGGAAGCGGAGTAATTGATACAACAAAGTACAAAGCGCTAGTTGAATTAAATAAAGTCAAAAAAATTTGTCATTTAATTGTTGTTTATCATAACAATCAGGCTGTGGCGACCGGAAATATTTATTTTGAGAATAACTATGGAGTTGTTGATGATATTACAGTTAATAGCAAAATGCGAGGGCAAGGTTTGGCATCAGTGGTTTTAAACAATTTATTTTTAACCGCCAAAAAGCAAGGAATTAAAAAATTGCTTTTAGTATCCACCAAGGATGGATTCCCAATTTATGAGAAAATGGGATTTGAGAGAACTGGATTAAATTTAATGATTTACAAAATTAAAAAATAGTAGTATTTTCAAAATGCTACTATTTTTTTGATTGCTACAAAATAATATCTTTAAATATGATAAAATTTTTGAGAAAAGGTGATTTTATGTTTTTAAGAAATCAAACATTAGCAGTTCAGGTTGGTCCTTATCAAATTGGTGGTAATAATAATGTAATTTTACAATCAATGACAACCACTAAAACTCATAATATTAAAGCAACTTTAGAACAAATTGAGCAACTTGCAAATGAGGGTTGCCAACTTGTAAGAGTTGCTGTTTTGGGAATTAATGACGCTGAGGCTTTACAAGAACTAGTACAAAAATCACAATTACCAATTGTTGCAGATATCCACTTTAATTATAAATTTGCGCTAATGGCCGCAGATGCAGGAGTTGCAAAAATTAGAATTAATCCTGGAAATATTGGGATAAAGGAAAATACCATTGCTGTGGTGGAAAAATGTCGCGAAAAGAAAATTCCAATTCGAATTGGTATTAACTCTGGAAGTTTGCCAAAGCAAATTGTTGCTAAATTAGGTTGAACAGCCCAAGCCATGGTTGAATCATTAAGTGAACACATTAAAATATTAGAGGAAATGAATTTTAAAGATATTATATATTCACTAAAAGCAACCGACCCCTTAATGGCGATTGAAGCTTACCAACTAGCGGCTCAGCGCTGAAATTACCCCTCTCACTTAGGAATAACTGAGGCTGGAAGCCTTCTCAACGGGGCTATTAAATCTAGTTTTGGATTAGGACACTTGCTAATGCAAGGCCTAGGTAATACAATTAGAATCAGCTTAAGCGAAGATCCTGTAAGTGAGATAAAGGTTTGCAAAAGACTATTAAATGCTTTGGGTTTGTTTTCTAACATTGTTGAGGTCATTGCTTGCCCCACCTGCGGAAGAATTGAATATGATATGAATCCAGTCGTTAAGGAAATCGAGGACTTCGTTGAACCACTCCAATTTCCCTTTAAGGTTGCTATTTTAGGATGTATTGTTAATGGTCCTGGAGAAGCAAGTCATGCTGATGTTGGAATTGCTGGGGGCAATAAAGGCGGTATTATATTTAAAAAGGGTAAGATTTATAAAACTGTTAGCCAAGATCAATTGGTGCCCGAATTAAAAAAGATTATTTTGGAAGCATTTGAAGAATTTAAAAAATCTTAGTCTGTTGAAATGACTAAGATTTTTTTGTGACTTTCATAAATCATTGTAAAAGTCAGTTTTTGAAATTTTAAAATCGCAATTCTCTCAGATACTCACGACGTAACAGAGCTGTTAATATCGGCTTGAAGAATGTAATTTGAAATTTGATAATTACTAGGGATTCCCTTTAAAAGATCTTGATTAACTATAATTTCATTATCAAGTCATTTTAAAATTTCTATTAATTTTAGATGGTTTTTTTGGCATACATCCTTATTCTCTAAATTTTCTATTAGAAAATCTTTATATTCTGCATTTTCAGAGAGCTGTTGATCTAGTGCGAAGAACATTGTTTTTGAAATTGCTTCTACTAATTGGTTCACTAAACTCTCACCAAATAGTAATGGCTCCTTTAAAATAAATAAGTCTCCTTGAATAATTTTATTTCTTTTGTTTAATTTTGCTGACATTTCCAAAAGCTCTAAATATTGTGAGATGTCAATTTCTAAACTAATTTTTTGATCTGCTAAGTATTTTCAAAAATCGACAGCAACTCGATTATCGATTTGACAGTCTTCATCTAAAAAATGGTGATTGTCAAAAATTTTAGCTATTTCTGGGTTTCTTAATTTTAGCAAGAGAAGTCCTCCTTAGTAAAAAGCTCAATTTTGAATTCATCTTTTCAAATTTTTAACGGTTCTAATTTAATTATGTTTTCCTTCAAAGAAATTTCGTTATTTTTTCTATCGGCAAAATCAGCGCTACCAAATCACGGTTCAATACAAATATAGTCCGCTTTATTTTCTTCTGATCACAATAGGCAAACTGGGTAACCCTTTAAATTTAGTTTAAAACTTTTATTTTTATCACTATATGTGACAAAATCACTTTGAAGATTTTGATTTCAATAAAATTGCGATCCGGAAAAATTTATATCTTTAATTTCGACCTTGTCAAAAGCAAATTTCTCCTTTGGATTTCTATTTAAATAAAGCATGTTAGTATTATCTGTATAGAATAACTCAGGGGTTGAAAATTCCAATCAACCATTTTGTTCAACCAAAAAAGCTGGATGATATCCAAAACTGAAATACATATTTTCACTTGATAAATTTTTAACTTCAAAATTTGTTATTACAGTGTTCTCTACAATTTTAAATGTAAATACGATTTCAAATTCGAATGGATAAATTTCAAGAAATCTTTGGTTACTTTGAGTTGCAAACTTAACCATGTCATCAGTTTCAAAAATGATGTTTCATTCTTTTAAATCTCTAAAAAATCCGTGACGATTTAATTTATAGATTTTTCCATTGTGAGAAAAACTATTATTGATTAGTGTTCCACAAATCGGAAATAGGAATGGTCAATTTTTTTGTCAACTGTTGGTATGTTGATATGTAAATTCCTCGCCCCTTAATTTTAAACTTCTAATTTCCATTGTTGTGGTGTCAATTATTAAATTAATATTATTTGCATTCAAGTTATACATTTTTATTCTCCTTTTTTAACAATTCTTTGTTCTAACTTATTAATCAGCGATTTGCGCTCTAAAGTCTTCATTGTTAAATTTGCCTCATTAATATTTTTATAATTATTTAAAACTTTATCAATTGTAAAATAAAACATTAAAATCATTAATAAGCTTAAACCGACCATACTTGCAATAACAACATTTCAAACATCGCTGTATGTATTTTTTAAAGCGTCAATTTGTGGATTTATCATTAAGCTACTTATGGAGTTATCATAATTAAAAATTCCCGCGTGATTATTTTGTAGAGTTTTGAAAACCCCATCACAAATATAAATCGCTAAAATTCCTGCCGAACCAACGATTCCTGTTACTGGTATGTTTACTGCTCGGTAGTTCCACATTACTGAAAGAGCAAAAAGTCCATAGAAAACTTGGGCAATTGCCAAGGTAATAATGAATTGGAATATTAAAATCAGTAAAGGTATTTTGGTGAAACAAATAATTGACAATGAAATTGAAATCACAAGCAGACTTGTCATAAAGTGATATTTATAGCCAATTTGAGGAACTATATATCTATATATTCAATATCCAAGTAAAATTTGAGGAATGTAATGAGATATTCGTATTATTCTCAAATACAAAAAAGTTTGTGAGCTGGAGTTCTGTTTGTTGCTCAGTAACAATAGTTTTAAATACTCTTCTAAAAAAATACCCCCTGAAATTTCTGAAATGATCATAATCATAAAAGTGAAAAAACTCAAGTAAACTAAATAAATTATTTTAAATTGTCCTAACTCATTTCTAATTTCAATTGAAAAGTTTCCAACAAGATTTTTGTTTTCCTTTTTGATAAAAGATAGACCTAGCGAACAAGACACCATAATGATCGCAATTATAATTGCGATCGTCTCAATTTTTTTGTTATAAAATAAATCTGAAAAACTTACTAAATAACTCGCTAAGTAATTTCCAAACAACATAACAACGCAGACGGTAATTGTTGAACCAATTGGATTTAATCGGTAATAGGTTTGCTCATTTACAATTAAATAATGAATTGTGTTTGCAGAAAGTGAAAAACCAGTGAGTATTAGTGTTAAATATAAGAGAAGGTAATTTATTTGATCTAAAATTTTTAAATTAATTACTAAAAAAATAATAGACAATAGCATTGTAATATTTGCGATTCAAAACCATAAACGACGATTTTTAATTTTGCCTGTAATAAAAGTTGCTAGTGGTTTAAAAATTATTGCCATAAAATTAATTCCAAAAAATAATAAAATCGCAAATGGTAAGCTCTTTTTAAAAATTCCGTTTGGCTGTAAATAATTTGTGATTACACCAATTATCAATCCGACTCCAAATCAAAAGGCAAAAATTTCTAAGTAAATTAGTTTAGTTTTGAAACTTGATTTCTCCTTAACAAGCATAAAAAAAATTGAGATTAAGGAGAAAACAATTAAAATGGGATTTAAAATTAGTAAATCTCAGTTGTTTAACATTAACTTCAACTCTTTCTACTTTTTCTACATTTCATCTATAATATCAACTGCGATAAGTTTTAAAGCATTTGATAAGGTTTGATAAACTCCTTTTGTCAAGGCAACTCTTTGACTTGATAATTTTGGATGTTCTATGTCAATTATTTTAAATTCAGAGTAATACGAGTGGAATTGCTTTGTAAGTGTTTGGATATAGTCACAAATAATATGTGGTAAACGCTCTTTTGCTGCATAATCAACATTTTTGGCAAATCGATCTAAAGTTAGTAACAATTGGACTTCCTTTTCTTCTGTTAATAAATCAAAATCTTTTGTTACTTCAAGAATGTTTTGCTCTTTTGCTTGCTGAATTACTTTATTACTTCGAGCAGTTGCATACTGGGCATAGTATACCGGGTTTGAGCTATTCTTTTTGGTAACAATATCCAAATCAAAATCCATATGACTTGAAGGAGTTTTTGATGCTAGCATATATCGTAGACTATTTTTTCCGACAAGCTCTAATAAATCAATTAGTCAGATGGCTGTCCCTTTTCGTTTCGACATCTTATATTCTTTACCATCTTTAACAAGTCTTACCATTTGAATCATATCAATATCAAGACAATTTTCTGGTGCTCCTAAAAGTGATAATCCCGCACGCATTCTAACAATATAACCGTGGTGGTCACCTCCTCAAAAGTTTATTAACTTATCTGCTTTAGAGCGACGTAGTCTCTCCTCGTGGGTTGCCAAATCAGGGGTAATATATGTATAATCACCTGTTGACTTCACAAGTACGCGATCTTTATCATCTTGAAATGCTGTTGTTTTTAGTCATACAGCTCCATCTTTTTCATAGGTTGCATCCATATTTTTATAGTTCTCAAGTAATTTTTCAATTCTTTTTTCATCGTACATTGCTTTTTCAGAACTAAAGTGTTCGATTTCAACACCAAAATCAACTAATTGCTTTTTAATAATTTTCATGAAGAACTCAGTTGATTTCTCTTTGAAAATTTTCATAACCTTTTCGTCGCATATTTCTTTATCTTTATATTCAATATTTTTAAACTGATCACCATATTGAGCCACAAATTCTTTTGCAACTATTTCATATGCTTCCCCAGAATAAGAGTCCTCTGGTAACTCTGCTGATATTCCCAACTCACGTAAATAATGGACAAATACTGTAATTGCTAAAATATTTATCTGATTACCTGCGTCGTTAGTGTAATATTCTGTTTGAACTTTGTAACCATTGAACTTCAAAATTCTGGCAACAGCATCACCAATTGTTCCATTTCTAGCATGTCCTACATGAAGATAGCCGGTTGGGTTTGCTGAAACAATCTCCAAATTATATGTGAAATTTTTAGGTTCCCCAGCTCCGTATTGATCTTTTTTGGCTAATGCTTCCTCTAGAATTAAAGCAATTTCTTTATGTTTTAATTTTATATTAATAAACCCTGGTCCGGCAACTTCAATCGCCTCAAATTTTTTTGTAGCAATTAGCTTATCAGCAATGATAGTTGCGATTTCACGAGGGTTTTTTCCTAAACTCTTTGCGGCAACCATTGCAACATTAGTTGCAAAATGACCGTTAGAATCATTTCTTGGAATTTCAATTATTGGATCAAAATCCAATTTTATTTCCTTTAAAATTTTTTTTATTTCGTTTGTGACATTGTTTAAGTTTTTGCTCATTTTTTTAACCTCTTCTTTTAATTTATTGATGTTTTTTTTGAATTTCTAGCTTGATCTTCAAAATTACTTGGTGTATAAAGTTTAGATTCTAATTCTTTTAAATTCTTATACAATTTTAGTGATATTTTTTTCTCGTCTTCAACTTGTTTGCGTATTTCTTTTAGAGCTCGATTATTTTTAGTTAATTGGTAATGATAATGAGCAATTTTTTTATACTGTCTTACCATATTATAAACAACATAAAAAACAAAGTAGCATATAAATAATAACAAGAATGTTGGAACTATTACTATTAAAAAAATATCTGAAACTAAATTTATAAAACCAAATGATGTTCCTGGATTTAAATTACTCAAAGACAAATTGCTCATAAATTCCGCAGTTTTAATTCCCAATGGGGCATTAAAAACAAAGTTTAGTAATCTAAGTAATATTGAAAAAATTAATAGTCCAAGTAATATTGAAAAATTTACTATTAAGCCAACAGTCATTTTTTTAAAAGAGCGATAAACTTTAGAACGTTTTAAAATTTCAGCCCCTGAATCTGATGTTTGATTAAAAACCGATTTAGTTTCTTCAGAAAAATTAATTTTATAGGCGTTTTTACTTGGAGTTTGAGAATTTAGATTCGTTCCAGATGGATTTGGGTTATCAAAGCTCTTCGCATAAAAGGCTGCATCTGTTATTTCTGAAATGTCTTCTCTCTTGATTTCTAAGTTGAGTTTTTTGTCTACTAGGAGATTTGGTGATATTGTACGAGTATTATTTAAGTCTGAATTCAAATCAGCGATAAATCTAGATTTTTCTCCCTCCAAAATTTCTTCATCTTCTTGTGTTACATCCAAAGAGATATCTATAGGTCTAATGACTTTATTTGTTTCTTTGTTGAAGGTAATTGTAGCGGTTTTTTGATTTAATCCAATCAAAGTCTCATCTTCTTCGGCTGAAAAATCTACTTTTGTTTTATCTGGTTGTAGCCGTTTGGGAATAAATTCAGTCGTTGGTAACTCAGCAACAACTTTTAAGTTAGCAATTGTTTCATCAATAATTGCTGGTCTATTAAGATTTGGGTTATCTGTAAGGGGTGGTTTTGGTTGTGAAGAAATGTTATCAATTTGTTGGGCTTGGCGACGTGACTTATCAATACTTATTTCTTGTAATTCTGAACTATTGACTAATAAAGTCTTTTGATTAATTAAATTTTTGATTTCAAAAAAAATTTCACTTTTACCAATATCAGAATCTATTACCTTGCGTTCAAGCAAGACATAATTTTCATTCCGATAAATTACTACCATTCCAATTTTAAATTCCATTATATTTCACCCTTTATAATTAAGTATATATTAACTCAACAAGTTTTTGTAAGTTTTGTATAAAAAAACCATTTTATTTAAAAATGGTTTAGTTTATTGAAATTTTAAATTTTCATTATATCTTCTTCTTTGATTTTGGTAGCATTATCTAATTTAGTGATTGTCTCATCAGTCAATTTTTGAATTTTAGTTTCCAAGTCTTTAACTAAATCTTCTGAAATTTCTTTTGACTTTTTTGCCTTATCCATTGCATCGCGACGCTCATTGCGGACTCTAATTTTGAAAGCTTCCAATTCAGATTTTAGTTTTTTAACTAAATCCTTGCGAATCTCTTCGGTTAAAGCTGGAATATTAATTCTAATTAAATCAGCTTCGCTTAATGGGTTCAACCCAAGGTTAGCCTTATTAATACCAGCAACAATATTGCTAATTTGTGAGCGATCAAATGGCTTTATCACTAATTGCTGTGGTTCAGGGGCTGAAATTTGGGCAGTTTGGTTAATTGGGGTTGGGGTCCCATATGAATCAACCATTACCGATGATAACATCGATGCATTGGCTCTACCTGTGCGAATTTTTTTGATATATTCATTGTAAGCATCAACAATTTTTGTCATTGCTTCTTTAGTGTTTTCTAAAATAATTTGGTTCATTGTTTTTCTCCTTTTATTGAATGGTTGTTGAGTCTAAATCCCCATGTGCCATTTTGATGATATTGTTTTCACCATTCATATCAAATACTTCTATTTTTAGTTTTGCATCAGCTGATAGAGTTGCTGAAGTTAAATCCATAACTCGAAGTTTTTTTTCAGCAACTTCTCGATGAGTTAGTGTTTTTAAAAAATTGGCTTTTGGATTAGTTCTTGGGTCATCATCATAAACCCCTTTTACACCATTTTTAGCCATTAACAGGGCATCGGCTTTGATTTCAATTGCTCTAATGCTAGCTCCAGTATCTGTTGTAAAGTAACTAAATCCTGTTCCACCAGTAAATATTAAAATATAGCCATTGTTTAATTTGTCGCGAGCTTCACGATAATTATAAGGGGTTGTGACGGTCTTGATTTCCAGTGCCGAATAAACTCTAACTTTTTCATAACCAAGACTTTTGATTGTAGCTTCTAACGCCAAACCATTCATGATTGTGGCCATCATTCCCATATAATCTCCGTTTATACGATCCATTCCTAAATTACTTGATAAATTACCCCTTCAAATATTTCCGCCTCCAACTACTACTCCAATTTGTAGTCCTTCGCGAACCAAAGTAATAATTTGTCTTGCTACATCTTGTACTTTTTCTTGGTCATAAATATCTTGACCCTTTAGTGCTTCACCACTAATTTTTAGCAGAACTCTCTTGTATTTTAAACTCATATTTTACCTCTTTTGATTATTATATCAAAAACAAACTCTATTGCTTACTAATACTTTGATATTTATGCCTTAAAGGCTCCAAACTAACACAAATAAGTGGTACACTTATTAGAAATAGTAAATAATCGACCATTGAGTTTATTGAATTAAAAACCAGCGAATAATTTCACGCTCCAAAACCTGGTCAACTCATACTAGATCAAAATAACACTCCAGCAATTACTCGTGAAAAGTAGACTCACGCCATTGGGATTGTTATAAAAATAATGAAATCAAGAAATTTTAATTTACTTAAATTATTTTCTGAATTTGGTTTCAAAATTGCTGCTAATGTAATCCCAATTGGTGGGATGCAATAATCAAAAAGAAATTGTGGAACACTTACAATGAAGGTACCTGGAAATAATCACTCAAATCCTCCACAAAGAATTGAACAGAAAAAGACTTTAACTCAATCACATAAATAAGCCAAAAAAAATAACGGAATAAATTTAATGGTAATTGTTATAAAAAATGGAAGTTGGGGAATTAATGAGGCAATAAAACCCAAACAAAAATAAAGCGCAAATGTCATGGCGATAAAAATGTAATCAAAAATTACTCATTTATATATTCTCAATGACAGTAACCTTGTTTTTTTGGGATCCAAAATAAGTAGCCTGGCAAAAATTACGAAGTCAAACGTTAAAACCGAGAAGTACAAAAGTTGGGCCTTATAGGAGTGCTCAAATTTCAACACTATAATTGTTTTGATTATGACATTGTGAAGCAAAAATAGATTTAACAATATCATGACCATCAAAATAAGTATGAATTCGCCTTTAATTGGGTTTCCAAATAGTTTTTGGGTTTTTATTCCAACAATTGTGGAAATAGTCAGCGATGCTCCAATTAGTGCTAAACTACAAAAAAAAGTTCAAATTAAATCACCAGGTTTAAATATTTTTAATTTCGGGGACAAAGAATCATTATTTAATTCCAGCAAATTAATCAACCCCTAAGCAATAATATTTTAACAAAATAAAGAAAATAATTTAAAGTATTTTATAAGTTTTTAAAAGCAAAAGCCTCTTAGTATAGTGACACTATACTAAGAGGCTTTAAGAAAAAAATTAATCTTCATTTTTTTCTGGTTTTGGTTTTTTAATTGGTTTTGGTTTTTCGCTTGTTTCACCCTGAACTGAAGGTTTTGGTTTTGAAACCGGTTTTTTTTCTGGTTTTGGCTCAGCTTCAGCTTTTTTAGAAACTTCTTGATTCAATGCTACTTCAACTTTAACTTCTTCTGTTAAAGGCTTTGCATTGGCTAACATTTGAGTATTTGCAGCATCAACATCATCTAGAACCTTAGATACTTTTTCTAAAATTACATCATGCCCGGTTAGTTTAGCATTGCTTAAAACAAATAGTCCAACAACGCTTGTTTTCTTAAATACAAGGGTTCTAAATTTTGTTCGCCCTTGACGATAAATTATAACAGCCTTTTTAGCCTCTTCATCATCAACAACTGCAACAATTTTACTATATGGTAAATTTTCACCAATCATTTCGAATCGATTTTCACTAAATCCAACTCCAAATAAATGAGTTCATATAAGCAAGATAGTGAATGTTGAGATTACAACAGCAAGACCCGGGAAGGCCATTGCATAAATAATTACATTATTTGCTAAATCTGCTTTTAAATCATCTGGACCAAAAATTGCTCTTGCATTTGTAAAAAAAACTATTACTAATGAACCAATTATTATCCCCAATGTTGTTAGGGAAATAATAGTTGAGAAAAGGTATTTATTTACATAAAATTCCTTCAAATTAGATTTTTTAAATTTATAAAAATAATATAAAAACATCCCAAGTAAAAATGCAGAGATGGCAACAATTACTACTCCCAATACTAAAGCTGAGTTGTTATCTAATATTCCGCTTTCAGGAATGAAACTTGCAAATAAATTCATTAATTTAACCTTTTAATTGAGCCGCAACTTCTGCTGCAAAGTCTGTTACAACTTTCTCAATTCCCTCTCCAACTTCAAAGCGAATCATTTTTAGTAATTTTGATTTTTTAGATTCAATAAATTTTCCAACTTTAAATTTATCATCAACAACATAATCTTGTTCTAGTAAACTTACTTCAGCTAGACGCTTGTTTAATTTTCCTTGAATCATACTTTGTTTTACATTTTCTGGTTTATTACCAAAATCTGTTGTTTCTTCAATAACTTTTAATTCTTGTTTTTTAAAGTCTTCTGGAACTTCATTTGATGACATATATTTTGGAGACATTGCCGCAACGTGCATTGCCAAATTATAGGCATCATCTTGGCTGATTGGCCCTTCAAAACTTAATAGAACCGAAATTCTTTTATTAGCATGATTGTAAATTGCAGTAGTATTTTTATCTTTAGCCACTACATCAAAACGACGAAATTCAATCTTTTCTCCAATTGTTGAAGTCAATTCAATCATTTCTTCTTTAATTGTACGTGAATTCACTTTAACTTCTAAAGCCTCTTCAGTATTTTTGGCTGATGATTTTAACAATGCTTCACCAACCGCATTAATTGCAGTTAGGAATTTATCATTTTGGGCAACAAAATCTGTTTCTGAATTTACTTCAAAAATAATTGCTTGTTTATCATTTTCCTTAGCAAATGTTATTCCCTCAGCAGCAACGCGATCAGATTTTTTTGCTGCTTTAGCTAGTCCGTTTTCGCGAAGTCACATAATTGCATCATCAATTACACCATTGGTTGCTTCCAAGGCTTTTTTACAATCCATCATTCCGGCACTAGTAATTTCACGAAGTTCTTTTATTAATTGTGGGGTAACTGTACTCATTTTTATTTCCTCCTACTCGCTTGGTTTTTCTGTTTTTGGTTTGTAAGCTGGTCTATCACCATTAAATTGTTCACCCTCAGGTTTTCTATCGAAACGAGGTTTTGGACGATATTCTCCACTACCTTGATTGCGGTCATTGTTGAAACGACCCGGTCCACGGCGTTCTCCCTCAACAAATTCTTTTTTAGGGGCAACAAATTTTAAAGTTGTTGGTTGCATTTTTACTTTGGCTGCATCAGCTCAAATTTCAACAATATGGTTTGTAATAATATTTACAGCCTCTGGCAAATCATCATTTGCTGGGATCACAAAGTCAACCATATCAGGATCAATATTTGTATCACAAATTGCTATAACAGGGATTCTTAATTTACGCGCTTCTTTAACAGCGATTTCGTCAGTTTTAGGATCTACTACAAACATTGCTGCTGGTAGTTTATGCATTTGCTTAATTCCACCTAAAGTTTTTTCTAATTTATCTTTTTCTTTTTTAATTAGAACTTGCTCTTTTTTTGGTCTTAAAGCTAGTCGACCTGTTTTTTCTTCGTTTTCAATGTCTCATAGAGCTTTTATACGCAATGAAATTGTTTTCATATTTGTAAGAGTTCCACCAAGTCATCTTTGGTTAACAAAAAAGTTTCCACTTCGAACAGCCGCATCTTTTACTGCTGCTTTACCAGATCTTTTAGTTCCAACAAAAATAATTTTTTCACCTTTTAAACCGATGTTTGTTACAAGTTTTTTAACATCCTCAAGTCTTCATAGAGTTTGTTGCAAATCAATAATATGATTTTTATTTTTGGCACCATAAATGTATGGTTTCATTTTTGGGTTTCATCTTTTAGTTTGGTGTCCATATTGGGCCCCAGCCTCTCAAAGTTGTTCCCTTGTTAGTTCTTTTGACATATTTAAATGTTCCTTTCGTTAAGCTTCCATTAAGTTCGAACACCTACCACTAATTTAATTAGCACTCGACAGATGAATCCGTTAATGTGATTAAATACCTTTAGATACAAATCTATATAATTATAACCGAAATGACTGTTTAGAGGCAAGTAAATTATAATTTGTTTGATTTTTTAAAATTAAAGGGTTATTTTGAATAATAAAAAACCCTATTTAAATAGGGTTTTTTATTAAACGATAATCTGAGGTTTTTTATTATATAATTCCTGAGTTTTGCTTTTAATGTTATAAAATTTGTTAAATAATTTTAAAATTTGGTTAACAATCGGACCCGTTAGGAAAATAAAAAATATTGTTCCAAACGAAAGATAATTAATCAAAAAGTTGAGTTTAATCGTTGCATCTCAATTAACAATAATTAAAATTAATACTCCTGGAACTATTAGCAAGAAATCCCATAACACTCTTGAGGCTTGATAAGACATTTTAGTTAGTTTTCTAGATTCTTCAGCAATTGAATTATAAACTCCTGGCATTATTGAGCAATAAACCATTAGAGCGATGGAAATACAATAAGTTAAAAAAGCTATTACAAAGATTCAAATTCTTAAATAATTAGCCGCCTTTTCACTTAAGTTAGCATAAATTGCATCTGTTATGTATAAAAACTGCATTTGCACACCCAAAGGAATAATAAACAAAGAAATGATATCCCCAATAACAAATAAGATATATCAATAAATTTTTTCTACATTTTTATTTTTCTTAAAATCCAGGGCAGTGTTTATTGCTCCCATAATAACTGTTATTACCATCATTACTACATACATCAATAATAAATAGGTGGAATATTGCCCTAAAGCATTTGTAATAGAACCAGCGCCGTCAATTTTTGAATTACTAAATACACCTAAGAATGCAAAAATTGTAAAATCGATTTGACTAGCACCAACCATTGTGGGCGTATATAAGGCAATTGCTAACGTAAATAAGTATCACCCAACTACAAATATTCCAAAACGATATAATAAAATTTTTCATTCAATTACGATTAATTGCTTAAAATTACTTGCAAATTTCTTCATATTAAATTTTCTCCATTAGTTTATCTATTTTATTAGAAGCTAATAACTCAAGATTTTCTGTAATCTTTTTAATATCTCAATCTCATCAAGCGATTTGATTTAATTTTTTAATAGTTTTCTTATTATAACGAAATCTGATTATTTTGGCTGGATTGCCTCCAACAATGGCATAATCTGGAACATCTTTTGTCACAAGAGCATTAGTACCAATAACCGCCCCATTGCCGATTTTTACACCCGGCATAATTGTTGAATTGTAACCAAATCAGACATCATGGCCAACAATAATATCTCCTTTATTGGAAATAAATGATTCTTGTTGTTCTCAACCACTACCCATTATACTAAAAGGATAGGTTGAAATTCTGTTTAAACCATGGTTGGCACCCTTCATAATAAACTTTGTTTTATAGCCAATTTGGCAAAATTTACCAATAATCAACTTGTCCCCAACAAAGGGAAAGTGATATAAGATATTTTCGTTTTGAAAATTAACTAAATCTTGTTGTGACTTTAAAGATGAGTAATAGGTATAATCTCCAATTTCAATATTGGGATTGGTAATATAAATTTTTAAAAAATCTGTTCCTAAATATTTATTTAATGGTTCATTAGGATTGGGACCAAATTGTTTTTTAACTTCCACAAAATAACCTCCATAAATTAAAAACTCACCAAGTTTAAAATGGTGAGTTTTATAAATTATTTAAGATCAACAGAAGCTCCCGCTGCCATTAATTCTTCTTTCATTTTTTCTGCATCTTCAACTTTTACGTTTTCTTTAATAGTTACTGGTAATTCACCATCAACTAATTTTTTAGCATCCATTAGTCCTAAACCAGTTAATTCTTTAACTACTTTAATTACTTGTACTTTTTGTGCTCCTGCATTTGTTAATAAAACATTAACTTCTGTTGGTGCTGCTGCGGCTGCTCCACCTGCTGCTGGTGCTGCAACTGCTGCTGCTGCAACTACACCGAAGTGGTCTTCGATTGCTTTAACTAAATCGTTTAATTCAGCTAATTTCATTTCTTCTAAAGCTTTGATAATATCATCTTTTGTGATTGCCATATTTTTTTTCTCCTTTTTTCATAATTAATTGATAAGCTATTGTACTTTTAGTGCTTTATTCTGCTCTGGTTTTTGCGATTTCTTTTGTTAATAACATGAACTGACGCAATGGGTAAATCAGTGATGATGCAAACATTGAGTAAAGTTCTTCTTTTGAAGGTAATGATGCAAGTTCATTTACACCAACAGTATCTAGTACTTGTCCTTCATAGATTCCAGCTTTTAATTTTAGTTCTGGGAATTTTTTGCTAAATTCATCTACTAATTTAGCTGGAGCAATTGATTCTTCATTTGAAAAAATATAAACATTTTGTCCTGTTAAGTACGGGTTTAACCCTTCAATTTTTAATTCCTCAGCAGCTCTTGAAAATAATGAATCTTTATAAACTTTAATAAAGATATTTCTTTCAAGTGCCACTTTTCTCATTTCAGTAATTTGAGCAACGCTAATTTTTTTGTATTCAGCAATTACCATTCCTTGTTGGTTTTTTAAACGATCAACAATTTCTTTAACAACTTCATTCTTTTTAGCATGAGCTGGTCTTGACATTTTTTCCACTTTTAGTTTCCTCCAATCTAATTTTGCAAAAGAAAACCTCGGCAAGAACCGAGGCAAAATAAAAAACAATTTATGTTTTCATTCCTCGGCAACAAATTAAGGGTTTCCCCAGTTGCTTTCTTTGGTACGAATAGCAATAATATATTATCACAAAATCTCTTTATTTTTTAATAAATTAATTAAAATTTAGCTAGTTTGACCAGTGACTTAGTGTAAATCTCTAGCATCATTTCCAATTCTGAAACCTTTATCGATTCATTATAAGAATGCATCGAAGAATTTTCTAAATCAAATTCAGCTCCAAAGGCAACAACATTTGGCATTGCTTTGGCAAAAGTTCCTCCACCAATTGCTGCGGGAGTGGCTTTCAAGTCACCGGTTACCTCTTGATAAACGCTCATAATTTTTTTGACCAGTTCACTATCTTTGCTCATATAAACACGGGGTTCTATCGCTTTGGTTGCATAGTTAAAACCATTTTTTTTACAAAAATCGTTAAAAATATTAATAATTTGTTCTTCAACATTACAATGAACCGGAATACGAAAATTAAAGGTTAGTCGCTGGCTTTGATTGTTAAACTCAAAAATACCAATATTTGCTGTTAGTTTTCCTGATTCATCGGTTAAGTCACCAAAAAATCGCTCCATTTGGAAATTTTGATGACATTGATTTGCGATAAAATCACTTCAAGCATCTTTAATACCATTTTCAAACATTGCTTTGAAAAGTCAAGTCCCTGCGTTTATTCCTCGCTCTGGCAAACTACCATGCGCTGACTTGCCCTTAACAACAAGAAAGTCATTTTCTCAGGCTGTAGAAATTTTGTGTTTTTTTAAATATTCGCTAATTTCTTTTTGTTTAGGACCTTTATATTTTACAATATCATTAACAACATTGTAAGCGTCTCCACCAAGCACTTCGTAGTTTATAGGGTTGTTAGCGCTAATATCACAATCTAAAATTCATTTCTCTGCATAAACTAGAGGGAACTGACCGTCAGGGGTATAACCAATATCTGCAATTTGTTCATTGGCAATGTAGCTTTGCATACACTCCCAAGTGGTTTCCTCAGAGAGACCAAAAACTAGTCTAATTTTATAATCTGGAATAAAATTGTTATCCATTAAATATTTCACAGCAAAAATGTTCATTATGGTTGGGCCTTTATCATCAAGTGAACCACGGCCAAACAAAACCCCATCACTTATGGTTGGTACAAATGGGGGCGCTATTCATTCTTCCAAATTTCCTGGAGGAACAACATCTAAGTGACAAAGAATTGCTAACAGTTTTTCCCCCTCCCCATAATCAGCATAGCCATATTTGAAGTCTTTTCCTATTTTAGTTTTGAATCCTAAATCTTGGCATGTTTTTATAATGAAATCCAAAACTTTTTTTACTCCCGGGCCAAATGGCGCATCCAATTCAGATTTTTGTAAATAAGATGGGATGGCAATACAGTCTTGAAGAACCTTTAAGGCTTTCGGGAAATATTCAGTCTTTAATTTACTGTTGTCAATTTTCATAAACGTTACTCCTTTTTATAGTTCTTCTCAATTATTTGGGTTTGGACCAAGACGTAGTTCTGGACCTAAATCATTAATTTTTTTGATTTCTTCTTCTGTTAATTCAAAAAACCCTAAATTGGCGTTTTCTTCAATTCTTGAAAAAGTGACTGATTTTGGAATTATTATTATTCCACGTTGTCAAGCTCATTTTAGTGCAACTTGTGCGGGAGTAGCATTATATTTTTTTGAAATTTCTTGAATATAAGGAACTTTATCAATTTCTCCACGCATAATTGTTTGTCATGAAGTTATTGCAATTCCTTTTTTTTGACAATAATCAGTTAGGGCAACGCAGGGCAATTGCGGGTGTAATTCTACTTGATTAACCGCTGGAATAACCGAAGTTGTAGTTAATAACTCTTCTAGATGTTCTTCCAAAAAGTTTGAAACCCCGATTGCATGAATACGTTTATTTTTGTATTCCTCTTCAAGCACGAGATAAGCATCTCTTCAATTTGGTGCAAACCAATGCAATAAGCATAAATCTAAATATTCAATTTCCAATTCATCCAAAATTCTTTGAAATGCGATTTTGGCATCACGAAAGTCTGTAATTCATATTTTTGAAGTTATGAAAATTTCATTTCTAGGAATTCCTGACTCTTTTATTGCTTGAGCAACAATTTTATGATTCTTGTAAATTTGAGCTGTATCTAGATTACGATAACCTAATTTTAAGGCAAAAATAATTGCATCCTTTGTAATAGTTTCATCTGTCATTTTATATGTTCCTAAACCAATTTGTGGCATTTTTACACCATTATTTAAAATAATGTCATTTTTAAGTATTTTATTCATTTGAAAATCTCCTTTGGTGGTTATTGTTAAATTCCTCGAGCCTTGCAAATGGTGTCATAAGCTGAATTTATTTTCGCCATCTTCTCTTTTGCATAGACCGACTTGTTAACATCTGGGTGATATTCTTTGGCTAATCTTAGATAAGTTTTTTTTAAGTCGCGGTCGCTAATTTTTTCATTAACATCCATAATTTTGTAAGCTTTTTCAAGTTCTGATGGCTCAGCTTTTTGATTTCCTCAGTTTGACTGATTGTTTCTGTTTGCATTACTTTGATTAAACGAACTAGATCCATTAAAGTTCCTTTGAAAGCGACCAAATAAATCTTCAATCATTTTGCTGATTTCACGGGTTGCGTTTAATGTAACTTCTCGACATCTTTGTTCGCAATAGTTGTTGATTATTTTTTTACTATCATTGATAACTTGATCAAAACTATTAACTCCAAAAATTAAATTACAATCAAGACCCAATTCCCGAGCAATATAAGCTGGCATGATTTTTTCTGTAAAATTTTTTAAAAATAACTCCGAAGTTTTATCTAAGTAATCATTGTAATACTTTATATAAGCGGCATTCTTAAGTTTTATTGGACTACTAATTTGAATCTCATCAAATTTTGATAATAAAACGCTTTCGTTTGTAGACCAGTTTAAAAATAAGTCTTCAAAACAATTATAAATTAATTCTAATATTTTAACAGTTTTTTGACGATCCTGAGTTTTGGTCATCAAAAATTTTTCGGTTTCATGAAAATCACTATTGAAAGGAAAGTTTTTGAAAAACTCTTCGAAATCAAAGTAGTAAATTTTGATTGGTTGGTTTCGTTTTTTTGCTTTCATATTTTTGCGAAACAATCTCCCAAAAGAAGTGTTCCGGTTTTTTCAACTAGCCCTCAAAAAAGCAAAAATAAAAAGTGCAATTGCTATTAAAAACAACATCCCAAAAAAAGAACCAATTAAAGATAATAATCAAGTCATGTTGCTCCACCTTTATGATATTATAACCTATTTTAAAATAAAAAAAGAACCCATTTATAAAATTAATCAGTCCTGCTTGACTATATTTAACTTTACTTGGTATTCTTTTAAAAAATATATTTTTAGTTTTTTGCTTCAGCTGGAATTACAACAGCTCGTGTACGGTCTTTTCCAAATTTTTGGTATCTAACTGTACCCGATACTAAAGCAAACAAAGTGTCATCTCCACCGCGCCCAACATTTTGACCTGGATGGATTTTAGTCCCACGTTGTCTAAAAATAATTGATCCTGCATTAGCAAATTGACCATCAGCTTTTTTAGCTCCTAAACGTTTTGATTCAGAATCTCTTCCGTTTCTTGTTGACCCTACTCCTTTTTTAGAAGCAAAGAACTGTAAACTTAATAAAAAACGCATATTAACTTACCTCCTGTATATTTATATTTTTTGGATATTGCAAATAAATACTTTCTAATTGAATATGTAAAAATTGACAAGCAACTTGGATTTCCTCATTACTTAAATTATTAATCAATATTTTGACTTTATTTTCACTAACAACTAATTCGACAAAATTACTAAAAATTTTATCGAAAGCATTTAAAGCTCCTCCGATGATTGCTGAAACTCCAGCACAAACCAAATCTTGTCCATAAGGACCGCTTTGAGCATGCCCTGAAATTACAAAGCTTTGATAATGTGAGTTCGTTTTTTTAATTTTAACCTCAATCATAATTATTATTCTGCTGAATCGTTTTGATTTTGAGCAGCTTTTGAAGAACCTCCGGCTTGAATAGAATCAATTTTAACCTTTGTGAACGGTTGACGGTGACCATAAACTTTATTTACGTTCTTTTTAGGGTGGTATCTAACAACACGTAATTTTTTTTCTTTACCTTGTTTTACAACTGTACCCTTAACTGAAGCGCCATTTAAAAATGGAGCTCCAACCTTGTCATCAACCATTAGAATTTCACTAAAAGTTACAACTGATCCTTCTTCGCCTAAGATTTTTTCAATATAAATTTCATCACCGGGTTGAACTTTTATTTGTTTTCCCCCTGTTTTTAAAATTGCAAACATTTATAAAATCTCCTTAAGTATAGACTCGCCTTGTACGTGAGTTAAAAACTTCTTTATTACGCACAAAAGAGCGGTTGAAACTAACAACCTCATTAATTATATACATATATTGTTTTTAATACAATAAAAGTCTTGAAATAAAAGGATGTTTTGAAAAAATAGTTTTAATAAAAATTGGCTGTTTATTTACCAATTTTTCAAAATTATATTTAAAAGTAAAGTTAACGTTTATGCTGATTCAATTACAAATTATCTATTTAAAGGCAAAATAAAAACCCAATTAATAAAAATTGGGTTTTTGCTCTAATAATTGATAATGTTAAAGTTCTAAGATATATTTTTAGAGTTATCCTTATTGATTTCATTCTCGATCTCCAAAATAATGCTTTGTAATTCTTTTTCTGGAGGCGCATCAATAATTTGGCGGCTTTTTGTATCTAAATTTTGGCGTTTTTCTTTTTTTGAGAGTACTCTATTTCCTGAATCTTTTTCGTAAAATTCCTTTACAATTTCGAATGCGTTTTTCTCAATTCTAGTTGATTCTCAACTAACGTTATTTCTAGCTAGACCAAAGCTGTTTCTAATTGAAATCACTTCTTTTCTAACGCTTTTAAATAAATCGTTTCAAATTGATTGTGATTGAAAATCATAATTTGGATCTCCTAATTTAATTAAGGCATTTTTAATTTGAAGATGGGCTTCACTATTAAAGTTTTTGTACTTTAAATAAATAAAAGAGCCAATAAAAATTAAAAAACCTATAAAAACAAGAACTGCAAGAGTAATTCAAATTGCCATAAAAATACCTCATTCTTAAATAATTATAATATGAAAAATGGTAAAATATTGAATAATTTTAACTTCCAGCACTGTGAAGTTTTTTAAAGTGACCTGGTTTACTAATTAATTCATCATAAGTCCCACTTTGAACAATTCCTTGTCCACTACCTAAAACAAAAATTTGGTCAGAGTTTTTGATTGTGCTCAAACGGTGGGCAATTGAAATCGTAGTTTTACCAACCATAATTTTTTCTAACTCTTTTTGAATTTCTTTTTCAACAATATTATCTAGGGCACTGGTTGCTTCATCCAGAATTAAAACCTGGGGATCTTTTAAAATCATACGAGCGATTACAAGGCGTTGTTTTTGCCCTCCCGACATAATAAATCCGCGTTCACCCAAAATTGTCTGGTAACCATTAACTCAAGTCTGGACTAAATCATGTAAATTAGCTTTTTTACAAGCTTCAATTACTTCCTCATCAGTGGCTGAAAAGTTTCCATATCTGACATTATACATTACATCGCCATACAAAATTTTTGGTTCTTGTTCGACATAACCAACATGACTCAAATAACTTGATAAATTTAGTGATTTTAAATTTTGGCCGTTTACAATTATCTCTCCACTTGTGGGATCATAAAATCTTAATAAAAGTTTTGAAATGGTTGATTTCCCACTTCCAGTTTCACCAACAAAAGCATAGCTTTTACCCTTTTCCAGTACTAATTGAGTTTTTGGTAAAATAACAATTCCTGGTTTTTCTGGATATTCAAAAACAACATCTTTGAATATGATATTACCCTCAATACTTTTAACTTCGGGAGCAAATTCATTTATTTCCAAAGTAGAATCAACTTTAATAAGCTCTACTACTCTTCGCGTTGATGCTGTTGCGCGAGCCATTCCTGGAATCAATCCTGTTAGAGTATAAATTGGTCATGCCAACGTGTTTATTCCGGTTATTAATGACGGTAAAATTCTGATAATTTGGTCAGCTCCATTTTCGGCATTTCGATAAATTAAGATTGCTGAAGTTATAGCAATTAAAGTTAAAGATAAGGCACTCATTATGATAATTGTTATTGTTGTGGCCTGAACTGAGTTTAGTTTTCGATTAGACAAGTAATAGTCTTCATTAATCATTTTTAATCGTTTTTGTTCATACTTTTCTGTTCCTGATGCTTTAATAAGTGCAATTGCGCCGATTCGGTCTGTTGAGTCTCCGTTCACTTCTGTCACTTTCTTACGAACTCTCTCAGTTTCATTTGATTGTGCATTAAAAGTAAAAATTACTATAACCATAAAGATTAAAGTACAAACCAGGGCAACAATAGCAGTTGGTCAGTCAACTATTATTAAAGAAATTGCTGAACCAATAAAAATAATTGGAATACTAATTAGGTTTGCTGGTGTTAGTTGGGCCTCATCTCCTAGAACTTGGGTGTCATTAATTAGCTTTGTCATAATTTCACCAATTTTTTTATCTGAATAGTATCCGATATTCATGTTAATTAAATTTGACAAGACCGCATTTCTTGCATCCATCTCAATTTTACGGCCTAACATTCCTCCGAATTTTTCTCTAACTCAGGTCGCAATTGCTGCAATAATAAGAGTAATGAAGGCGATTGTTAATCACCAGTATCAATTAAGACCAGTATCTGATGATTGAGAAGTTGTTCCTCCAAATTCAAACATTACTTGACTTACAAGCTGTGAAATAATATAAGTCATCGAAACAATTGCAACAGATGAAATTATTAATGCTATGATTATTGCTAAAGATTTTCAAAAATATCGTCCATAAAAAATCGTAACTAATTTAAAGAAACCAATTCGACGATCTTTAATGCTTTTCATTAAGGCTAGTGCCGACTGTTTTGATTCTTCTGGAGTCTCTAAATACTCATTCACATCAGTAAATGACTTTCTTTTCTTTTCCATTTTTTTCCTTCTTCTAAAATTTTAGAATTGGTGTTAGAACTCAAACCCCAATTCAATAAGTGCTTAAAATTGTTAAATTTGTCGTAAAAGTTATTTGATTATCAAGTACTGAAATATTAAGGATATTTATAAAAGTAATTAAAACAAAAATAATTGCCGGAATAATTACACCCTCAAATAAAATTGTCTTACTAAAATAAACATCTCTAAAAATTTCTACCATTGTACTGAATATGTAAAATAGTAATGCAGTTGACAAAACGCAATATAAAAGTCTAAATAAAAATTCAAACAGTTGTTCATCAACATTAACTTCTGTTTTAATTTTTAAAACTGCTTCTAGACTAAAAATGCTTCAAATAATATTGATTGATGCCAAAATTGATAGTGAATAAAATATTCAAACTTTTGCTAAAATTCTTGGTCCTGCTTTATTTTTTCACAAGTAAATTATATGTCACACAATTGATAAAATTGTAGTTAAGACTATAAAAATTATCGTAATTGTTAGAAAAATATTTATTTTGATAGAAAATAATAAGACAGGCACCAATAAAGTGCTTGCTACTAATGATATTAGCATAGAATAAAGCAAAATTGTGTAAAATTTAAGCATTTGTAGTGATAAAATGTTTCAATCATTTCGCCCTTTTGCTTCAATAGATTCTTGTTTTAGATTGTAATAGCCAATGTAGGGCTTAGAACCCTGGTAATTGTATTCGTATGCTCGTTTAATATCAAAAAAGGGTTCGCTTTTTTTTGATTTTAAGCGATCCTCTTCTAATTTTTGTGACGCTAAAATTTCGTTTTTTGAATTGTCGATTAAAACTACAAATTTATCTAGTGGTTCTTCCTTGAATAAAGACGAAATCATATCGTTAATTAACGCATTTAAAAAAATTGGTTTGTAGTGCAATTTGGTCATTCCAGCCAATTGAACTTTGATATCGTGGTGTGAACCCTTTATAACTAATTGTTTTAACTTTTCTAAACTACTTATAGTTTCATCGAAGCTTAATAATAAGAAATTATGGCGGCTAGTTTGGTATCCTTTTATGTTCTTAAATCAACCAAGAAATAAGGTTTTAAAGGTTGATACTATAATTCCAAAAATAAATGCTAGTATTAATAACTTAAATGGATCAAATAGTGTGTATAAAATTACATTACTATCTGAAAACTTTTTTAAAAAAGCTGAATATAAAAAATAAGCTATTAATAGAAACATCATTGTTACGATTTTTTTAATTGCGATTCTCATTGGATTCTCCTATTTTTAAACTAATATTTACCCTGAGCGAAGAATTTATTTCCTCCTCCTTTTGGGTTTAAATTTTTATAATTTTTAAAAATATCAATTGCTGGATACTCATTATTTAATGAATCACTTACTCCGACCGTTAATAAATTATCAGCTTTATTAACTGAGCAGATTATGATAATCAAATCTTTATACTTATTAATTAACTGATCACTCAACGCTTTCATTTCTTTAATACCTAAATCTGATACATTTAACTCAATTTGGGGAACCCCCTTTTGATTCGGTTTTGGTTCAACATTTTGATAAATCTTAATACAATCATTTACTTTTAAATCTTGTAACTTTTTATCATAATTTTTAAATTCCATTTTCAATTGCTCTGACATTATCTTTAGATTGTTAATGTTGTCTTTATTAATTTTTAAATCAATAATTTTTTGGTAAATTTCTAAAATTTTTTGATCATTCAAAATATCTTTGTTTTCATTATGTTTATTTGCAATAATCCTTGATTCTTCAATTATTTTATCAAAAACGTTCTTAACAAAAGCCTCTACCGCTTGATTGCTTGTTAAGGCGTGAACTCGATAAACCCCAGCACTCTTTGACTCCACAGATGTAATGATTAAATCTTCAATTATTTTTGTGTTCTCAACATGAGTTCCTCCACAAAGTTCTGATGAAAAGTCTCCAAATTTCACCGTTCTTACAATTCCATCGTATTTTTCTGTAAAAAAAGCTAATGCCTTATGTTTATTAACAGCTTCATCCATTGATGTAAAATAAACTTCTCGCGGTACTTTTAAAGCGATTTCTCTATCAACAACTTTTTGAATTTTCATTTGTTCTTCAGCAGTGATTTGACGATTAAATGTTATATCAATTCTTAAACCATTTTCATCGTTATAACTCCCACACTGCATTACTTCTTTTCCTAAAACTTCTCGAAGCGCAGAGTGAAGAATATGTGTTCCTGAATGATTTTTCATTGTAAAATAACGTTTTTCAGAATCAACTTGGGCAAATATTTTATCCCCAACCCTTAGTTCGCTACCATTTAAAATTACTTGATGAATATTTTGGTGATTTGGTCCCTCTTGAACATCAACAACAGTATAACTTTCATGACCTTTAATAAGAAGTCCACAATCTGCTGCTTGACCTCCTTTTTCAGCGTAAAAAGGTGTTTGGTTTAAAATTACAAAAACTTCCCCACTGTTTGCGCTTTGAATCACTTGATCGTTTGCGAACATATAAACAATTTCCGCTTCACAAGTTTCAGTTTCTCACCCAATAAATTTTGAAGGAATTGTCAGTTTAGTAAATAATTCGTTTTGTTTGTCTCAAGCTTTTAAATCCTTGCGAGAACTACGCGAAATTTCCTTTGCTTTTTCTAAAAGATTTTGAAATTCTTTTTCATCAACAATTGCATTTTGTTCATTTGCTAGTTCAACAGTCAGTTCGATTGGAAAACCATATGACTCAAATAATAATAAGGCTTCTTTACCTGAAATCTTCTTAGTTTTTTTTAAAATATTTGCCAATGCTTCTTGACCCTTTGTTAAAGTTTTTAAAAATTTATTTTCTTCAGTTTTGATTGCCTCAACAACCAAGTTACGTTTTTCAATTAAATATGGATAGAATTCCTTCATTGTCCCAATAACTATGTCAACTAAACGATATAAGAAGGCATCGTTAATACCAATTTTACGACCATAAACGCTACTGCGACGAATTAATCTGCGAATAATATAACCACGATCTTTGTTACCAGGGAAAACTCCGTCACTTATCGCAAAAGTAACAGCACGAATATGATCTGCAATTACTTTAAAAGCAGTATTTGTCGGGTTTAATTTATTATTCTGATTTTTAGCTGATTCATAATCGTATAAAAATTTTCGGCCAGTTAAATTTTCAATTGCTTCAATGGTTGGAATAAACAAATCTGTTTCAAAGTTTGTTGGTGCCTCTTGAAAAATCGAAACTAAACGCTCTAAGCCAGCCCCAGTATCAATATTTTTTCTAGGGAGTTCAGTGTAGTTATTATTACCATCATTGTTAAATTGTGAGAAAACAATATTTCAAATTTCAATATAGCGGTCATTTTCTATATCATCTTTTAATAATTTAGGCCCAATATTTTTGGGGTCTCAAGAAGGTCCGCGATCAAAAAAGATCTCACTGTTTGGTCCGCATGGTCCTTGTCCAACATCTCAAAAATTTGTTGAGCGATTTCCTTTAAAAATATGGTCTGGACTTATTTTTATGTCTTTTGTTCAAACATTATAAGCTTCTTCATCATCTTCAAAAACAGTTATATAAAGTTTCTCCGGGGGAATATCAAACCACTTCGGGCTAGTTAATAATTCTCAGGCAAAAAGAATAGCTTCTTTTTTAAAGTAATCTCCAATTGAAAAGTTACCTAGCATTTCAAACATTGTTTGATGGCGAGCTGTAATACCGACATTTTCAATGTCATTTGTTCTAATTGATTTTTGAGAATTTGTTAATCGTTGACTTGGTGGAGTTAGTCGTCCATCAAAATAAGGTTTTAGTGTTGCAACTCCTGAGTTTATTCATAATAAACTTGGGTCTTGAACAGGCACCAATGATACTGGTGGTAAAAATAAATGTTCCTTACTTTTAAAAAAGTCAATTCATGTTTGTCTTATTGCGTTTGCACTTAATTTTTTCATTATTTTTACTCCTAATATATTTAGAAATATTTTATCACATAAAATAAAAATAATTAAACCTTAAAAAATGGTTTAATTATTTAAATATAATATTGAAATTTCTTAATTGCCATCGATCAAAACAATATCATTAAAATTAAAAATGACGCTAAAATTAATAAGTCTGCTAAAAGTCATGCTTCTTGAGGGATAAAATTTTTCAACTGAACAATTATTACTGAAAATGATAAGAAAATTGAATAGCAAATCCTAGAAACAGAAAAGGAACTAACCGATGAAAAGGTTCAAAATCCTAAACCAGTACTCGCCACTAAAGCAGCCATTAAAGTTAAGACACCTGTTAAAAAACTATAGTTAAAAAATAAAATACTTGTTCCCTGGGCCCCAATTATTGTTAAAGAAAATATTAGGGCAATAATTGTTGAAAAAATTCAGGGAATAATTGCATATAAAGTCATTACCAAATAACTAATTCTTAAGAAGTTGTTTTTTGAAATTCCTGTTAGGGCAACTCTCTTAAAAACTGCTGTATTACGATTTTCCAAATAAATTTTTTGAAAAAATACCGATGATCCAATTAGTGTTGAGGCAATTCACATTGAAATGATTCAAGATCCAAATAAGGTTGCAGTCTCAACAGATGGCTCGACTGTTTTAAAAATAAAAATAAAATATACTGACGGGAATGCGGCAAAAAATAAGGCAACTAGAAAAGAAAAAATAAAATATTTTTTTGACCTTTTCATTAGTCTTAAAATAAATTTAAAAAACGCTTTATTTGGGGAAAAGGCACTTGTTGAATCCCTATTTATTCTTGCGGTCTTTAGCTCATTTTGCATTTTGCAAACCTCCAATATTATTGTTTTCGTAATTTTCAATACTATACTCTTTAAATTTCTCCTTGACAAAATCTTTGACACTGCCATATTCTTTAATAACATCAACGGTGTTATTAATCGAGGTTATCTCCCCGCCGTTCATAAACAAGATTTTATCCGAAAAATTCTGAATTTCCTCCATATTATGAGAAATCAATAATAAAGTTTTTTCCTTATCTAATAAAAATCGATCAAGATTTTCGTAAATGGTATCAACAATTTCGATATCCAATCCTGTTGCTAACTCATCTAAAATTAATAAGTCTGGGTTATTTAATATAGATAAAAAAATATTAACCTTTTGTTGTTGGCCTCCAGACAATTTTGAGACATCCTTATCGATAACATCTGTAATTGCAAATTTTTGAAACTCTTTTTCTAAAACTTCATTACTTCAATCAATATTATAAACATCTAAATAATATTTTATAAAATCTCAAACTTTAATATTTTTTGGAGCAATATTACCTTGTAGTTGCATTCCAATAATTAAACTATCTGTTTTAACAATTTGCCCACTTTGGTAATTCAAAATTCCTGCAATTGTCTCGCAAAAAGTAGTTTTCCCACAACCGTTCGGACCAATTATCGCAATACGGTCGCCTTTTATAATCTCCAAGGAAACATCGTTTAAAACCGTTTTCTTACCATATGCTTTTTTTAAATTATTTACTTTTAAAATCACTTCTTGCATATAATTCACCTTTAATACTATATTAAAGATTAAAATGACAAAGTCAACAAAAGCAAGTTCTTATTTTCAATTGCAACTTTTTTAAATAAAAACAAATAGGATAATAATTGAAAATTATTATAGTTTAACGAATCTTAATAATTAATGACATTTGAAGATGTAATTACTTAATTAAGAAAATTAAATTTCTTTTTGTAAAAATGTGAGTTAAAATTATCCAAAGGAGAAGAACGATGAAGTTACAACATTTAGATAAGAAAAGATTAATTCTAATTGATTTAGACGGGACAGCACTTGTAAAAGGTGGCATGAGTATGCATCCTAAGACAATCGAAGTACTCAAACAAGCAGAACGAGATGGTCATAGAGTTTGCATTATTACAGGTCGCCCGCACAGAGCAAGTATTCGCTTTTATCGAGAATTAGGACTTTCTACCCTTTTAACAAATTTTGATGGAGCCCATATTCATGATCCATTAAAGCGGATGTTCAAGCGAATGGTCTTACCAATCAGTTTTGAAACTGTCATGGGTGTAATTAATGACCCAATCATTAAAGATTCAGTTGATAATATTTTGATTGAGAACTATAATCGAGCAGTAGTAATGAAAAAAGATGCCTTTTTAGAGAACTTTTTTCATCTTGATGATGTTGAGGATGATGAATATTTTATTGCTAATCCTTATGAAGTTTGAACCGGACCAAGTACAAACGTAGTTTTGACATTAAAAACACCAGAATTAAAAGACAATGTGCTGAGACGTTTAGAAGCATTTAGAAACACAATTAAAGTTCAGACCGGAACGGTCTATGGCCATATTGATGATGAAAACCGCAGTATGATTACACTAACAAATAAGTTAGTAAATAAAGGTTATGTTTCCAATATATTAGCACAATACTATAACAAGGATATTCGCGATGTGATCGCCTTTGGAGATCAAATGAATGATTATGACATGATTCAATTGGTTGGTTATGGGGTCGCTATGAAAAATGGAAATGATGATTTAAAAGCTATTGCTTCAGGAATCACTCACCAAACAAACGATGAAGGTGGGGTCGGTTATTTTTTAGAAAAACTGCTTGCAGGTGAGGAAGTTTAATAAATAAATATTCACTAAGCAATTAGCAGCACTTTACTAACTTTATTTGATAAATAAAGGGAGAGCAAAATGAGCTGAAAATTACGAGAGTATTCACTTTACCACCAAAATGGATTTAAAGTTTCCTTAAGTTTTTGTGGAGTTCACAAAAAAATTGTTATCTGATTTTTCCCACAAGATAGCGGCGATGAAATTATTTTAGAAATTGGCAAAATGCAAGATTTTTGCAAAAAAAAATCTTTTTGAAATTTTCATATTTTTGCAATTTCAAGAGCAATGCCCGGGGATAAAGCAATTACTGAAAATTTTGAAAGCAATTCTATAACATTTTTAAATGATTACGACGGAACTTTGACAAATATATTTAATGTTGTTTTTTATAAAAATAGCATTGATAGTAGCAGAATTATAATCCAAAAAAGTGTATTTTTATTAAGTAAAAATTTTAATGTGCAGAAAGAATTTCGAAGTCAAAATCAAAAATGAGATTTTGATAAGATCATGGAGGAACTATACTATGAACTGAAAAGAAAAAGAATATCTATTACAAAATAATAATCTAAAAGGTTTTGAAGATATGAAAGGTCCAAATGGTATTGTTTTATTTTTCTATCCCAAAGCCAATACCAGTGGCTGCATCCTTGAGGTCAAAGCCTTTCAAGACAAACTAGAAAAAATCAAAAAGCGCGGTTTCACTGTTGTTGGAGTTTCACGCGACAATCACAAAGATCAAGTTGAATTTGCAACCGATTGTAATATAACTTATGATTTGATTTGCGATACTGACCTAACTCTACACAGGGCTTTTGGAGTAATGACTGATGAATCCGAACCTAAAGTAGAAAGATCGACTTTTATTTTAGACAATGGATTAAATTCAAAATACGAAATGCGTCGAGTTGACCCTGTTGGCCATATCGAAACAATAATAAAAAATTTGTAATTTTAAATATAAAAAAATCCGATTAATAATCGGATTTTTTTATATTTTTATAGACCCCGATGAGCGCGAATATATTGGTAGGCACTATTAATTTCAACCATTTTTTCTTCGCTTTTTGGGTCGTTTGAACTATCTGGGTGATATTTTTTGGCTAATTCCAAATAAACTTTTTTGAGTTCCTTGGTGCTAATCGATTCATCAACACCCAAAACTTCATAGCATCTTTGAAGCTCCAAACCTGATTGGTTTGCAAATGTTTTTTCTTGATCACTTTCATAAGAAGCACCAGAATCATCAGAATTATTATATTTGCTCTTTTTATTACGGTTTCCCCTAAAGATTAGGTCTACTATTCACCAAATGAATATATAATATAAAATTCTTCAAATTATTCTTGCCAAATCATCCAATTTTAGTCCCCCTTTTAGTTTTGTAACAAATCTTTAAGATCTTGTACCATTGACTCAATTGCCTTAATTAAAGGTTCATAAGTGCTCTCTTCATTAAAGTCGATTCCAACATCTTTTAGAATTTCTAATGGGTTTTTATGACCCCCCGCCTTTAGAAAGCTAGTAACTTTATCAATATTGCCATCTTTAACATCTTGGTATAATTTAAAACTGGCTGTCACATCAATGGCATACTTATAAACATAAAATGGTGAATGAAAGAAATGTGAGATTCTTGGTCATCCAAAAGGTAATTGGTCTGATGAATCAAATATTTCATAACCGAACCCTTGCTCACTGGTTTTATAATACTGCGCCAAAACTTCCGCTGTGATTGGTTCTCCTTGAGCCACTAAATTATGACAATTTAATTCGAATTCTGCAAATTGGATTTGTCTAAAGAAAGTTCCACATAAATCACCGATTCTTTGTTGAAGCAAGTAGATTTTTTCTTCTTTTTTTGTGGCATTTTTGTATAAATACTCAAATAATAAATGTTCATTTAAAGTACTAGCAACTTCAGCCAAAATAATTGGATATTCACTTAATGGGTATTTTTGACTTTCATCAGCAAACAATGTGTGGACACTGTGACCAATTTCATGCGCTAATGTTGCAACTGAAGACAATTTATCATCTCAATTCATTAAAATAATTGGTTCGACGCCAGCTCCTCCCGAAGAATAAGCTCCATCACGTTTGTTGGTGTCTTCAAAATAATCAATTCGATTTGCAGATCAGGCAATTTCTAATTTTTCTTTATAATCATTTCCCAAAACAAGCAAAGCTGTGCGAATTAATTCTTTTGCTTCGTCAACAGTATAATTTTTTTGATGATCTTTTGCCAATTTTAGCATTCTGTCTGTTGGATAAAACTTTTTAAACTTATAGTGATTTTTAATTAATAAATTATAATCCTTGAAAGGTTTTATAAACTTTCTTCCCACAGCAATTAAATTTTCATAGACTTCTTTAGGAACTGCATCACTTGAAAGACTTGCCTCCAATGCCGATGGATAATTTCTAATTTTTACATTTTCAAAACTTGCTTGTAAAATTCCCTCATAAATTTTAGCAAAAGAATGCTTCTTATCAATAAAATTTTTGGCAAAAAGCTTGCTAGCTTCTCTACGTAATTGTTGATCTTTTAATGGATCTGAATCTTCCATTATTTCAGTTAGCAAAGTTTGAGTTAGGGGTTGCTCCTTGCCCTTTCAAGTAAATAACTGTTCTTGACGATCTGCATAAGCTAGAACATCATATAAACTTCCAACAGCTCCACGTGATCTAGAAACTTTACTCAAAAGTTCTTCATCTTGGGCTGGTAATATGTGTTTTGCCTGCTCAAAGAATTTTTTCATTCCAAAAAGATGATGACTGTATTTTGGATTAGATTCCAATCAACCTTGAATCGTTTTTTCACCAACCTCTTTTAATTCTGGTGCAATAAAACTTGTTGCAATTTTCAATTTTTGGTAAAAGGTCATCATGTACCCTTCTAATTCTTGTAACTCTGTGTTTGTTTGATCAATATCTTGAAGGTGTAAATATTGTCCCAATTTCATAAAAATCAAATCTGTTTGAGTGTCCAATTCAAGATATTCAAAAAATTTAGTTTCCTCTTTTAGTTTTCCCTGAAAGTCTTCAAATTTTGAAATAATTTTTTCTAGATTTTTTAATTCCTTTTTAAATGCTCCTGCATCTTTATACAAGTGGGAAAAATCTCATTTGTATTCTTGCTTTGCCTCTGTTCTCTTCATAAAATCTCCTTTGATACATTATAGCATTATCAAACAATTTTTAAAGTTGATTATAATGTTATTTTTCGTAGGCTTCCACAATTGCTTGGAGCAAATCGTTTGATAAATTGGTAAGTTTTGTAAAAGTTGAAAAATCAAAAACTTTATTTTTTAAATCACATGAATAAAATCGATCTTCTAAGTTTTCGCTTTTTTTATTTAGGTCAAATATTACTTTGGCGTTTGTTTGAGTTATTTCGCGTTCCAAAACCCTAAAATATCATAGCGGGGACTCATTTTTTTTTATTATAAAAACTCAGTCATATTTTGAGTGCTTTAGTTTAATTAGATTTTTCATTTTAAATGCTCCCTTCACCTTATTTATCTTGACGAGTCAACGTCGTTCTTGAAGTAATTTTAACACTTACTTTATTTTAAAACCGAAATTTATTAATTATCCTATATTTGTGATTATAATTATTTTGGAGGTAATTATGATTACATTAAATAAAAATAACCAAGAAATTTTCTTAAAACCAATTTTGGTTAAAGAGATTAAAAATTCGCTAATTTCAAAAGTTAGCGGAAAAGCTTCATTGATTTCTGAGGACAAAACTTTATACTTAACAATTGGGGAACCATTTTTTCAAGATCCCTATTTTGAACTTAGCAAAGCAATTAAAGAAATTTATAAAGATTTTGAATTTGGACTGACAATTAGTTTTGATGAATTTGAAAGTATTTTAAATTGCGAAGAATTAGTTTTTGATGCAATTGTTGAGTCTTTATTTTGAATGGAGCATCAAGAACTTTCTTTAAAAACAACAAGATCAGTAGTTAAAAAGAATTATAATATTCTAACAAAAAAAGACTTTGATAAACATTTTTTAAAGACCGAAATTAAAATGGAATTTGTTAATTTTGCTCGCGACTTACAAGATACTCCCCCAAACATTTGTACAGCAACCTATTTTGGAAACCAAATTCAAGAAAAAGCTAAGGCAATTGCAAATGTAAGTGTTAAAATTTTAGATAAAAAAGAAATTGAAAAATTGCAAATGGGAATGCTGCTGGCAGTAAATGCTGCTAGCTATGAAGAGCCCAGAGTAGTTGTGGTTGAATATTGTAGTGATGCCAATCTTGAAAAAACCGTCTTGGTGGGAAAGGGAATTACTTTTGATTCTGGGGGATATTCTTTGAAACCCGCTTCAAGCATGAAAGGTATGAAATTTGATATGACCGGGGCCGCAGTTACTTGCTCAACAGTATTGGCTTTGGCAAAAAATAAAGCAAAGGCAAATGTTGCAGCTGTTGCCGTTCTAACAGATAATCGCATCGGAGGCAAAGGAACACTGGTTGAATCCGTGGTTAAAAGCATGAACGGAAAAACAGTAGAAATTTTAAACACTGATGCTGAAGGGCGTTTAGTATTAGGAGATGGTCTTACATATGCTGTTAGAAATTTAAAAGCAGACCGACTAATTGATGTTGCCACTTTAACAGGTGCGATTCGTTTCTGCCTGGGAACTTATATGACCGGAGCCTTTGCAACAAATAATGAATTTTATCAAGAATTTGAATTAGCATCGCATAAAGGTCATGAGGAAATTTGAAGAATGCCCATTCATCCTCAAAACTTCAAATATATGCGCAGCAGTTCAATTGCAGACTTAGCAAATATTGCTCCCGTTCCTGATGGAGGCAGCAGTAATGCGGCTGCCTTCTTAGCAGAATTCAGCGAAGGGCGCCCCCTAATTCACTTAGACATTGCAGCCACAGGCCACACACCAACTCGAGGAAATGCAATTATGTTGAAAAATATTTTTGAACTACTAAATCACTAGTTTAATTTTTAGAAAGTTTTTTACAAATTAAAAACCCGAATATAAAAACAAAAAGAGGTATCAACCCTAAGTTAACCAAAAGGTTTTCAATAAAGGTTGGTTTTTTTTGATAAAAAATTCGTATTAACAAGATCTTAAAGAGAAAATAACCGAGCCCCCTTGTTTTAAATGTAAAAATTGATTGAAAATTGATAGCTATCCATTTTCAAGTAGAAGGCTTTTAAATAAAATTACATTTTTTATTTTTGATTTAAATCATAAATCCAGCTTCGTTGATGAAGCAAATAAAAAGGACACCAATTTTCAATGGTGTCCAATAAGGATTGCTACTTTTAAATATTAATTTTGGTGTATTTTATAAAGTAAATTATTTTTTATTTAATAATTCAAATAGAGTTTTAATCATAACACCAGTTCCACGTTTTCCGTTATCAGCTGTTCCAGCAATATCTAAGTGAACAAATGGTTTACCTTCGGCAAAAGAATTTAAAAATGCCGCAGCAGTTGAACTTCCAGCGTTACGACCTGGTTCTGAGTTAACCAAATCAGCAACCGGAGAACATTGAATTGCCTTTAAATGTTCTGGAATTAGTGGTTGTCTTCAAACTGGTTCATGGGCTTTTTTAGCAGCATCAGCAACCGCTTGGTATCAAGCGTCGTCTGTTGAAAACATTCCTGTTTGTCATTTTCCCAATGCGATAACTATTGCCCCTGTCAGGGTTGCAGCATCAATTATTTTATCTACTTTACTCTCTCTAACAGCATAAGTTATTCCATCAGCTAATACTAAACGCCCTTCAGCATCTGTATTGGTTATTTCAACAGTTTTCCCGTTCATACTTTTAATTACTGATTCAACTAGAGTTGCATGACCTCCGATACGATTATCTGTAAATAATCCGATCGCCATAACATTAGTTTTTGCTTGCGCTTTGGCCAAAGCCATTACAGTTGAAAGCATTATTGCAGCTCCGGACATATCAAATTTCATACCTTCCATGAAATTTGAAGGTTTTAAAGAATATCCCCCAGAGTCAAAAGTAATTCCTTTTCCAACTAGTCCGATTTTTTCTTGTTTTGGATCGCCAACATATTCTAGAACAACTACTCGTGGTTCTACATAACTTCCAGCATTAACAGATAACAATAAACCCATTCCTAAGTCTTCAATTTGTTTTTTGTTATAAACAGTTAGTTTTAATCCCTTGATATCTTTTGCTTTTGTTGAAATTTTATCAGCGATCATTACACTTGTAGCTAAATTTGGTGGAGTATCTTGTAAATCTCTAGTAAAGTTTACAAATTCCATTTTAATTTTTTCTTCTTCAAAGCGATTACTTCTATCAGACTTGCAAATTAGATTGATATCTTTTTTGGGTTGGGGTTTTTCTTTATATGAAACTAAATCATGATTTTCAAAAAACGCAGTTTCAACAATAGCATCAAAAATAGCATCCCCTTTTTTTGAATCTATTTGTAAAAATGACTCAACATCAATATTTATATCGTGTTTTTGGTTTTTAAAGAAGTCTGACAGACCTTTTGAAATCCCTTTATAAAGACACTGTGCTGTATCGACTGTAAGATAAAAGGCCTTGTCCTCAGAAATTAATGTTACACTTCCTTCGTCTGTAGAAATCAAAGTATTTTTTATATTTTTTTTATCAATAGCTTTTAAAGTTAGCTCAAACTCTTTTTTTGAATTTAATAATATCATTTCAAAGTCTCCTTTTTTCTATTATAAATGATTTTTTTAAAAGATTTCAAATTTAATGCGACATTCTTGATTGCGGCATCTAAATTGTACTACCGGGATTACTTCTTTCTCCCTAATTTGATAAGTTAAGCAGCTAGCCATTCTACCATGACCACTTGTACAAGCTGCACGACTATTCAAATTTTTGTTATTAGCATTTATTACTGGCGACTTAAAGTTATATATAAAGTAAGCTTCACTAAATAATCTTTGATTGGCATCACTTTGATCAACAATTTTAACAAATTGAACATTCTCATAATTTAACTTTTGCTCACGAAAGAGCTTTTTTAATTTTGAATATAAGCGCTTACGTTTAGTGCTTGTTTTAGGATTAATATCTTTTAAATGCGTTTTTCAACGTACTCAAATATTTTTGGATTCTCCAACATATGTTAAGACAACATTCCCTGATTTATCTTTTAGATAAATTAAATAAACTCCAGCCCCTAATAAATCTTCTGTTTTTTTAGTTTCAAAAATTTCTTTGTAACTAAAAACTCTGAAATTCGCTTCAATATTAGTTACTAAGCGGTTTTGAAAATCTTGGGCAAAGTGGTTAGTTTTGGGGTTGTTATGTAGTTTAGCTTGTCTTAGTAGACGATATCTTGTATAAGAATTATACAACAAGTGTTTTTCGTCATCATTAAAATTGGAAGAATCCAATTTTAATGTTGCCATTAATTTATCATAATTCATATTATTGATTATTTGCTGTGTTTTGCACAAACAAAAATTTCATCATCAACTCCACCAACTAAGCCTTGTTGCATCTTACCAAATAGAATTCCAGCAGCACCCTTCGGGGCTCCATTTTTTTGTTGCTCAGCAACACATTTAAAACATTTTGAATTGAAATCACTCATATTTTATTCTCCTTTTAAATTATTATACCTTGATTTTTACAAAAAAAGGCTTTATATTACCAGTAATATAATTTATAAATTATATTAAAAAATTTAAATTCTCTTGAAGTAATTTTTTTGAAAAATTGATTTATGTTAAAATCAAACAAACGAAAGGATTTAAAAATCATGATTGAATTATTAAAAAAACTAGAGCCTTTAAATCTTGAAAAAACAAAATTTATTGGTTATGAAAACCTCGATGCTTCAGCTAAAGTTCTAGGTCTTTACAATAAAGAAGGAATTGGAGTCCAACATTTAACGGGGACTGGGTTTGTAATTTTTGATCAAACACCATTTTATGCAATATCTGGAGGCCAAGATAGCGATAAGGGACACTTAATCTTTAATCAAGTTGAAATCGAAATAATTGACGTTCGAAAAGATGTTATTCCAGGATATTTCATTCACGAAGTTAACCTGAGCGAACAAGAACTTAGAATTGGAGATTTAGTTGACTTGAGAGTCTGTGCAGATTTTAGGTATAATTCCTCGCTTAATCATTCCGCTTTACACATTACTTGACAAACAATTTTAAACAATGTTGGCCATTATGTTGAAGAGCTTGGGAGTAAATTAAATGATGAGAGGTATCAACTACAATTTTGCAATGATGAAATGATAACTCCCCAGTTGGTTTTGAAGGCTGTTGAGCAAATTAATAGTAAAACAATTCCAGAAAAAATTAAATCAAAAATCTTTTTTGTTACCCAAGAAGAAGCAGAAGCTAAGAACTATTTATTTGAGTTTACAAAAATAGCTCCCGGTGAAATGGTTCGAATGGTGGAGTTTCCCGGAATTGTTATTGAACCGTGTAGCGGAACTCATATTGACAGTACCGAAGAGTTGAAAAAAATTTGGTTTATGAATTTTACCAAAACAAATAAAGCAGTTATTATTGATATGACAACAAATCCTGCAGTTGCGAAGAATTACTTTAAAACTAAATTAGAAGACCGCCTTAAAGAAATAGAGAGCCAAATTTCAAAGGCATTAGAAGCTGGGATGAGAGATAGTTTTGATGAACAGTTAAAAGTTGCTAGAAACTTGGTAGAGGCAAATAATTACATTGCTATTAAAGAATTAAATGAGATTGGCTTAAATATTACAGCCCTTATTAACAAATTTTTAAAAAATCTGGAGCAAGAAAATATTAAACAGTTTTTAAGTCAAGATTTTCAGCCAAAGATTATTAAAGACAAATTTTATTATATTGAAACCAGCAATGAAAATTATACAAATAAATTATTGATTTCTAAGGCGTCATTGTTGGCAAATGAAAATCCAGAAAAAGTTATTATTTTAGCAAACCAAGGTCAAACAAACAGTAATGCAGTCTTGGTTTGCAATCAAAAAGCTAACTTCAATGTTAAATTATGATTTGATGAAAAGTTGGCTGATAAAACCGGCTTTAAAGGTGGGGGCGGGCCTCTTATTATTCAAATTTTTTCTCCCGCAAAAGAGGATTTTAAAACCATTAAGTCAGCCCTAGAAGAATAGAGTGTTTTTTTAACCATAACTTAAAGTTATGGTTTTTATTTTGAAAATAAAAAAACCTTTTGACTGATGAATCAAAAGGTTAAGGTTTTAAAAACTATTTTAATATTTCGTTTATTTTAACAGCCACGCCATGTTTTTTGTGATGCAAGGTAACTTCGTTTGCACTCTCTTTGATGGCATCTGGTGCATTTCCCATCGCTACTCCAGTTCCAGATCACTGCAAAGCTCTTAAGTCGTTTTCACCATCTCCAAAATAAATGATTTCCTCTGGCTTGATTTTCATTTTATCTGCTACCATTTTTAAAGCAGTTGACTTGTCAACACCAGGAGGGTTCACTTCAAGATTTGTAGTTCCTTTAGCAATATAACTTCAAGAAAAAGTTTCAAATTTATGCTTTTCCATTTCCTGACGAAAGCTTTTCATGTTCTCGCTTTTACCATAGCAAATAAACTTCATTATTGTCATTGGTTTATCAGTTTTATCAAAAAGGAGTGCTTTTCTTTTACTTATTCTTCGTAGCACTCATACAAAAAGACCACGCTTTTTGTTAACATAAGCATATCTGTCATCTTCACAATAAGAAAATAAAAGTATTTTGTTTTGTTTTGCCGCTTCAAAAACTATATCACTTTGTGACTTTTCAAATCCTTTTTTATATGTGATGTTTAAGTCATTGTTTTCGTCCCAATAGTGAATCATTCCCCCATTTAAAGAAATAATCGGACTTTTATCATTGTGTGAATTAATTTGCTCAGCAACTTTTCTAATTTTTGTTATGTTTCTACCTGTGGCGATAACAACAGAAATTCCCTGATCTTTAGCCTTTTGGATGGCCGCGATATTTTCTTTAGAAACTTTACTTTTCTTTAGTGCCAAGGTTCCGTCAATATCAACAACTATCATTTTTATCATAAAATACCTACTTAATTAAATCTAAGATTTTTTCTTTGGGAAAAAATCCAGTTAACCTTTCTTTTACTTTACCATTTTCAAATAATATTAGCGTAGGAATTGACATAACTTGAAAGCTTTGAGCAACTTCAGGAATATCATCAACGTTTAATTTTGCGATTTTTGTATGTGATTGTTCGTTTGAAATTTCCTCTAAAATTGGTGCAATCATTTTACATGGACCACATCAATCTGCATAAAAATCAACTAGTACCTTATCTGTTTTTATTACATCATTAAAATTATCAACTGATGTTATTTGTATTTTTGACATAATATTTTCTCCTTTATTTGCAATCTTTTAAAATTACATTTTCTATATATTGTGAAACTCCATTTTCGTTGTTGTTTTTTGTTCTATCATCTGCCAATTCAATTAATTGAGTAATGGCATTTTCCATCGCAACTCCAACATTTACCTTTTCAAACATTTCAAAGTCATTAAAACTATCTCCAAAAGCATAAGATTTCGAAGTCTTTTTATCAAAGCCTAAGTATTCACAAATTTTTCTTACTGCTAGCCCTTTATTAACGCCTTTATTAATTACCTCAAACACGCGCTTTGTATATTTTTTAATGTCAACATTGGGTAATTTGTTTATATAATTTTGAAAAAATTGTTCGGCATTTTCATCTGTTGAGTCTTTTTCCAAGACTATTGTCAAATGAGTAATGGGTTTAGTAATCTCAACAACTGTTTCTATTATATTATAATCCATTTTCATTAAATCACTTCAGTATTTTGAATTTTCTCCCATTCCGTATACATAAACAGTGTCATCAGCAAAATAATGGACCTTAATTTTGCCAATTTTACCAAAAGTTTCTTTAAAAATGGTCTCAATAGTGTTTCGATCAATATAGCTTTCAAAAATTCATTTTTTTGTTTTAAAATCATATATTTTAGCGCCGTTTGCTCCTGCAATTATACCTCCATATTGATCTAGTTTTAAAATCTTACCCTGATTTAGGATATCAACTGGTGATCTTGCTGTAATAGGACAAAAATATATGCCATTTTCATATAGTTTAGATACAGTATTTTTAGTTTCGGTTGAAAATAAATGATTATCCCCCAATGCTGTGCCATCTAGGTCACTAAAAATAATAAGATCTTTTCTCATAAAATTCCCCTTTATACTTAAATATAACACAGTCTAAGCGATTTTTACCTTTTCACGATTGACTTTATTTTTTTGATTACTATTGGGTTCAATAATTGCTATGAAATATTAATATTTAATTCAGGGTTTGCGCCTCGTTATCGACTGGCGGATTATTATCTCCTTCAATGATTTTGTCTCCCTCAAGAATAAAAATTCCTGTGATGATTCCAAGTATAGGACAAAAAGCCATTGCCATGTAGGCAATATTTTTATGGCCGGGAAAATTCTGATTTTTTATATCTTTTTTTAGATAAATTTCAATCGTGATCGGCATGACTAGTAACAAAATTGCTATGCCTGTAGCGAAACAAAAGTATGTAAAAGTAACTCCTGCCCAGAAGCTTTGATAAGATAACAATATTATTGTTAGGACTGCGGAATATCCTCCAAAAAATCCATACAAAGCAGCAATGATACCGATAAATACAAAATTACAAATTCTAGCTTTTTTATAATATTTTACTTTCATTATTTCTCCTTTTTTATAGTATATCATAAATAAAAATCACACTAATCTTCTAATCCTATTTGAAGAGAATGTCATAATTATAAAAAATCACCATTCTAGGTGAGAAATATTTTATAAATCTGATTAAGATAAAATTTTGGCAATAAAAAAATAACGCCCAGCTTCTCAATTTTGAGATGCCGGCGTTATTAAATTGTAAAGAAAAATACACATTGAATATTTTAAAAGCAAAGTGCATTTATTTTTAAACTTAATTAATTTGTCTGACATTTATTAAGTGCAATTAAATGATATGCAAATCAAATTATCTACTTGAAGTATTAGCCAATTCAATATGATTGTGTTGGTTTAATCGCAGTGATGATATTATTTGAAGCCTGAGCAATTGATCAAGCGGGTTGAAAAATTTGCATTCCAGGGAGCATAGAATTAACTGCCCCGCCAATTTGTAAAAGATCTCCGACATAGTTTTTTGGTTCTTGAACTGTATCTGGGACTTTCTTATTTCCAAAGCTTATATCGTAATTTTTACCATTGTTTGAACTTAACAATAAATTGCCTCCATTATTTTCAATATTTGAATTTATAGTATTAATATTTGACACATTTTCATTATTAATTTGTGACGGACTAACAACATTGATTCCGCCAGTAACTATTGAAAAAAATATACTCATTTACTTATTCCCTTCCTTTCTCTTAAAAATAATTGAAACTAAATACCTACCAGGTTAAATTAATTCATATTTAATCTCCTTTTCAGGATACTACCTTCTTCATAATATACAAGTTAAAAATTAAAAATAATTATAATTTAAATCAACACTTTTTTAAATTAAGTACTAAAATGAATGAGTATCAATCATTGTCGTAGATAGATTCTTAGAAGGGAAATTTATTATGTTAATTTTCTACCAAAAATTATGTACACCAGCAGTCGCTTTATTAATCATTGAAAATATAATTCTATTTTGTTTAATAATCGTCAACAATGAAAGAATTGAACGAACAAACAAATACTACAAAAAAGATTTGGCCATGTATAGAATAAAGCTCAAATTTACAGAGCGAGGTAATTATTTCAAAACGAAATACTTATTTTTTTTAGTAATAATGACCTGTACATTCTCACTAAGCTTATTGCTAACTTTATTTGTTTACTATAAATCGAACATAGAAGTAAAAAAATGGGCGTATTTAATTTTATGAACTTATATTTATTTTTTGATAATAAAAATTTATTTTGATCCCGATACTCTTTTTATTGGAAGCGAAAGTTATTTTAAAGCTTCAGATGTGATGAGTAATTTAAAAACCCTGAGCTATAATTTTAAAATTAAAAATGACCTTGACTTAAATAAAATTGAAAAAAGTGAAATTAATAAAATTTTAATTAAATACACAAATGATTTAAACCACTTAATAAAAAACAGAAACATTTGCTTAAAAAAAATAAAAAAGAGAGGTTTTGAAAACGATTTAATTTATGATAATTTTATTAAATTTTTATTTCGAAAACAAAATCAAATTGAGAGCATTGAAAAACTATGAAATCAAAACATCAAAAAACCAGATTCTGCGAATATTCTAATTGGTCCAAATATTATTGATATCAAAGCGGCTTTATTGGAAGCTACAATTGAAAAATACTTTGCCATAGAAAAATCATAAAATAAGTTATTATTTTTTTAGCAGATTTAATTTAACAACTGTTGTGCATAATTAAACTACCAATTATTTTAAAAAATAAACATCCAGTTAAAGTCTTTAAAAATATGTGCATTTTATATATTTTTCGCAATTGCGGTTTATGAAAAAAAACACTAGATATTAATTTTAGTAAATTATTAGAATATATTTTTTAGATTTAAACATTTTTTTATCCAAATTATTTTACAATGTTTACATGCTTTTTTATTTAATTAAATTTGAAATTTTGATTTAAAATTTTGATTTTGCAAGTTCTAATAAAAAATTCCTTCTCAACTTTATGCAAAAAAACTTTGAAAACTATACTTGACAATAAATAGTACTTGTTATAATATAGTAATTGAGGTAAGAAAAATGACTAAAAATAATCCAGAACAAAACGAAAAAGCCAAAAAAGATAAGGCTAAAATTAAAAAAGAACAATGGTTGAAAAAATTAGAAAAATCGCTATTACTATTAGAAAAGAGCGATCGTGACGATATCATCAATTCTTATTCAGAAAAAATTAACATTGAGTTAGCTGAGGGTAGTCAAATTAATGATATCCTAGAATCTCTAGAACCTGTAAGCACTATTAGTGAAAACGTCTACCAAGAATTTAATATTGATACTAATTCCGTTAAAAATGATGAAAAATCTACTGCAGAAAAAATTTGAAAAAACACATGAGTAACTTTTTTAAATATCTTTACCATGATCTTGGGAGTATTCTTGCCAATGATGCTGGCACTAACCTTCTTATTAGCTATCATAGGTATCTTAGTTGCATTTATTCCATTTATTGTCTTTGCATTTATAAATTATGATTTTATTAAGGTGCTACCTTTGGTAATGACTGGAGTTGGTGGAATTCCGCTATTAGCAATTGTTTTATGGTTTATGACAGTCGGGTGCTATCGATTAGGAATCATATCAACCAATGGTTTATTTGCGTCATATGATTCTCAAAGACGAGTTTCAAGGATAGCAATTCCATTTAAAAGAAGAGCTAAAATTGCTTTACTAATAAGTGCCGCTCTATTAACGGGAGTTGGTGGTGGTGGTGCTATTTGGACATTTTCGGGAGAAAATTCAATCGGGGGAGCAATGATCGCTGATAAATATTTTTATCAAACTTCCACTGCTTTAGACCTAAGTGATCAACAAATTACTTCAGACCATCATTTAAGTTATTCAAACTTTCAAATTGAAGGTTTACCATCTAATAATGGTTTGAATAAAGATATTTCTGACAATCGTTTAGTTGGAAATGAACCGATTCAAAATATCGTTGTAAATTTTAGCCATTCGTGAAGAGAAAGTAACATTGGCAATCTAGCAATTGAGTTATTAGAATTTAACATGGGAAAACCCGTATTTAAAATCAGTCTTGACTATTATAACTGGACGTTGGCGATAGTTTCACTTGGAAGTCCGTTACTGGAAATAAAGATAAATTAAGGATTTGGTATTCAATGGATACACAATTAAAAAAAGGAATCTTAGAATTAATAATATTGAAACATTTGCGCGATAAAGACTGTTACGCATATGAGTTAAATAAAATTATAAACAAGGTAATAGAAATTAATGAATCAACCTCCTATGCTATTTTAAAAAAAATGATTAATAAGGGGTACTGCGATTTTTATATGCTTGATTCTGATGGCAATTACCCCGCTAGAAAATATTATAAAATAACCGATCTAGGGCGTGAGGAATTAACAAAGAACATTAAAGCTTGAGAGGAATTTCAGTCAAATATTAATGACTTGTTAAAATAAATACTCGATCTCTTAATTAGATTAAAAATAAATCAGGGTTGACCTAGAAAAATTGCAAAGATTTTGCTGCCACTTATCGCATTTTATCTCCACAATTCAAAATTTAATACTCCTTATAAATAAAAATAATTCTCTTGTTAATTGCATCTATTAAAACATTTATGGTTTTAAACAAAAAGAATTTTTTATTTCCGATCGCACAATGGAACACTATTGATTCAGATTTGTTAAAATTTCATAGATTTTCTGTTTCTATTTTTTCGATTAAAACCAATAGCCGAAAATCCTACTTTTCAAGAGAAAATTATTTAAAATAGTGATCTGCTTTTTTTGCTAATAATTAAAATTTTTGGATGGTTTTTACATCAAATTATTGCTTTTAAAATTTTTTAACTAATAGAAAAAGAGGCCACTTTATAGTGGCCTCTTTTCACAATTATTTTACCTTATTAAATATTTTTAATAAAAACTTCATTCTCTATATAAGGGAGAACTATTAAATTTAAAATTTGTTTTGTTATAACCAAAATCAAAAACTAAATTTCCTAATCCTGAGTTATATTTTCCTTGCGAAAAGAAATTCATTCTAATTGTTGGATTTACTTCCAGACCTGTATTTCAGTCATAAAATTTTACATTACTTCGCGGAGTAGTTGAATGAGACGGCTTAATAAATCGACTCATAGCCGAAGTTCCATTTTCGCTGTTTTCATTGTTTACTAAAATAGCCCAGTCACTTACATAATTTTTTCAATCAGCATTAGCTGACTTAATATAATACTCATCAAAAACAGCTTCAAAAACCTCTTCTGTGTTATACGATTTATTGACAATCATTTGGCCAGCACCAATTGATTGAGGAGCGTCAAATGCTTGAAATAACCTTTGATAGCCATCAACTTTTCAAACAAAATTAGCCTGAACCTCAAACGCTGCGTTGTATCATTTTCTTAAGAGAGTGTTTGTATCTATTTGTTTCGTATTTTGCTTGATCAAAAAGAAGTTTTTTGGTAAGTCCAAAGTAATTCGAACTCCCATTTGATTTGTGAAAGTAACTTGCATACCAGAAATATTTGTTCCATAAACGGCAATAGTTTTATTGTCGTTTTCTTCACTAATCGAGAACTGTGATGAATTACCTTCTATTGATTTGCTCAGAGTTGGAAACACAAATTTTTCTATCGACTCTTTTAAAGCGTAATGATTTAAGGCCCATGATGAATTTGAATCTGCTTTAATTTTACTTAAAACATATGGGGTTAAAACTTTTCTTGGTGTTCCTGTTTTCTCCTCTGTATATGGTAAAACTCATTTTGAAGTAAAGGTGTCAAACTTATCTGGTTGATTTCAATACTCAAACATAGTACCAACACCTACGTGATTTTCTGTCCCAGGAACTACATGTTTGTCATAATAAGTTATTTCTTGGGGTGAAGAATAAGCAGTCATGGCCAACGAGGAATCTAATTTTGCTAAACTCATATCCAAAGTAAATCGTTTTAGAGAAATGTCTGATTCAACTGCAGCTTCAAATAAACTATTAAATCCGTTTAAATAATTTGATTTTTCTAATTCACCAATATTTTTTGTAATATTTCCTGAATCACTTTCTAAGACAAAATGGTTTGCATGCTCAGGTGATGCTAGGTTTTCTGACATTTTCAAAGTTAATTTATTTAACTCTTCTGCAACGTCTTTTTCTTGAAATATAGAGATACTTGAATTATAATTTAATGTTTCGTATTCATTTTGACCCATTTTATTCTTATAAACAGCGACACTAGAAATTCTAAAATTAATAGAAACAATGTCGTCACTTGTTTTGGTAATTGTAATATAGTCGAAATCAAATCTGGTTTGTAATGGATTTGCTCCGTCAACTAGTAGTTTACGGTAGTTAACATTGTTTACAATGTCATTTTTCACATTTCCCAAGACATTGTCTCAACCTACCAATTGTGACAAGTCATTTTTGATATTATTGAATTCATCTGTTCCATGATTTATTATAACTGGGGCGTTTGCATTGACAACTAATTTAAAAATATTTTCGAAATTAACATAATCTAGAAAATCAATTTTTGATTCATCAGTAAAAAAATAAGGATTCAGTTCTTTACTCATCCCAATTTGAAATGATTCTTTTAAAGAAGACAACATTTCAGATAGGGTGGCCTCGTAGTCAAATTCTGATCCATTAGAATTGTCTCTTTTTCCACAAGCCACTGCCGCAAGTGGCGCCGACACCAAAATAGATGCGGAAGCTATAATTGACAAAAGTTTTTTCATTTTATTCTCCTTATAATGCATTATTTGCATATAATAATTCTATCACACTTATAAGTTAATTTATTAATTTCTATATTTTTTTAAATATTTTCAAACCTCAAGTCAATTCGTTCTTTTCATTTATCAAAAATCTTTATAAAAATAGTGGCTGAGAAATATTTTTACAAATTTGTTGACCACTAAAACAACAATTTAAATAAAACTAAATTTGATTATGTCTTTAAAAAAGTGTGAGACTCTTATCGGTAATATGCCGCTTAGCATTGTCAAGGTATGGCGATGTTTTAATTTAATATATATTATTAAGGGATAGCCATAAATTTAACTTTTGTAATTCTATTTCTTCTAAATATAGTTTGAGACCGTTTTGAGTAATAGTCTTATATAAGTTCTCAAGCTTAAAAGCTTGAGATTCGGCCAGTTAGGCTCCCTCTTCAATTTTTTTTATTATACCTATTTTTTTCAAATCCAATTACCAAACCTAATAAAAATTCCTTGACACAAGAACAAGAATTGCTTTTTTGTGAATTATAAACCGCCAGTTTCCGTTTTCATTTTTTATCGTGATCATTATTTGCTTAAAATTGTTCACTTGCTGTTTTCCTTGAAATTTTGAACATTCAAAATGACAGTCCGTGAACTTTTTTAAAAAACTCTTGCTTTTTTTCGCTCAAGCCTAAAAAGTGATTTTGAAATATCTCAAAATATTCTAATTTTGAGATATTTAGCATTTGATTATTCAAATCAATAATAGCTTCAATTGTTAATGTATTTTCAATCGCTATTTTATTGATTTATCTTAACCCCGTCTTACCTTATCTCATACTTTTATTATTCTTTATTGGAGTTTGTAAAAAAGTAAAAAATAGATGCATTAACTACAGACTTAATTTTTAATGATAATTATTTTTCTAAAATTATTACTTTTTAAAGTTCATTAGTTAGAAAAATGGCGATTTAAGCTGGATGAATATAATTTTAAAAACCGACTCGAGTGAGTCGGTTTAAACATTTAAAAAGGCTATCAAAATTTGCAAATTATATTTCAAACTTAGAAACTACTTTTTTTAAATTCTTAAATATTACTTGTTTTTATCTTTAACTATGGTTAATTTTATTTTTCTCCTGATTTATTAAGCCAGTTTTTATATTTGCTCCTAGACGAAAATTTATTGAACCATTTTTTGAAATAACTCGATGGCAAGGAATAAGCAACAAAATGTTATTTTTTCCAAGTGCGCTACCAACGGCTCTAACAGCATTAGGGTTATTAATTTTTTTGCTAATCTCCCAATATGTAGTTGTTTTACCTCAAGGGATATCGAAGGCTGTTTTTCACACATTTAATTGAAAGTCTGTTCCAAAAAAATAGAAATCTTCAATTGCAAGTTTCAATTCATTTTTAAAATATGATTCCAATATCTTCGTACTCAAATAAATTAAGTCATTTTTTTCGTTTAAGACAACTTTGTATTTTTTAGAAAAACTAAGTAAATCCGCGAGTGCTGATTCTCCAAAACTCAAAAAAGCAATTTTTTCTTGACAAAATCCAATTATAAAATTTTTGTCTTCAATATCCAGTTTACATCAATTTAAAGTTCTTAAATTTGACATTATATTTTAAACCAAATTATTATAGGGAAAATTATTAATTAAAAACAATTGTCATCCTGGATTGGGAGAAAACTTTGGATAAATTTTTTGAAAAGCTTTTTGAGCTGCCTTAAAACTTGTTGCTGGAATTTTCTTGTTTTTAACCAGGTACATGAAAACAATCGAAGCGCTTCGATTGACTCCCCAAATACAATGAACATAAACTTCTTGGTTAGGAATATTTCGCTCCATTAAAGAGATAACTTCACTTAGAGTGCTTTTTGAAATCCCCTCTTCTTTTGGATAATCCTCAAAATTAAAATAATGATGAATTTCGTCTTTTTGAAAGTGACTTGTCTCACCGCTATTTTGCTCATTAAAAATCTCCTCAGCACAAGAAATGATTAATTTGCTTGTTTCCGGGGCGGAATGGCGGTCACCTAAATATAAATTATCAACTATTTTTTTCATAATATCCCTCAAATCTTTCAACCTAATTATACATAAAAAATCGCGGTTTTATTATCCTTCTTTTAAAAGAACATTCTTTAAAATAAAAAAGCGGTTTTACTCGCTTTTTTCTGCTATATTTAGTCCTTCTGAGGCCATTTTTTGATAATATGGCTTCTTGATCATTCTGTTGCTTGCAAAAGTATACAAGACAGAAAATCCCAGTAGCATTCCAGATATTCCGATAAATGCCATAACAAATCATACAACTCCCAAGTGAGCGTGAATATTTAAGAAAAAGTATGGGTATAATAAGTCTTTAAAATACTCTCCTGATGCAAAACGTAATTCACCTCTAACCATTGCAAAAATACAATATGCTAAAGTTCCCATTCAAATATAAATAAATTTATTTTTCATAATCTCTTTTAGGCTAACATGAGTTTTATTTTCCATAAAAAATACAAAATAAACAACCATGACAATTGGGTTAACCATATGGTCTATAATTGTTGTTGCTTGATCGCTGGCTGAGCTTGGTCAACCTTCAACTGGAATCAAAACAAAATTATAAACGATAAAAGTTACTGAAATATAAGTTGAAATCGCTAAGGCATATCCCTGTGATTGAAAACGATTTTTGTTCTCATTTTTATGAAAAATACCTGAATAAATTAGTCAAGTAATAACTAAAATATTTGATAAAAATGTATACGTTGTAATAAATTCTTCAGTATACAATTGGTAGTTTCCATTGTAAGTATTGGTTATATAATCCAGGTTTAGCATACCTGATATATAAGCTCACAATAAGATACAAAAGCCGTTTATTCCGAAAATAAGTTTGTAACTTATTTTAAATGCTTTGTAATTCATAATTTTCTCCTTCTCATAGATATTATTATATCAATAAAATTGAATAAATTATGAAAGTTTAGATTTTAGAATTATTTTATCGCTTCATCAATAAATAATTTCATAATATAAATATTTTCAGATTTTGAATTAGTGTTAATTAAGATTTTTGCTAGTGCCAGATTAGTAATAAAAATATAATATTTTAAAGCTTTTAAGTCTAACTCGCTTGTAAAACTATTATCAGTCATGATATTTAAAATATTACCTAAATCAGTATATAACTCAAACTTTCTTAGTTTTCCAATCGAACTTTGAAAATTTAAGATAAGTTTTGCGCGAGCCTCTAATGGAGCCTCACAAATTTTGGTCATTTCTTCAATAACTATATTATTAATATCAAAGAAATTAATATATTCAACTAACTTAAACTCCCTATCTCGATAATAAAGAGCCAAACTTTTAATATAATCTTTGGAAATATAAATAATCAAAAATGAATCAATTGTTGGGATGACTATTTCAATAACTGATTTTGTCCCTTCTTCATCAAAAGACATATTAGCTAAAATTAAGATTTGAACAATAAAAATTAGGTAGGTATAAAAACAACTATAAAGAAGCCTGGTTAAATTGGGAAACTTTTTATGATCAATTTTATCCATTAAATCTAAAAAAATTAAATCATAAACTTTATTAGCATTAAAGTCTTGTGGGCTTATTTTTTCCATCTCACAATACTTGTTGGTTCAAAAACTTGAAATAAAAGAGTCATTTATCTTATAATTGGCCAAAGTTAGGCTCCCGATTCGCAATAAAATTAGGGCTGTAAATGAAAGCGAAATAAATAAAAAAACAAAATCGTTTTTGAAAAACGTTGCGACATTGGCTGCTTTGAAAAAATAAATAATTCCTACTGAAATTACATATATTGAGGCTAGTGTTAACAATATAATTTCTAAAATTGGCTTTTTCATTCGTTTTCCAAAAATAGTTAACTTTAGGTCACGAAATATCTTATCTACGTTTTCATCGTGAAAATACTTTTCAAGAAAGTTTTTGTAAACAACGTCATGGGCTAAACTATTATCTTCAATTTTATTTTTCATTTTTACCTCTATTTATTATAATTCTACATTAAATTGAAATATTTTGCTAAATATAATAAAAAAACTAAAACATAAAATGTTTTAGTTTTTAAATAACTTATTGATTAATTATTTGATCATTTATCACGAGGTTTAATTACACGATCAATTCAGTCTCCTGAAAAGGCACGAGCAAAGTCGTATTGTTCTAAATAAGCTAATCCGTGTGTTACAAGACTTTTGTTAACAGCATTGATGTTGTTTTGACGTCCACGGTCATCATTCATTGATCACATTGAAACGTAAGCTAAACCAACATTGTTTGCTCAGTTATAAAGTTCTTTAGCATCTTCTAAAGTAAATACTCCTTCAACAGTATCATTTACACCAATCATTGGTGTTGCTGCTAATAATTTATAAACTTTATCAATTGAAATGGTTTCACCATAATTATTGAAAATTGAAGTTGCTATGTTGTTTTTAGTTGATAATAAAGCATCTTTTGCTAGGTCAAAGTTTGTTTTTCCTTGCGCAATTGCTTGTAAGTACATTGGGTTACCATAATCCATTAACATTAGGTTTGTTACTGGAATATCAGTTCATGAAAGACCTGCTTTGTTGTATTCTTCTACAAAAATGTCTAATACTTTATATCCAACTGGAGTTAATCCTGTTGGTAAAACTGGTAGAGTAAGTGAGAAGTCTCATCTTTTGTCTAATTTTTTCATTTTTGCTAAAGTTTTTGCTAAAACACGTAATTCATTAATATTTTCTTGTGCATGACCTTCAATATCAAAGTCAATTGCTCTAGTCATTGGTTGTCCAACTAAGTCTGCGATTTCTTTTTGGAAATCTGTTAAACCTTTAGTTAAGATTTCTGTGGCTTTGTTGAAGTCACCATTTGCTAGTTTGTAAGCAACATTTCAAGGATTTTTTTCAGTCATTCCCCCAGTTGTAGCTCCCCCGTAGGCAACTTTAATATTTTTAAAGTGACCTTTTTTAACGATTGGATCTAAAACTTTGGCTTTTAATTGATTTTGTTCTCAATATGTATAACCTTCGTTATTTTTTTCAAGACCAGCAAATGAAATTTCTAAACTATCATTGTGTTTGTTTACTTGTTGTGCAAATGCTAGAGTTAAGTGGTCAAAACCTTTAACTCCTGATTGTCCATTTGAACCATTGTAAATTTCATCAATGTTGTTTCCTTCTCATAAACCTGCGTCTAAATATGGTGAAAAGTAAGCACTTGAATTTTTTGTTTTTTGTGTGATTCAGTTGTTGTTTTTAGCACGAACTGGGTTTGCATCTAAGCGATCACGATATAAACTTTTATTGTTTGGAACTACTCCTGGATCAACTGGTGCGGTTGGACCTGTATCTCCTCCACCACCAGGTAAAGTAGTTTCTCCTCCAACTCCAGCTCCATCTCATCCACCATCAGATTCTAGACCTTGAAGTTTTGTGTTACCGTTGATTTTATCAACATCTAAGTAACCTTTTAATTTAGCTACTTCAGTTTTGCTTGCTGCTTCTTTTAATGAGCTAGCGTCTGCTAGTTTACCATTTAAAGCTTTTGCATAAGCAAATTCTTCATAACCTGCTCCAGAACGAATGTTTTGATCGATTTTATTTAAATCTGCCAATCCATTTCCTGGTAGGTTATTTGAATCAAAGTATGATGGGTGATCACGAGTGATATAAAACATTGATAATTCTCCAACACCTTTTTCAATTGCGAATTTACGTAATTCTGCAGCATCTTTTGGTGTAAAGTTATAAGTTGCGTTTTCTGCACGACGACCATTTCATGGTGTTACGATCATACGTTTATAAACGTCAGCTGAAGTCAAGCCATTTGAATTTCCGTTTAAAATTTCATGAGTTTTCAATCAATTTTTTTGAGTTGTTTCAATAGCTGATTTCATTTGTTCAACTTCTCAATCACCATTTGGATCTTGAGAATCAGTTGTTAAATATCCTGTTACTAAGTTTAATTTGAAGTTCATTCCCAAGTATTTTGTAAATACATATAATGGTGAGAATTCATCCCCAACGTGTTGTTCTAAACCACTTTGTAAGAAAGCTGGTGAAGTTGCAACTCCATCTTTTGTTGATGAAACAAGTGATAGACGGAAATCTCATTGATTTGTAGTTTCCCCAGCTGCTTCAGCACGTTCTAGCAAGATTTTTAAAGCTCCTGCAAGTAGTTTTTGTGATTCTTTATAACTTCCTTGAGTTGTTAAATACGGTGCTGCAAAATAAAAGTCGAATGAACGAGTTCCATAAGCCTCTGAAATCAATGTTAATTGATCTGCAAATTCTTCTTCGGTTAAGTTATTTTGGTAAGCTGTATGTCACAATGAGTTAGCAAATGGACCAAAAGAAATAGTCATATTTTTTGTATTTAGACCTTCTTTTTTTCATCCATCAAAACGCTCTTGGAATCATTTTTCTGATTGATTATTGTTAAAGTCTTTTGGTGCTGCATCTCACATTGGTGATAATTCACCTTTATCTGAGGCATTTTGCATAAATCCTAAAACAATTCCATCTCCATTAGCAGAATCAATAAGTGATTTGTCATTTGAAATTTGAGCTAAATTGTTGTAGTTTACAACATCTTGGCCTTCGGCTTCAAGAATTTTTTTAGCTTCTTCATAACTTGCTCCTGACTTACTATGTCATTTTAGAGCATACTCGACACTATCTTCAACAATTCCAATATCAGCATATGGCTTAAATACTGGATTGTTAGATTTATTTAAATTGTTTCCAATTAAATTTTCGTTTCCAATAGTACTTTTTAATAATGTTGATGAGGCGCTACGAGCTGATGACCCTTTCTTAGCACCTTGGTTGGTTGTTAATACTTCTGATGTTTTATTTGTTTTTGAACGTTTTGAACCGTTTTTAGAATCTATTTCATTCTTACCAGTTCATTCCGATCCAATCTCAATTTTTCCTTCCGGAACAATTTTATTACCAGTTGACCAATTACATGAAACAACCGTTGCGGCTGTTGGCGCTGTAATTACTAAACTTGATAAAACTATGAGTAATTTTTTCATCTTTTTTCTCCTTAGTATGTACTAATTATATGAAAATTTATTTTTTAAGTCAATTTTCAGGAATTTTTATCGCGTTATACAAAGTTATCCACAACATTTAAAAGGTAGTAAAAATCGGTGTTTTCGAGCTCATATTATACATATTATATTTAATTTGAAGAAAAATTATTTATTTTCATATTTTTTTTAGTTTTAATTATTATTATACCGCCTTTTATTTTTAAAAATAAAAAAAATCTAAATTTAAAATTTAGATTTTTAGAAATAATTGTTATTTTACGATTTCAACAACAGTTCCCGCACCAATGGTACGTCCACCTTCACGAATTGAGAACTTAGTTCCTTGTTCGATGGCAACTGGTTTGATTAGTTCAATATTTAATTCAACGTTATCTCCTGGCATAACCATGTCAGTTCCAGCTGGTAAAGTAACTTCACCAGTTACATCAGTTGTACGGAAGTAGAATTGAGGACGATATTTGTTAAAGAATGGTTTGTGACGTCCCCCTTCTTCTTGAGTTAAAGCATAAACTTGTGCTTTTAATTGAGTATGAGGTTTGATTGATCCTGGTTTTGCAATAACTTGTCCACGTTCAATATCTTCACGGTTTACACCACGTAGTAATGCTCCAACATTATCCCCTGCTTCAGCAAAGTCTAATAATTTTCTAAACATTTCTAATCCTGTAACAACAGTTTTTTTACTTTCTTCATGTAATCCAACGATTTCAACTTCTTCGTTAACTTTTACAATTCCACGTTCAACACGTCCTGTTGCAACAGTTCCACGACCAGTAATTGTAAATACGTCTTCAACTGGCATTAGTAAAGTTTTATCAGTTTCACGAACTGGAGTTGGGATGTATTCATCAACTGCATCCATTAATTCAACGATTTTAGCTTCTCATTTTGCGTCACCTTCAAGAGCTTTTAAAGCACTTCCACGGATAACAGGAGCTCCATCACCATCAAATTCGTATGAAGTTAATAAATCTCTAACTTCCATTTCAACAAGATCGATTAATTCTTCATCATCAACCATGTCACATTTGTTTAAGAAAACAACGATTTTTGGTACTCCAACTTGTCTTGATAAAAGGATATGTTCTCTAGTTTGAGGCATTGGTCCATCAGTTGCAGCAACAACAAGGATTCCCCCATCCATTTGAGCAGCTCCAGTAATCATGTTTTTAACATAATCGGCATGGCCTGGACAGTCTACGTGAGCGTAGTGTCTTTTATCTGTTTTATACTCAACGTGTGAAGTATTAATTGTAATTCCACGTTCTCTTTCTTCTGGTGCGTTATCGATATTTGCATAATCTTTAAATTCTGCACCACCTTTTGCTGACAATACTTTAGTAATTGCAGCTGTTAAAGTAGTTTTACCGTGGTCAACGTGTCCTATTGTTCCAATGTTAACATGCGGTAAACTACGGTCAAATTGTTCTTTTGCCATTTTTTTAAATTCCCTTCATTTTGATATACGACAAATGTCATTTATAATTGTATTATATTTAGATTTAAATACAATACTTTTTCTGATGTAAATCAATGATTTTAAATTTTATAAAATCACTATTTATTTACCTGATTTTTTGATAATTTCTTCTGCAATTGATTTTGGTGCTTCATTATAGTGGCTAAATTGCATTGTATAGTTACCACGTCCTTGAGTAAATGAACGCAACTCAGTTGCATAACCAAACATTTCACTTAATGGAACTTTTGATTTAACTGTTTGAGCATTTCCTCTTTGTTCACTACCCTCGATTAATCCACGTTTTGATGAAATGTTACCCATTACATCTCCGTAATATTCATCTGGAATAGTTACTTCAACAGACATAATTGGTTCTAATAGAACTGGTTGCATACGTTTGGCACCCTCTTTTAGAGCCAATGAAGCAGCGATTTTATATGCCATTTCATTTGAATCGACATCATGGTATGAACCATCAACGATTGTTGCTTTAACATCAATCATTGGATATCCAGCAACTACCCCGTTTTGTAGGGCGTTTTCTAGACCAGATTTGGCAGCGTTGATGTATTCTTTTGAGATTTTTCCCCCAACAATTTTATCAACTCATTCAAATCCTTTATCATGATTTGGTTCAAATTCAATCACAACGTGACCGTATTGTCCACGACCACCAGATTGTTTAACATATTTACCTTCAGCTTTAGTTGCAGCTTTAATTGTTTCACGATATGAAACTTGCGGAGCCCCAACATTAGTTTCAACTTTGAATTCACGACGCATACGGTCAACAATGATGTCAAGGTGTAGTTCACCCATTCCAGCAATAATAGTTTGTCCAGTTTCTTCGTCTGTAAAAGTTCTAAAAGTTGGATCTTCTTCTGAAAGTTTGTTTAAAGCAATCCCCATTTTTTCTTGGTCTGCTTTAGTTTTTGGTTCTAAAGCCAGGTTAATAACTGGCTCTGGGAAAACCATTGACTCTAAAATAATTTCATGTTTTTCATCAGTTAGAGTGTCCCCAGTAGTAGTATCTTTTAGTCCAACCGCTGCGGCAATATCCCCAGCGTAAACTTCTTCGATTTCTTCACGGTCATTGGCGTGCATTTTTAATAAACGACCAACTCGTTCTTTTTTATCTTTTGTTGCGTTTAATACATAACTTCCTTTGTGTAGCACTCCTGAGTAAACTCTAAAGAATGTTAGTTTTCCCACAAATGGATCTGTCATAATTTTGAAAGCTAGCGCTGAAAACGGTTCTTTGTCGTCAGCTTTTCGCTCTGCTTCTTGACCATTTGGTAAAATTCCTTTAATTGCTGGAACATCCAATGGTGATGGCAAGTAGTCAGTTACAGCATCTAATAAAAGTTTAACCCCTTTATTTTTGAAGGCTGAACCAGCTAATACTGGGAAGAATTCAGCTGATAGAACCCCTTTACGAATTGCTTGTTTAATTTCAGCAACTGTTAGTTCTTTTCCATCAAGGAATTTTTCCATTAAAGCTTCATCGTATTCAACAGCAGATTCAATTAATTTATTACGTAAATCTGCAGCTTGATCTTTTAAATCTGCTGGAATTTCGATTTCTTGAGCAATTTCTTCAGCTTTTCCATCAAAATGGTAGGCTTTCATTTCTACTAAATCAATAATTCCATCAAAAGCATCTTCAGCTCCGATTGGTAATTGAATTGGGGCAGCTTTTGCTCCAAGGCGATCACCAATTGATTTTACTGAATAAATAAAATCAGCACCGGTTTTGTCCATTTTATTAACAAATACGATTCTTGGTACTTGATAAGTTGTTGCTTGTCTTCAAACAGTTTCAGTTTGAGGTTCAACCCCACTTTGACCATCCAAAACAGCAACAGCACCATCTAACACACGAAGTGAACGTTCAACTTCAACTGTGAAGTCAACGTGACCAGGAGTATCAATGATATTAAAACGCAAGTCTCTTCAAAAAGCAGTTGTTGCCGCTGAAGTAATTGTAATCCCACGCTCTTGTTCTTGGGCCATTCAGTCCATTTGTGAAGCCCCTTCATGAGTTTCACCAATTTTATGAATTTTACCAGTATGGAATAAAATACGTTCTGTGGTAGTGGTTTTTCCCGCATCAATGTGGGCCATAATACCAAAGTTACGTGTTTTTTCTAGACTAAATTGTCTTGGCATTTAAGTTTCTCCTTTTTATTTTTAAAATAATTATTAACTATTATCAACGATAATGAGCGAATGCTTTGTTGGCTTCAGCCATTTTGTGAGTGTCTTCACGTTTTTTAACCGATCCCCCAGTTGCATTTGAGGCATCAATTATTTCATTTGCTAAACGGTCAACCATTTCTTTTTCATTTCTTAAACGAGAATAGTTTACCAATCAACGCAATGCTAATGTTACACGACGCTCATTACTTACTTCAACTGGAACTTGATAGTTTGCTCCCCCGATTCGACGAACTTTTAATTCTAAATGCGGTTGAATGTTTTCAATTGCTTTATTAAAAACTTCAATTGGATTTTTATCAGTTTTTGTTTTGATTTTATCAAAAGCTCCATATAAAATTCCTTGAGCTGTTCCACGTTTACCATCTAACATAATTTTGTTAACAGCACGTGTTACTAGTTTTGAATTATAAACTGGATCTGGAAGTACGTCTCTTTTTTCAGCTTGGTGTTTTCTCATATTTTAACCCCTTTCTATATTATCTTGTTTGATTGTTATTTTTTTTCTTTTGGACGTTTAGTTCCATAAAGTGAACGCGATTGCATTCTTCCGTTAACTCCAGTTGTATCTAGAGTACCACGAACAATATGATAACGAACTCCGGGTAAGTCTTTTACCCTTCCCCCACGAATTAAAACAACACTATGTTCTTGTAAGTTGTGTCCTTCTCCTGGAATATAAGCTGTTACTTCCATTCCGTTTGTTAAACGAACCCTTGCGTATTTACGTAACGCCGAGTTAGGTTTTTTAGGTGTCATTGTAGCAACACGAGTACAAACTCCTCTTTTTTGAGGTGAAGAAACTTTAGTTACTTTTTTCAATAATGTATTAACTCCTCGGTTTAAAGCAGGCGCTTTTGTTTTTCAAGTTTTAGCTTTACGAGGTTTTCTAACTAATTGGTTAATTGTTGGCATATTCAGCCTCCTTTCCACAATACCGTGTGTATCGAAGTTACACTAATATATATTACATTTATATTCTAAATTTTGCAATTGAATTGGGGAAAATATTGGCAATTTCATACAAAAAAACCGCAAATTAATGCGGTTTTAAATTGTGCTAAAAGCATCTAATTCAGGAACTAATCGCTTAAACATTTTACTATCAATGATTTTGTTGTTTAATGGGGTTTGCAATAAAATTTTGTAAATGATTCCTAATAAAAAATAAGCGTCGGTACAGTACATAAACATTTCAATTCGAACCGGACTTCATCCGTCCTCTGGTAGCTCTGAAATAGTTTTATAAATTGTATTGTAATTTTGTAAATAATTGGCAATGTTATCCAATAGTGTTTTAAAGGCTTTTTCACCGTCAAGTTCTAGGGTTTTATTTATTAATTCCAATAATTTCAAATAAACACCATTAGGTTCATTAAACATTTCTAATTTGTTGTATGTATCTCTTAGTTGACTCAAATTGGCCCCAAGCATGTGAACTGCTGTCAGAGCAACAATATCCATTGCTGAAGAATTTCTTATGACATCAGTTTCAAATTTTTGTTCTGTTAAATTTGCGTCAATTGATTTTATATTAATTAATGAGTTTCTAATTAAGTAAAAGTGATGATTTAAAAAAATCGCAAAATTTTCTTTTCCCACAATACAACTAATATTTGAAAAATTCTGTTCTAATGTAATAGTATAATTCTCTAAAGTTTGTTTATCGCGAATAGTTTTATTATCCTTAAAAAATCCTAATACTTCTTCGGGTAAAATAAAAAACTTTTTATAGCTCTTAACAAAATTCTTGTAAGCTCCGTTAACATCTTCTAAAATGTCTTCAACGTAATTAACCGCTATAAATCCCTCTTTGGCCATAAAAATTCCTCAATCTATTCTATAAATTTTTTTAACTTTTATAATTTTACTATATTTTGAGGTTTTTTTCTATCCTTGAGGTTTTTTTAACTATCTTTAACATTAAAAGACCGATTAAACACGGATAATCTAACTTATCCTGATTTTCAATTGACATAACCCGATAAATACCATATACTTAATAAGTTGTAGCATAACTTGATGGCTTTTCTCTTGGTTGGATTAATTTTCAAGTTCTAAAGTATTTAACAACTTTAAAGTTGTTAAGCATAAACTTTTTCTTACTCCAACTTAAAGAAAGGAAATCATTAAAAAAATGAATTTTAACGAAATAAACTTAAAGCCTGAGCTTCAAAAAGCTTTGGCTCGCCATAATTTAACAGTGGCAACGGAAATTCAAGAAAAAACAATTCCGTTGGCTCTTGAAAATAGAGATATTATTGGAAAGTCTCAAACAGGGACAGGGAAAACAGCAGCTTTCTTACTTCCAATTTTAGAAAGATTAGTACCAAATGTGAACTTTGTTCAAGCAATTATAGTAACCCCAACCAGAGAACTTGCTTTGCAAGTTCTGGACAAGGTTCGTGATTTATCAATGTACCTTGAAGGAATATCTTCTGCAGGTGTAACAGGGGGAGCTAATATTGCTCGCCAGATCCAGTCACTAAAACGTGCAAACATCGTTGTTGGAACTCCAGGACGAATTACAGACCTTTTAAACCGTAAGGCATTAAAACTAAACCAAGTTAGAACAGTCGTTTTAGACGAAGCTGATGAAATGCTAAAAATGGGATTCAAACAAGATATAAACAATCTTTTTGCTAGTATTCCCGAAGAACACCAAACATTATTGTTTTCAGCAACAATGAATAAACAAGTAAATGAAATTGCTAATAAATATCTAAAAAACCCAATTGAAGTATCAGTTGAGCGTGGAGCACTTAGTGGAGCAAATATTAAACAATACTTTATTGATACAAAAACCCACAATAAAGAAGATGCTCTATTAGCAATTTATTCAAATATTAAACCCGAATTGAGCATTGTTTTTGCCAATACTAAATCACAAACTGAAGAAATTAGCAGTTTGTTATATAAAAACGGGGTTCGCAGTTTTGTTATCAATGGTGACAAACGTCAAAGTGAACGTAACCGTGCTTTAAAAGCTTTTAAAACATCAGCTACTAAAGTTTTAGTTGCAACAGACGTTGCAGCTCGAGGAATTGATGTTCCAGGAATCGATTATGTAATTAACTACGACTTGCCCCATGATCACGAATACTACATTCACCGAATTGGAAGAACAGCTCGTGCAGGATCAAGTGGTAATTCAATTTCACTTGTTGGAAACCGTAATAACTTCTTTCATTTAAAAGATTTAGAAAAATACCAAAACAAAGAAATCGAACAAATGGATGTAACCAGCTGAGAACTACCAATTATTGAACGTAGATCTGGTGGTGGAAATTCTGGTGGCTTTAGAAGAGGTTCTGATAACCGCTCTGGGGGAGGAAGAAACTTTTCTGACAACCGCGGTTCTTCTGGGGGAAGTTCAAGAAACTTTAAACCAAGTTCAGATCGACCATTTACAAAAAGCAACGATTTTGGAGGTGGTGGTTCATTTGAAAACAATGGCCCTTCAAAAGACCGTCGCAAACGCGATTTTAACACTAGCAAACCAAAACGTTCAGGTTATGCTGGTGGCAAAAGTAAAACAAAATCAAACTGAAGTTAAGATAAAAAAATAACGCAATAAAATATTGCAAATAAAATCCTCTTAGTGCACATAGTTGTCAAAAACAATTATGGGAACTGAAGGGATTTTTTTTATGTCAAATTTAAGAAGTAAGTAATCTAATATCTTAACTTTTGTTCAAAAAAATCAACCCTTAGGAAAATGAAAACATTTCTCAATAAAGGTTGGTTTGGATATTTTATTAATGTAGATTTTTTGTAATTTAGTGATAGTTATATACTTTTGTATTTGTTGGCTATATGGATCATAATTCAGCTTTGGAAACGTTATTTAATGGTTTTATTTTTATGAGAAGCCGTCCTATCACTTTCAATTGAATTTGTTGTTAAGTTAAATATTAAATGAAATTGTCATGTTACAACCATAATATAATTTGTCAAGTAAAAATAAAATCACAAAAAGATTGCAAATTTCTGGTTTGTTAATATAATCTTACTCATAAGTAACTTTATAAGCAAAGGAGCATATTCAAGTGAAGAACAAGGCAATTCCAGGCATTATTTTGTCTTTGGAAATAGGTATACTTATAATTATTGCTACAATAATTTTTACAAATTCAATAGCTGAAGATCAAAAATTACTAGCCTACAGTATTCTCGGGGTTGAGTTTGCCGTAATTTGTTGTCTAATTATTTTATACTTTCTTAGAAATTTTTTATCCTATTGTCCAAAATGAATTGACAGATTTTATAATATTTTTTTTATTAATGTCGGAACTTTTTATATCAGCAAATCTTATTTTTTGATTGGGATATTTGTTTTTGGAGGAATTATAATTTTGATAACAAATTTAATTTCTTTAAACATGACCTTAATGCTAATTTCTAATTTAAAAATAAATTTATGAAACCCTCTTGTCTTCATTGGTTTAATAAATTTAATTGTATTAGTAGCTTATCTAATAGCTGTTATTTCAATTTTAATATTGCTCAAATTTTCAAAAGATTTTTATCGATGGGCTAGATATTTCTGCTTATTACTACCTCTTTTAGGATGAGCATATTTTTTCACATTTCAAAAAGCAAAACGCAACGAGGGATTTTTTGATTAAATTGGTTTTAGTTTTTAAGGAAAAGATACTACTCAAAACTGTTTAACATTATCATCAAGTAAAAATAATTTTAAAAAAACAATGCAGTAAAATGCATTGTTTTTTTATTTAAAAATTTTAAAATAGATTTTTTGAATAATTTAGTATTCGTGCTATTCGCTTTTCAATAATTGGAATCTTTTTTTGCGGGTATAAACCCAGCTTGATTTTCATTTCAAAAATCTGCACTAAAAAAGCCAGCTGCTGGCGCTTATTGTAGACACCTGCAACATGTCGCTCCATAAATCCAGCGATACTACGTTTTCCCTTTGAAATATCCATATATTTAATTTTAGTTTTTGTATTAGTTTTGTTTTGAGAAAACAGCACTGTTCGTGTAAATCATTGGTCTTTTGCAAATCACTCAACCATAATTTCTTGATTTTCAATTAAACTTTTAATTTTAAAAATTGTACGGTTATTACTTTTACTTGTTTGATAAAAACCATTTAGTTGTAATTCTTCAGGTTTTAAATTGGGATGTAAATCATGGGCAGCTTTTTCTAAATAAGCTTGGTAAACTTTTTCAATTGGTGCGGCAATTGATTTTTTGCAAATAATTTTTTTAACGCGAGCGCGTTCTTCAATAACTGATTGATAAACCTTTTCTGTTATTTTAGCTTCGTTTTCAGCAAACTCAGCTTCATATTTTGTAATTAATTCTGGATCTAAAATCCTGACACTTTTCAATTCTTTTTTCATAACTATTTATAATAAAGATCTCAAGATGAAACAATTGCTTCTAAATCTTGTTTTAGTTTTGCTTCATTAATGCTTAAATCTTTTCCCTTCGACTCAATTACTTGCTTGTATCAAGCATAACTTAATTTTGGTCGACGTTCCTTGATGGGAGAATTAAAATCAACACTAACTAAACCATAATCTTTTCGATATCCCCCACTTGGAGAAAAGATATCACAATAAGTTCACAGCGAGTAACCAATAAAGTTAACTCCCGCTTCTTTGGCTTTTAAAACCTCACAAATGTGACTTTGTAAAAATTCAACACGTTTTTTATCTCAAATTAGTTCTTGTGATTTATCATCAAAATCACCCATTCCATTTTCAATAATCATAAATGGCAGGTCACCATAATCGTTTTTCAATTCCAAAGCTCCTGAAACCAATTTTGATGCATCAATAATTCAATTTCAGTCAGTATATTTAACCCCAGCTTTGGGATATAACTGTTTGAACTCTTTGACAAAAAATTCCTCAGTTGGTTTTTGTAGTTCAATGGTTTTTTCATCAAAATTATAAGCACTAATATAACATGGGCGATAGTAATTTCAACCAATAAAGTCCATTGGATTAGCTTTTAAGAATTTTAAATCCTGGTCGCTAATTTCAAAGGCAATCTTTTCGGCTTTAATTCAGTCCAAGAAAACTTGTGGGTAGGTTCCTTTTAAATTTGGATCTAAGTATAAGTTTTTAAATCATTGGTTATAAACTTCACAAGCCTTTAAATCATCTTTATTGTCTTGGCGAAGTGGGATTGGAGGGTTTCAATCGTGATCTATTCCCAAAATAGCATCTTGTGATAAATATCCCAATTTTTTAGCTTTCAAGAATTCTTCTTTGGTAACAGCGGCTGTCATATTTAAATGATGTAGCGCTTTAACAAAAGCGGTTTTATCTTTTCTGGCTGGGGGCATGTAATCTGATAAGTAACCACTTAAAGCAAATGTTGAATTTTCATCATTTACAAATCAAATGTCTGTGTATTTTCCCAAGTATTTGAAACAAGCTTGAACATAACTTCTAAACCATTCAACAATTTCAGGATTTTCAAAACCACCTTGAATTTGCGCTCACATTGGAGTATCTCAATGATATAAAATCGGAATTGGTTGAACCCCGTTTTCAACCATGGTTTTAAACATATCATCGTGTCATTTAATTCCCTCAGGATTAATTTCAGTCGCATTTTTTGGGAAAATACGAGTTCAATCCATATTATAAACTAAGCCTTGAAGTCCTAATTTATTCATAATGCGGGCATCGGTTTTATACTTATGGTAAAAGTCTGCTGCCACATCAATTGAATTAATCTCCCTTCCAGCAACTCCAGTTGGAGGAATAACAAAGTTTCGTTTTGTAAACTCATCTCAAATTGAATCACTACGGCCCCCAAGGTTACGACCCCCTTCAATTTGAAAAGCATTTGTTGATGCACTAAATATAAAATTTCTATTTTTCATGTTTCCTCATTTCTAATTGGATTAATTACCAATTTCTTATATAATAATATAGAAATAGGTGATTTTATGGAAATTTATGCAATTTTTGGAGCAATTTTTTTTATCTTTCCCTTTCTTTTTTGAATGGTCATAAGATTCTTAGAAAAAATGCAACAACAATTTAAATTTTGACATAAACCAGCAATTATTAGTTGTTTTGCAATTTGCTTTGCAGCTTTTATTATCTTAATTACTTTAGGAATCGTTTTAACCTAATCATAAAGGCTAAAATAATTAGTTTTAACAGCATACGTTTTGAGAATGAAAAAACAACCGTTCAAGAAGCCAATTTATTATTGGCTTTCTTTTAGGTTGTTTTAAAATTATTTTAAGCAATTTTATTGATAGCCTATGATTTTTCAGTGTTAATTAAGTTTTTTTCTTTACGCTTAGGTATCATATTTGAAAAATTTAGTCAATTCGTACTCAACATAAAGTTACTTCATTTACCTGTTATTCTAACTAAGAACACTAGCATCACATATAAATAAGTGATTCAGTTGAACTTTAATAGCAATAAAACCGTAAATGGGGTTGAGTAGTCTAAGGTCGTTGAAAAACAAATAATCAATAAGATATTTGAAAAGTCAAAGGGATTAATGCTTTTAAATAAGCTCACAAGCCCTTCATTGACAATAATATCTTTAACCTCCCCATTGCTAATTTCAAAGGGGTAATCACTTTCCTTATAATCTTCTCCAAAGAAAAATAATTGATCTAAAATAATTCAAAATGATGAAGTCGCCAAAGCATACTTGGGATTGGTTTTAGGTTTTGGGGTTGAACTAAAAGCTTGAAAATTTTTATTTAGTAAATCACTTAACCCCAATAGAAGAAACCCAAGCATTAATAGGTAAATAACATCAAGCAAAACTTTTAAAACCATCATTATTGGTTTAAAAGTTTCAGCATCAAAAAAGATTTCATCATTGAAAAACAAAATATTTAAATAATTTTGTGATGATACTTGCTTTGCAAAACCTAAACTATACCCCAATGTCACTTGGACCACAATTATTGCTAAAGTGATTCACTGTCACTGCAATTGAAAACTTACCATAATTAAAATGATTAAAAGTGGTAATAAATTTAAAATCTGAGAAGTTTTTGAAAAGTCATAGTAATCAATATAAATCCCTTTGTCAGCAAAGGGGAAAAACCCAAATAATAAGCAACCAATTATTAGCGCTAAAATTAAAAGTCGTAATTTTGCATTAAAAATTTTATTGTTGTTGTCAGTGAAAAATTCTCGTGATTGTTTAACGCTAAAAGTTAAGTGTGTTGTCCCAATAACTGCGGCAATTATCAGCAATGAACTTTCAAAAGTATTGACAAGTAGCGGATTGATAAAAATCAAAATAAATAAAACTGCTGACAGTTTGTATTCTAAAATTGTTGCAAACAATCACACTAAAATGACAACAACAATTACTGCTTGGGGAGTTGGTAAAATATCTGTCACTATAACTCAAAATGAATATATCGTCATAAAGTTAAGCATTAAAGTTCCACAAATAATAACCCCAATTAATTCAGCCAACTTTTTGTGAAATTCTTTTGTTGGTTTTAACTTTCAAATGTCATCTTCACAATAGGCAAAATATTTCATCCCAAATTTGTATAAATAAACTGTTAATAAAATTGTCGCTAGAAAAACCATATAAATGAATAACGGTTTTTGCAATAACAGCAAGCAAGCAAAATTAATTCCAAGCAAAATTAAAATGCTTGGAATTATTAAATATAAATAAGTTTTTTTATTAATGTGCATAACCTAACAGTTTGTTTGCTAACATATCTAACTCATAGTCATTGCTGTAAGTATGTTCCACATAACTATCTCCTTGTTTTTCAGTATACAAGTAAATATTAACGGTTTTACTAGTGACAACAGTTTGACCATTCATTTCCCCAGTTAAAGCATTATAAGCATCATGATGGTTTAAGAAATAAACAAATTCATCACGAATAACTGTGCGATAAGTAACATAAACTCCATCACTTATAATATTTTCAAAACTAACGGGACGATTGTTTCAGCTTTTGATTTCATCTTTGTGGACGTATTTTGCTTGCAGGTCAACTTTTTGTTGAAGTTTTCGAATTGCTTCATCTTCGTTATTTCCTGAAACTTCATAATTTCCATAAACATCGTAAGCAAAATATTTTTTACTTAAAATACTTCTTTCAATTTGAAATAACTTTTCTTGTGCTTCGGCTTGAGTTGGTGCTAAAGCCAGGCCATCAATTGATGAGTAATTTTTTTCACCAGTAAAAGTATACATTAAACGAATGTCTTGTTTTCCAGCTAAATACATATAGTTTTCTAAATCTTCAGCTGTTGCATCAAAGTTATTATTAATGCGATACAAAGCATTTCCGTGAACATCAGTTCCCACATAGTTTTTATATAATTCTGGTTTCATTGTATTATGGTAATATTCCATTCCCTCAGAATAAGAGTATTCATAACCTTTGCGACCATTAATGTCATAAAGTTGATCTCTTTTAACTCCAAATTGATTGTATTCCCCATAAGGGATTTTGTTAAAGTTTAATAATTGGTCTTTCACAAAATATGGAAATCAAGTAACATACATATTTTGAACGTCTTGAGTTGAAATATCGTTGGCATCTTTAATTCGATAATCTAAATTTGAATTTGTCGCAATTAAGTAGTTAGAACTTTCTTCCGCTGTAAGAGAATCAAATTTTCTTGAATAAAGTCTAATTCAAGATTTATGAGTATCTGAACCTGAGAGCTTTGTAAAATCAAAATCAATATCGATTTTCTTATTTAACTTACTTTTATTTAAGTAAACTTCAAATTTATTTGCTTTGTTATTTCCCTTTTCATAGTAATAGGTTGTATATGTTACTTGGCGTCATTTTTCTTTAGTTTTTTTTGCAACTTTTTTAACAGTTCTTGTGTAATTTTTTTGGTCTAAAAAGAAGCGAGAGTTGTATTTGGTTTCTAACTTTTCAAATTGAACCTGGTTTTCGGGTTGTTCTTTTCCGTTAACTGCCATCACTAAATCTTTGTGAGCAAAAAGAGTTGTTGTGGTATCAGTATCATAATCAATATAATCTTGATAATTTAAGTCATCATCAATTCCTTGTGTCGCTGGTTTTTTTTGAGCACTAGTTCAGGTACTACGAAAGTTATTATAAACCGAAGTTTCAATTTTTTGATTGTCACCATACAAACGTTCTTTTTTAGTAAAGTTACTTGGTTTAAAATTGTAACCATCTAAAAAAGTACTTCTAAGTTCGTCTTGGTCAATGGGATTAAACAAATTATAATATCTTTGGTCAACTTGATAGTATAATGATTTTTCTAATCCTCCCGCATAAACAAAATTATCTTTTGCCTCTGTTGGTGAATCATATCATCCTTGATAGTCATAACTATATTTTTGACGAATTAATCCTTTATTTGTATAAGAATTTAAAGCTTTGCTTCTTGAGGTTAAAGCATTTCCAAAAGCATCGCGATAAACTAATTGGAAATCATCAAAATCAGTTCCATAAATTTTATCTTTATCTAAAATATTATTTTGATGATCTTTGATGATGTTACTTAAATTAGAAGATGTTAAATATTCTTGAATTAAACTATTTTCAACAATATAATCATCCATCGCTTCGCGACCATTAAAATTGTGACCATCGAAATTAAATATTTGTTCGGTTGAAACTACTTGTGATTTAGTTTTAATCAAGTTTTTCATTGACTCAACTTCATATTGACGATCTTCTTCAACTAGTTGATCGGTTAGTAAGACTGCCGATGAGGCACTTGTTGATAGGGCTAAATTAATTGATAATCATGTTTTCATCATACTAAATGGCATAATCTAGCACCTCACCTTTCTTGTTAGTTACTGTTGTATTGGCTTTTACTCAAACTAAGAAACTTTGCTCAGAATCAAAAGTTTGATCATCATATTTGATATAAATATTTGTAATTTCTTCAATTTGAAGTTCAAACTGATTTTTATTAATGACAAAAGCACAAGCATCATCATATGTTCTAAAGTAGCGTTTTTTAGTTCCATCCATTAATGAATAGAATTCGTTTTGACTACCAGCTTGTCCTTCAAGGCGGTCATAATCAATTTGTGAAAATAAATCACTTGCTAAAACTCGTTTTTTATCAATATACGTGTTTTCAATGTAAATATCTTGAATTTTTTTCATTTCTTCAAAAGTGTCATAATTACGTTTAATGCCGTGTTTATCTTTTCATTGGTACTTGCGAATAAATTGTTTTTTACTAATACGTTCTCTCATACTTGCTAGGGCATCGATTTGATTATCAAATTTATTTCCAAAGCCATCAGTGAAGTAACGTTGTTTAGAATTGGCATAGTATTTTTGAAAAATTTTGTCTATGAAAATATCCAATTGTTCTTCAGTTGTATCATAACCATTATCTTCAATAACCATTTCTTCGTTTTTATCCATAATACTAATATTAAATTTAGAAATTTCAGAATATTCCTCAGGGTTACGAATCATTAACGATTTCATGTAGTATTCAGCGTCTTCTTTTTCGCTAAAGTAACTTCCTTTAACTCGATAACCTGGTTTATCTGGATTTCCAATACCCTTATATAAAGGAATACTTCCAACATATCCTCCTGGATTTACTTTATTTACCTCTCCAAGAAGTGGTAATGAAAATCCCATATAAGTATAAAGTAATTCTTGACCTGCTCCAAAATCAAGTGACATTGTCTTCATTTTAAAGGGTGAAAATTTATTTCCCAATTCTCAAGCCACTTGTAATGTGTTAAATCCACTAGTGATTGATTTTATTGGTGAGGGCATTCCCCCATAGACATTAATTTTTCTGTCAGCAGAAATATCAACATTTCCAACATCTGATTTGTTTATTTTAATTAACTCATCGCGAGTATAAGATTTTCCATCGTCTGCAATAATTTTTTGGTCTTTTGAATAAGTTGCTTCAATCATTTTAGTATTAGCATCAATTAATTCCATGCGTTCTTTTTGCGATAAATCACCTTGTTTGCGTTTCCCTTTTTCATCATAATGATCTTCAACCATTTTATTTAATGATTCCATTGGTTCCATGATGCTATCAATTGTTTTATTAATTTTAACCATTAGGTTGTAAAATCCTGCTTGCGCAGCATCATCTTTATATTGAAAAGCTGATGGATTTAAAAACATATTGATAACATCATCAATTGAAATGCTTGGATTGTTTTCTTTAAAAAGTTCATCATAGATTTCTTTCATGTTTTCACTACCGTTGTCTACAATTTTTCGAATAGTCTTTTTACATTCATTTTCAAACTTTAGCATTCCAGCTTCGTTATCACTATTATTTCTCAATAAACTAGCATTTGCAAGTCTTCTAAAAAAGACCAAAGTTTTAGTTTGTGAATCCATGTTTGGTCCAACTTTAGTTAAGTCGTCCTCGATGTTTTTATAGTAAAGTTCTTCACTCTTAGATTCGTCTAGTTCAATTCATGCTGTATCTCTTACCATTTCAAAAAAATTACGCATTTCTTCATCATTACCATTAAACATATTATCCAAGAAAGTTCATTCGCCCTCTTTTGGTTTTTTACCATCATTAACTTTGTTTTGCATACTAACTAAAGTTCCAAAACCCACAAATGGTGATAGAAAAATATTGATAGTATCACTTTGTTTTGTGGTTCAGCCATGTTGAATTTTTTCATTAACTGCTTGGCTTTCTAACTTGGTTTCAATAAATTGACTCCCACTAAAAGCCCCCTTACCATCATTGTCAATTGTTAATCAATGAGCATTTAGGTTACCACTATGCGGGAAAATATTTTCTTGATAAACTTTATCTTGTTCTAAAAGTTCAATTTTGTCAATTTCAGCTGGTGCAAAATTACTTCATTCATAATCTTTATAACGATATTTATAAGTTGATGTGCTTTTTAATCATTTTTTGACAGTTCCTTCATCTTGACAAATTCCCGATACCAAATAACAATCACTTTCTTCGCCTTGTTCTAGTGATGCTTTTTTATTATTTTCCAAATATTGAATTAGCTCACTTTCGTTATAAAATTCAATTGGGACTCCTGATTCTTGATTTAAATTTTCAGTTAATAAAACTTCGTCATAATCAAAATAACTTTCAATTGCTTCATCTAAATCAATATATGAGTTACCGTTTTTACCTTTATGAACATCCACAAGTTTATCATTTGGTGTTTGTTTAACACTAGCAGATAATTCCCCAGAATTCGATATAACATAATTTCCAACATTTCGATAAGTAAATTCTTTGCTGATTTTGGCATCTCTTATCATGTCTTGCAATACTTGATTTTTTTCCTCTAGAGAGTAGATTTTACCTTTATATTTATAATAATAATGAGTGTCATTTTCCAAAGTCTTAATACCTTTTGTTTGTGCATAATCTAGCACTTGAGACTGGTTAGCAAAACTACGACCTTCAAAATTATAAAAGTATTGATTACCTTGGGGTATCAACATTAGACTCCCTGATAAAATTAAGGAAGCCATACTAATTGTAATTATTTTTTGTTTTAAACTATTCTTATTTTTTATTTTTTCTCGATTAATTGTTTTCATATTTTTTTCCTTTCATTAATAGTATATATTAAATAAAAGTGATAATATTATTTTATATTAAATAACTATATTATAAGAGGTGAAAAAAATGAAAAAAATATTAAGTATACTTGGTTCAATATCTTTATTAACAAGTTCAACAATTAGTGTTGTGTCTTGTCAAGAACCAGTGAAACCAGAGGAAAAACTTGAGTTTAACAAAGAAAACGTGAGTAATTTTTTTGAAGAAAATAAGGAATTCAATTACGAAGGGGATTTTATTTTTATAAGTGATCCAGAAGGAATAGATAATGCAGATTTTAATGTGTTTAATTCTACTACAGATATAATTGAATCTCTATTCTTAAAAACAGTAGTTAGGGAAATGTCAAAGACTATTGATTTAGGAACCCAGGATTTTATTTGAGTTGAATCAATATTAGGAACACCAAATTTAAAAAAATCATTAGGCACTGATAAGTACCCAAGCTATGATAAAAGTTATACTTTTATTTTTGATGAAGTTTTAATAGAAAATACTGCCACCAATGAAAGAATGGTTTTTAATGACTTTAAATTTAATTTTAGGCAAACAAATGAAATAATTAGTGACAAGGTCGAAGAAAAAGAAATTGAAAATTTATTTAATTATTGACTTGGAGGAATAAACTCAGAACCTAATGATAGATTTAACTGGGCAAAGGGTGGTAATGGGAGTTTCCATGAAGTTGCAGATACTTTGGAAAATGGTTCGTTAGATGATTCTAAAAAAGAAATTAAATCTGGTATAGAAAAACTTTCAAACAGAGAAATAATAGAAGGATATTCTGGAACTCCAATTTTTGAAAAATACCGATTTACAGTAGAAATAGAAGATGTGAAATTGTTACCCAATAAAAGTGAAAAATTGGTTTTTGCAAATATTAACGGGGTTGCAACATTTCCCAATATTAATAATGGTCAAAAAGCTAATTTTTCGGGAAATTGAGCATTTTGAAAAAAAAGAGTTAGCAAATAAATCATAATGTTAATATTAAGGATTTTCAATCACTGATGATTGAAAATTTTTTATTTTTCAGAATAGAATCTTATAAAGCGCCCTTTCTAAGCCTATATTATCCAAATTAATCTACCCTATCCATAAATCACAATTACTAATTTTAAGTTTATCAATTTTAGTATATATTAAATAAAAGTGATAACATTATTTTATATTAAATAAATATATTATAAGAGGAGAAAAAAATGAAAAAAATGTTAAGTATAGTTGGTTCAATATCTTTATTAACAAGTTCAACAATTAGTGTTGTGGCTTGTCAAGAACCAGAAAAACCAGAGGAAAAACTCGAGTTTAACGAAGAAAATGTGACAAATTTTTTTGAAGAAAATAAGGAATTCACTTACGAAGGGGATTTTATTTTTATAAGCGATCCAGAGGGGATAGATAACGCAGATTTTAATGTGTTTAATTCTACTACTGATATAATTGAGAGTCTATTTGTAAAAAAAATAGTTTGGGAAATGTCCAAGACTATTGATTTAAATACTAATGATTTTATTCAAGTTGTATCAATATTAGGAACACCAAGTTTAAAAAAATCATTAGGTAATGACAAGTATCCAAAATATGATAAGAATTACGTTTTTACTTTTGATGAAGTTTTAATAGAAAATACTGCCACCGATGAAAAAATGGTTTTTAATGACTTTAAATTTAATTTTAAGCAAACAAATGAAATAATTAGCGACAAGGTCGAAGAAAAAGAGATTGAAAATTTGTTTAGTTATTGACTTGGAGGAATAAACTCAGAGCCCAGTGAGAGATTTAACTGAGCAAAGGCTAATGATGCTAGCTTTCATGAAGTTGCAGATACTTTGGAAAATGGTTCGTTAGGTGATTCTAAAAAAGAAATTAAATCTGGTATTGAGGAGCTTTCCGATGGAGATAGAATGGGTAAGACTTCTAGAACTCCAATTTTTGAAAAATATCGATTTACTGTAGAAATAGAAGATATTAAATTATTACCCAATAAAAGTGAAAAATTGCTTTTTGCAAATATTAGCGGGGTTGCGACATTTCCCAATATTAATAATGGTCAAAAAGCTAATTTTTCAGGAAATTGGGGATTTTGAAAAAAAAGAGTTAGTCAATAAAGCAGAATGTTTACATTAAATATTTTCAATCATTTATGATTGAAAATTTTTTATTTTTCAGAATAAATAAAATAAAGAACCTTTTAAACCTAAATTCTCCAAATTAATCTACCCTATTTACGAGTCACAAATAATAATTCTAAATTTTTCATTAATAGTATATATTAAATAAAAGTGATAACATTATTTTATATTAAATAAATATTTTATAAAAGGAGAGAGAAATGAAAAAAATATTAAGTATACTCGGTTCAATATCTTTGCTTATAGCTTCAACAATTAGTGTTGTGGCTTGTCAAGAACGAGTAAAACCCGAGGAAAAACTCGAGTTTAACGAAGAAAATGTGAATAATTTTTTTGAAGAAAATAAGGAGTTCACTTATGAAGGGGATTTTATTTTTATAAGTGATCCAGAAGAAGTAGATAATGAAGATTTTGATGTAATTGTCTCAACTGCTGAAATTATTGAATACTTATTTATAAGAACCGTTATTAAAGAAATGTCTAAAACTATTAATCCTGAAAAAGATGATTTTATTCTGATTCAATCAAATTTGTGAACATCAAATTTAAAAAAATCTTTAGGTGACGATAAGTATCCAAACTATGATAAAAGTTATGTTTTTGCTTTTGATGAAGTTTTAATAGAAAATACTACCACTAATGAAAAAATGATTTTCAAGGACTTTACATTTAATTTTAGGCAAACGAATGAAATAATTAGTGATAAGGTTGGAGAAGAAGAGATTAAAAATTTGTTTAGTTATTGACTTGGGGGAATAAACTCAGAACCTGATGATAGATTTAACTGGACATTAGCTAATGATTGCAGTTTTAGTGGAATTGCGGAAACTTTGGAAAATGGTTTTTTAGATGATTCTAAAAATAAAATTAAATCTGGTATTGAAGAACTTTCAAATGGTTATAGAATGGGAGGGATTAAAACTCCGGTTTTTGAAAAATACAGATTTACTGTAGAAATAGAAGATGTCAAATTATTGCCCAATAAAAGTGAAAAATTAGTTTTTGCAAATATAAGCGGGGTTGCAACATTTCCCAATATTAATAATGGTCAAAAAGCTAATTTTTCAGGCAATTGGGGATTTGTAAAAAAGAGAGTTAGCCAGTAATAAAAATGTTAATATTAGGGATTTTCAATCATAATTGATTGAAAATTTTTTTTAGAATAAAACCTGATAAAGCACCTTTCTTAAACCCATATTATCCAAATTTGTCTACCCTATTTACGAGTCACAAATAATAATTTAGAATTTATCATTAATAGTATATATTAAATAAAAGTGATAACATTATTTTATATTAAATAAATATTTTATAAAAGGAGAGAAAAATGAAAAAGATATTAAGTATACTGGGTTCAACATCTATGCTTATAGCTTCAACAATTAGTGTTGTGGCTTGTCAAGAACTAGTAAAACCAGAGGAAAAACTAGAGTTTAACGAAGAAAATGTGAGTAATTTTTTTGAAGAAAATAAGGAATTCACTTACGAAGGTGATTTTATTTTTATAAGTGATCCAAAAGGGTTGGGTACTGAAGATTTTAATGTATTTAATTCAACTAACGATATAATTGAATGTCTATTTATAAAAAAAATAGTCTGGGAAATGTCTAAGACTATTGATTTAGGAACCAAGGATTTTATTTGAGTTGACTCAACATTAGGAACACCAAATTTAAAAAAATCATTAGGCACTGATAAGTACCCAAGCTATGATAAAAGTTATACTTTTATTTTTGATGAAGTTTTAATAGAAAATACTGCCACCAATGAAAGAATGGTTTTTTATGACTTTAAATTTAATTTTAGGCAAACAAATGAAATAATTAGTGATAAGGTTGGGGGAGAAGAGATAAAAAATTTATTTAATTTTTGGCTTGGAGGAATAAACACAGAACCTAACGATAGATTTAACTGAGCAAGGGGTAATGATGCTAGTTTCCATGAAGTTGCAGATACTTTAGAAAATGGTTCGATGGAGAATTCTAAAAAAGAAATTAAATCCGGTATTGAGAAACTTTCAAACAGAAAAATAGTAGAAGGAAATTCTAGAACTCCGGTTTTTGAAGAATATCGATTTACAGTAGAAATAGAAGATGTCAAATCATTACCAAACAAGAGTACTAAATTCGTTTTTGCAAATATTAGCGGGGTTGCAACATTTCCCAATATTAATAATGGTCAAAAAGCTAATTTTTCAGGAAATTGAGGATTTTGAAAAAAAAGAGTCAACCAATAAATCATAATGTTTACATTAAAAATTTTCAATCATTAATGATTGAAAATTTTTTATTTTTCAGAATAGAATCTTATAAAGCGCCCTTCCTAAGCCTATATTATCCAAATTAATCTGCCCTATCCATAAATCACAATTACTAATTTTAAGTTTATCAATTTTAGTATATATTAAATAAAAGTGATAACATTATTTTATATTAAATAAATATTTTATAAAAGGAGAGAAAAATGAAAAAAATATTAAGTATAGTTGGTTCAATATCTTTATTAACAAGTTCAACAATTAGTGTTGTAGCTTGTCAAGAACGAGTAAAACCCGAGGAAAAACTCGAGTTTAACAAAGAAAATGTGACAAATTTTTTTGAAGAAAATAAGGAATTCACTTATGAAGGTGATTTTATTTTTATAAGTGATCCTTGAGAAATGGATAATGAAGATTTTGATGTATTTAGTTCAACAACCAATATAATTGAATGTCTATTCGTAAAAACGATAATTAAAGAAATGTCTAAAAATATTGATTTAAATACTAATGATTTTATTCAAGTTGTATCAATATTAGGAACACCAAGTTTAAAAAAATCATTAGGCCCTGACAAGTATCCAAAATATGATAAAAATTACGTTTTTACTTTTGATGAAGTTTTAATAGAAAATACTACCACCGATGAAAAAATGGTTTTTAATGAGTTTAAATTTAATTTTAAGCAAACAAATGAAATAATTAGCGACAAGGTCGAAGAAAAAGAGATTGAAAATTTGTTTAGTTATTGACTTGGAGGAATAAACTCAGAGCCCAGTGAGAGATTTAACTGAGCAAAGGCTAATGATGCTAGCTTTCATGAAGTTGCAGATACTTTGGAAAATGGTTCGTTAGATGATTCTAAAAAAGAAATTAAATCTGGTATTGAGGAGCTTTCGAACAGTAATTGAATGGGATATGTCAGAACTCCAATTTTTGAAAAATACCGTTTTACAGTTGAAATAGAAAATGTCAAATTATTACCCAATAAAAGTGAAAAATTAGTTTTTGCAAATATTAGCGGGGTTGCAACATTTCCCAATATTAATAATGGTCAAAAAGCTAATTTTTCAGGAAATTGGGGATTTTGAAAAAAAGAGTTAGTCAATAAATCAGGACATTCACACTAAAATTTTCAATCATAGAAGATTGAAAATTTTTTATTTTTCAGAATAGAATCTTATAAAGCGCCTTTTCTAAGCCTATATTATCCAAATTAATCTACCCTATCCACAAATCACAAATATTAATTTTAAATTTTTCATTAATAGTATATATTAAATAAAAATGATATTATAAATTATGTAAATATAATAAATTTAAAGGAGAAAAAAATGAAAAAATTACTAAGTATGATCGGTTCTTTGTCACTTTTAACTACTTCAACAATTAGTGTGGTATCCTGTGGGGGTCCAATTAATCCTAGACCAGAAGAAAAACTAGAATTCAACGAAGAAAATGTAGAAAAATTTTTTACCGAAAATAAAACATTCAGCTATGAGGGAGAATTTATCTTTATTGATGAGCCAAGGGATGAAGAAATAAAAAGTAAGTTACCAACAATGGATTTTCTAAATTCTCTAATGCGAGAAACTATTATTAAAGAAATGGAAAAAACATTGGAACTGGAAACTGATTGTTTTTATGATGTAGGTCTTGAAATAAATCGAGCTGATATCAATAATAAATTTAAAAATGAAAAATATTTAGTAAGCGGAAAAAAATATGTTTTTAAATATGATAAAATATCAATTAAAAATACAAAAACTGATGTGAGGTATGTATTCGAAGATTTTGAATTTGTATTCGAACAAACAAATTCAATAAAACAAAATAACATTAGCGAAAAAAATTATGAGTTTTTTTTAAATTATTGATTAGGGGGAGTAAACTCACCTAAAAATCACAAATTTCATTGAGTAAATGGAGGTTTTGGTGAATTCTACGAAGTCTCAATTTTATTGGCAAAAAATGATTTACCTGAGGCTCGTAATGAAATCGAAAAAGGAATCAACGAAAATTCAAATCCTATTTTCATGAGTAGCTCGAGAACTCCAATATATGAAGAATACCGTTTTGATTCAAAGGTAAATGATATAAAATTGTTGCAATATGAAACAGAAGAATTATATTTTGTCGAAGTAAGCGGAGAAGCACAATTTAAAAATACAAATAAAACTAAGGCTGATTTTTCAGCAACATGAGGATTTTATAAACACGAAGAATGGTAAATTAATTATATATAAAAATTTGATTAAATTCACAAAATGAATTTAATCATCTAAAATAAAACTACAACAGCAAAAAACTAGTTTGTAGTTTTATTTTAGATGTTAATTTTCCTTTTTCATCATAATGATCTTCAACCATTTTATTTAATAATTCCATTGGTTCCATGATGCTATCAATTGTTTTATTAATTTTAACCATTAGGTTACAAAAAAACCAGCAATTTTAATTGCTGGTTTTTTTGTAAATAATTATTCCATTAATCCTGCTAAGTAAAGTTTTCTAAAACGCCCTTGGGTCGTTTTTAAATCTTCAAAGGTTCCCACCTGAGCAATCCCCTTCACTTTATCAAGGACAATGATTTGATCAACATTGCGAATTGTACTTAGTTTATGGGCAATTGTCACACTTGTCCGGTTTTTCATTAATTTTTCTAATTCTTCTTGAATTTCATGTTCAACAATATTATCTAGTGCACTTGTTGCCTCATCTAAAATTAGCAACTGGGGGTCTTTTAAAAATAGTCGTGCAATTACTAAACGTTGCTTTTGACCTCCAGAAAACATTAGTCCATGTTCTCCTAAAATTGTATGATATTTTTCTGGCAAGGTTTCAACATAATTGTGTAATTGGGCTTTTTTACAAGCTTCTTCAATTTGAGCATTGGTCACATTTTCAATTCCATAACCAACGTTATAGTAGATATCACCATATAAAATTTGAGGATCTTGTTCAACATAACCAACTTTTGAAAGGTAATCTGGTAAATCAAGTTCTTTTAAATCAATCCCATTAATTGTAATTCTTCCTGTTGTTGGGTCATAGAAACGCAATAACAACTGAGCAAAGGTTGACTTTCCAACACCAGTTTCCCCAACAAAAGCATAACTTTTATTTTTTTCAAAAGTAAAATCAATATTGGGAAGAATCTGGTTTTCTGGTTTACTTGGATAAGCAAAGCCTAGATTTTCAAATTTAATTTCATCAATTTTGGCAATTTTTATTCCTTGTGGGTCGGGAATAATTAGGGGTATTGGTTGTAAAATATCTGATAATCGCATTGCACAATTGGCTGCCTTTGTTGCTCCTCTAAAGGTCATTGTTGCATAAGCAATTGGGGCTGCTAAAGCAAAAATTGAAGTTGTAAATCCAACTATTAAATTAATTACTTTGTCAGGGTCTGAATGATAAAGTAAAAATGCTGAAATCACCATTAAACTTGATAAAATCGCTACAGCAAAACCATTAAACATTTGCAACGTGGTTTGTAATTTTATTACCCGATTTGCAGCTTTATTATAGGGCTCGTGGTTTTCAATTGAGCGTTGAGTTTCATATTCTTCGGTTCCACTTGACTTGATTAGTCGAACATTCATTAACCGATCAGTTATTTCAGTATCAATTTTTTGACGAATATCCACAGAAACTAAAATTGCTCGACGATAATATATAAAAATAATTCAAGTTGCAATAAATACTAGCATTGTATAAGAAATTGCAATTAGTGCAATTGGTATATCCATTGTTAGCATCAACGCACTTGTGGTCACATACATTGCCACTAAATAAACTGCATTCAAGATAAAATCATTTAACCCTAAACCAACTCCCTCAGTATCACCAATTACTCGCGACATGATTAAACCAAGTTGGTGATCGTAGTAATAACTTATATCTTGTTTAACTAGTCGCTCTAAACATTCTATTCTTAAATCAATTTCAATCCGTTTGGCAAACAGTGATGAGGTGTAGTTTCCAAAATACTCACAAGCAACCATAAATAAGAAAATCCCTAAAATGACCCACAGTCAAACAGTTCAGTCAACCGTGATAATATGACCAAATAAATTCTGTGACAAGTCAACAGTTCCTGGTTGGGCACTTTCCCGAGCACTTAAGAGAACTTTTTCAATCATTAGTTGCAAGAACTTAGGAATAAAAGAAAAGGCTATTGCATCCATGGCAACCGATAAGACAATGAAAGAAAATAATCATGGGCTTTTTTTAACACTAGCAAAAATTGGTTTTAAAAAACCTTTAAATTTTTGATAGGAAAAGGCTTTGTCGTTTACAAACTTTGCCATTTAAAAATCACCTTATTTTCTATAAACATTCACTTTAAATATTCTAAATGAATAACAATAAAATTACAAATATAAAAACAAATAATAAAAAATTTACAAATAAAAAAACCGTCTAAATTATTCTAACTTTTGTTAAAAAATTTAAACTGGTTATCAAAATTATTTTTCTGATTTTTTAGGCTTTTTAGGCTTTTTAGTTTTCAAAAAGACCTCTTCAACCTCAAATTTACTTTCAAAGTCCTTATTAAGTTTGGGCTCATTGAGAGTATTGGTTGACTCCAAAGTTGGAAGTCCTTGGTTAACTGGTCCTTGGGTCATTGCAATAATTTCACGAAGTTGTTCTTGAGAATTTTCTAATTTCATTTTACCAGCTAGCAATTGAACATACTCACGATTGTTAACATAGTAAACTCCTGGCATTACAATTCCTCCCCCGATTCAGTTTCCCACAATTGAAGGAAGCAAGGCACAAGCAAAGAAAACCATTGAGAAATTAAGGCCAACTCCACTTCAATCGGTAATTTCTATCATTCCTGGAGCCAGTTGCCCACCCCCAGAACTTAGATTTTGAACTGCTGGTCCTAATTCATTAAAAATTGTTAAAGTTTCAGGGTGAGATCATTTCATAAAAAGAAGACTTCAGAAGTAAAACATGTTACTTGGTCCATGACTGTAATTTGATAAAACATAATACAGAACACAGAAGAATGTTACAACAATTCCAACAAGTGGATTTTTATCAGCGTGAGTCACAACTCCAGTTCCTGAAGCTAAAATCCCACATAAAAATCCTGAAATTAGTGAGGCAAAAATTGTTTGCACTCAAATTCCCCCACCAATACCTGAGTAATTTAAATCTCCTGTTGCTGAAAACTGGGGAAAAATTTTATCTCCAACTGTAAAAAGGTTTTGGTTTGCTATTTCCAATAGTCGTGTGGTAAACTGGTTGTCTTTATAAGCTCCTGTTCCCACAAAAATGACTCCTAAAATTAACGAACCAATGAAGTTACCAAATAAAACCGCTGCCATTCCCTTGAAAAGAATACGCTTTTTTGTTACCCCAAGCATTGTTGGCAGAGTTGCAAAACAGTGTCTTGTAAATAGGGTCCCTCCTAAAAAAGTCATTAAAATAACTCCTCCAGGAATAATCATTCCCATAATCATTGTTCTGATTCACAGACGACTTGCTTGGGCTTCAGTATCACCAACTGCTTTGGTGGCATAAATTCCTGCAACAACTGCAATTGAGAATAATAAACCTCCCAAAATTCCTAATAGAAATTGTAGTCCAAAAGTATAACGAATTTTAGTAACAACTTCACGAAATCCCCCAAGAACTCCATCTGTGGCAAAACCGTGAGAAACATCAAGCGAAGAGTAATCAACATTTTGATAAGCAGCGATTTGTTTTTCGTATTTAGCTTTTAACTTTGCTAATTTTTTATTATCTGGCATTTTTCTCTTCTCCTAACTATTTCTATCAGAATCAGGTTCTTCTAATTCCTTTTTGCGAATTTCTTTTTTGGTGATTTCTTTTAAAATTTCATTCTCTTTTTCTAGAGCTTTGCGATCGCGCTCTTTTTTAATATCTTCTAAAAATTGTGTATCAATAGCAGCTCCTGTTGAAGTCATAAAAACTTCTCCATTAACCTCTTTTAAAGCAACTTGGGCGCGCTCTAAAATTACCTTTTTAACTAATAATTGTGTTAAATCTTTATTATTTGAGTAAAGGATTAATGGCATAATCAACCCTCCACCCAATCAGTTTCCAAATAAAGCTGGAATAACATTAACTACTAGAAAAGCTAATGGGCCTCATCAGGGGAACATCTCAACCCCAGCTGGGTGTTGAATGTACATTACAATCCAACTTCAAAAAAAGAAGAAGTTTGCTGGACCGTGATTATAACCTGAGATTACAAAAAAGCTTAAACTAAAAAACATAACAGCAACAGATGCCATTGGGTATTTAGAAGAGAACGTGATTGGTAATGTTGTTGATACTAAAAAATTACATAAAATTCCAGAAAATAGTGATGAAACAATGGCAATAATTCATAATTTTAATTCTGGAGCAGTGTTCAAGCCACTGTGAACTGACTCTTCTAGGACATCTCCCATTTGGAACATTTTATGGGTGATTGTTGAAGTCATTGCATTATAAAATGCTTCATCCTTAAAAGCGCCGGTTCCCATAAAAATAATTGGAACAATCAAGGCCCCTGTCATATTTCCTAATAAAGTAACAAATAACGCTTTAAAAAATGGTTTCTTATCCACAGCATTTAACATTACTGGTAATGTCGCCATACTATGAGAGGTGAATAACGATCCTCCCAAAAAGGTGATCATAATAATTCCTCCCGGAAAAATTAGTCCTGACAGAATAGTTTTTAATCACCCTAAGCTGCTTGGCATTCCTTTAGTACTGTAAACAACAGCCACATAAGCTGAAGCAGCGATAATTCCTCCAAGGACACCTAATAAAAATTGTAAATGTAAGGCGTATTTAATTTTTTTAATTACTGCTGTAAATCCACCTAAAAAACCATCGGTTTGAAATCCATGAGAAACATTCAATGCCGAATAGTCAATTTGCTCTAAATCATGAATTGTTTCATTTAGCTTTGAGATATAGGCAATATCTTCATCTTTAATCATAAATTGCTCCTTTAAAAATAACTTTTAATATATTATCATATATTGATAATTTTTTTTTTAATATTTAAGCAAAAAATAAAAAAATAGCAATTACTTTTAATCACTATTTTTATAAAAAACTAAACTATTATTCCTTTTGTAACAATTTCTTGTTTAACTAATTTTAAGAAATCTGCAACACTGACTGTTATTTGTTCTTCGCTTCCATATCGACGATAAGTAACAGTTTTGTTTTGGGCTTCATTTTTTCCAATAACTAGTTGAAATGGAATTTTATTTATTTGAGCATCGCGGATTTTATAATTTAAGCGTTCGTCACGTAAATCAATTTCTGTTCTCAGGTACTCTTTTTTAAAAAGATCTTTTAATTCTTCACAATATTGTAAGTCATTTTCAATGTTTACGGGAATGATTTTAATTTGTTTGGGAGAACATCAAAGCGGCAAAACCCCTTTGGTTTGTTCTAGTAAAACCGAGATAAAACGCTCATAAGTTCCAATTAGTCCACGGTGAATCATAATTGGTCGCTCTTCTTCATTTATTGGGTTAATATAATTTAAATCAAATTTTTCTGGCAATAGAAAGTCTAATTGCAAGGTGGAAACAGTGATTTCGTGATTTAATGCGGTACGAATTTGAATATCTAGCTTAGGACCATAAAAAGCGGCTTCACCAATCATAGTTTTGTAAACCAGGTTTAACTCTTTTAAAGTATCTTCTAATTCGGCTTCAGCTTTATTTCACATATTGTCATCGGGGAAGTATTTTTCCTTATCTTTGGGATCGCGAAGCGATAATGATAAGTAATCAATTTGAATATCAAAAGTTCTTAAAACTTCAGTAATTAAGTTAAAACATCTTTTAAATTCGCTTTTTAATTGATCTGGGCGGACAAAAATATGTGAATCTGTTAATTCCATTGCTCTTACACGTTCTAAACCAGTTAAACTACCCGAAGATTCATAGCGATGTTGTAAGGCGTGTTCTGCATAACGAATTGGCAAATCACGATAACTACGAGGTTGTTGACGATATACTGAAACGTGGTGTGGACAACTCATTGGTTTTAAGACCAGTTCTTCGTTTCCCATTGTCATGGGAGCAAACATATCATCGCGATAATGATCTCAGTGTCCTGAAGTTTTGTAAAGTTCACTTGAACCAATAACTGGGGTTTCAATCTGTACAAAATCATACTCCCATTCTTTTTCCATTAAATACTTTTTAATTTCTTGTTTTAAAATGGTTCCATTTGGAAGTCAAATCGGAAGTCCTTGACCGATTAATTGGTCTAAGTGAAAAATTTCTAAATCCTTACCAATTTTTCGGTGGTCATTTGCTTTACGTTCTTCTTTTTTAGCAACTCTTGTTTTAAAATCTTCAGCTTTAACTCCCCCCATCCCATTTATTCTTTGTAGCATTTTATTTTTTTCGCTCCCTAAGAAGTAACTACCTGAAAGTTGTTGACTTTCAGCAATTTTCAATTCTCCTGTGCTAGTTAGAGCCGCGAACTTACTGATAATATATAAATCTTTAATTTTGAATAAAAGTGCGTTTCCGTTGGCACATAAATTTACTTTCATTAATTCTTCTAACAAGGGGTTGTCATGGGCAACTTTTTTAAAGTCTTTGGGTTCAATGGTTTCAACTTCAATGGTGATATTTTCCTTAATGATTTTTTCTGCTTGCTTTGTAATTTCTGCAAGTGAATCAATTTTCAAGCGAGGTTCTAAATTAAAAGTTAGAGCAAATTCATCATCATCTTCAATAAAAATTTCAGCAATATTTACTTTGGGGTGAAGCTCTTTAATTGCTAGCGCTGTGACCAAAGCAGCTGTATGGTTGATGACATTCAAATACTGTTCATGACGTTCTGTTATAATTTCTAATTGACAATCAAAGTAAATGACCGCATCACTTGGAACAATTTTGTATTCATCAACAATTCCCCCAACAGCTTTTTTACCTAAGCTTGTTGCAATTGAAGTTGCAATTTCTTTAACTGATTTAGGTTCACTAAATTCTCGAATTGAACCATCTAATAATGTAATTTTCATATATTTTCTCCTTTATTTGCAAATAAAAAAATGCCCCTATAAAAGGAGCATTGCTGCGGTACCATCCTCAATTTACAAATTAAATAATTTGTATCTTAATTTAATTTTATCGCGTTAGCGTAATTTCCTAACAAAAGGTAGTAATTAAATTAGGTTCAACTAGTTCGCACCAACCACTAGCTCTCTGCAAATGAACCTTGAAAAAATCTTGTCCCTTTAGAAATTAAAATATTTAGTTTTATTTTACAATTATTTCTTTAATATCTTCATTACGAACAACTAAAACTTTTTCACCAATTTTAGCGCCTCATGATTTAGCGATTTCTGCTAATGCTTTTTCATCAGCATGAATTTTATCAATGTTGTTTGTGTGATTCATAAAGATTGAGTGTCAAATTCCAAAAGCAGTATACAGTTTTGCATCTTCACTAACTCCAAGAATAGTAACATTTGGACGGAATTTTGAAATAGTTTTCAATAATTCTCCAGTTTTTGATAAAACAATTGCAAATTCGTAAGCTCCTGATTTAGCTTTTTCAGCTAATTTATCAGCGATTTTTGCTCTTGGACCTGAAGTGTTTTTACGAGCGTTTTCAAGTTGTTTTTCATAGTATAATTTTCCATAAAACTCAACTTCAGCACGTTTATTAATGGTTGCCATTGTGTCAACTGTAATAAATGGGTAATCACCATTGGCTGATTCCCCAGATAACATAGTTGCATCCGATCCTAATTCTGTAGCTCAGTAAACATCAGTAACCTCAGCACGAGTTGGAGCTGGGTTATCTGTCATTGATTCTAGCATTTGAGTAGCAACAATAACAATTTTTCCTTTTTCACGACATTTACGAATAATTTGTTTTTCTCAATATGGAACTTCGTAGTAAGGAATTTCTAGTCCTAAATCTCCACGAGCAACCATAATTCCGTCTCCAGCATCAATAATTTCATCAATATTATCAATTCCAATTTGAGATTCAATTTTTGAAATAATTTGAATGTGTTCAGCTTTGTTATCTTTTAAGATTTTGCGAATTTCATGAACGTTGTCAGCAGTATTAACAAAACTTGCTGCAATATAATCAACACCTTGTTGAATTCCAAATTTAATGTCATTGTAGTCTTTTTCAGCTAAAAATGGTAAAGTGAAATCAATTCCTGGTAAGTTAACACGTTTGTTAGTTTTTACTAAGTGGTGGTTAAATGCTTTTGCCATTACTTCCATTTTTTTAGTATCAACTGCTGTTACATACATTGTTAATTTTCCATCATCAACTAAAACTGTATCTCCAACTTTTACATCTTTACTCATGTCATATGACATTTGCAATTCAGTTGCTGAACATTCTTTTTTACCAAAGTCAGCTGGATTTGTAAAGATTTTTACTTCGCTTCCGGCTTTAATTTCTTGTTTACCATCTTTCATTTTTCCGATACGGATTTCAGGACCTTTGGTATCCAATAATATTGAAATTGGTTTTTTAATTTCTTTACGTAAAGTTTTGATTCATTCAATTCTTTCTCCGTGCTCTGTAAAGTCAGCGTGTGAGAAGTTTAAACGAATTGTGTTCATCCCTACTTCATAAAGTTTAAACAAGTTCTCTTTTGAATGAGTACTTGGACCAATTGTTGTAATAATTTTGGTACGTTTAATTTTGTTACTTAAATCGTGAATTTTCATTTTTATCTCCTAATTCTTTTTCATTTTGATTATAACTAAATTTAATAAAAAAGTCATAAAAAAAGCGAAAATATCAGTTTGATATTAAACAAAAAGCGACCATTACAAACTGTAATGGTCGCTTTTATTTGAAATCTTAAAAACTATTAAAATTTTTTAATAATCCTTGGTTGAAAGCACTATTCTTCCTTGTGTTTAAGAGCGTCTTTTTGCTTTTTTGCCTCAGCTTTTAACTCAATACTTGCCTTGCGTTTTAGAACCTGATTTTTTAATTTTTCTTCTTTGAGATCGTCTTTTTCAATAATTTTTCGATGACGTTCTTGCAACTTGTTCATCCTTGCCTTGCTAAATAATGGGGAATCGGGTGCAAATTCACCTTCGCTAGCCGCAACAATTGTATTGGCTTGAATTCCCCCAATTACATTGGCTCCGGTTCTTCCCATATCAAATAATCCGTCAAGGGCTCCAATAATTGCATAAACAGAAGCATAATAAGCACCAAATCCTAGGCCACCCAATACTCCAGCTGTTACCACTGAAGAAGTTCCTGGAACACCAGCAATTCCCAATGAAGCAATAACTGTTGTAAATCACGCCATTAAAAAGAACGCAACCAGACTATAATTTGCAGCAACATTGTCGCTTCCAGTGTAAAGTAGGCTGGTTACCAATCCAGCTTGGACCCCAGCACAAGCTACAAGTCCCATACTAGTTGATAGTGGAGCTACAACTCCGACAACATTATCATTTACCTTCATTTCATCTTTTAAAGTTGAAATTGAGATCGGTAAAGTTGCATTACTTGATTGGGTTGCAAATCCTTGAACTAGTGGTTTTCATGCTGATTTTCATCATGGTCCGATTTTAACCCCAAAGGCCATAACCGATAATGTCATTAAAACCATCATGATTAGAATTGATAAGTATCCAATTCCTAAAACTAAACCAATTGATTTTAAAGCTCCAATTGGTCTTGTAGTAATTGAGGTTAATATCATTGATATCACTGCAATTGGCATAATTTTCATAAATGTCATTAACATTGACATAATTACATCTCAACCTGTGTCCATTGCTTTACGTAGATTAGTCATTTTTTCGGGTTGGCGTTTTGATAATACTTTCACACTTGTTCCCATTAGAGCAGAAATTACCATAACTGGAATTATTAATCCTGTTGTAAATGCTGCCACAAAATTACTTGGAACATATTCCCAAATAATTTGGGGAATTGGTTTGGTGACAGCCGATCCAGTTCCTTGAGCTTGTTGATCTAACTCAAGACCTTTTCCAACTTTTAGAGCGTAACCAATTCAAAAAGTGATTGCAAAAGCAATTGTTACATTAAGTAGTAAAATTCCAACCCCTTTTAAAGTAATGCGGCCTAAACCTTTCACTTTTGGTTTTGAGGTTACTCTAAAGATTGCCAAAAATACCACCGGAATTGTTAACATTAAAATTCCATTAATAAACACTTGTTTGAACAACGATGCTCAAATTGATAATTCATTAACTCAAAGAATTTCGTTTTTTCATACCGCACTAGCATATCCTGTTGCGTCCTTGAAGACAAAATTTTCACCAGCAGCATCTGAGGTGATTTGGTTTCAAAGGAATAACCTTGAACCTGAAACTTGTTCAAGATCACCAATTTTATCTCCCAAATAGAAGTAATTGTTTAGATTCATTCAGTTTCCCGCATCGGTTTGGGCTCATCACCCACCACTGCCCGAAGTAAATCAGCTACCACCAGGAAAGCCAATAATTGATTGGACAACAATCCCAAACACTAATCCAATTCCCAAACCAATTAAAACACGGTAAACGAATTTTATTTTAATGTATTTTAGAAAAAATCAAAAACCAATAATGATTGAAAATAATAATAAAATTGATACAAATGATTGCCATGTGCTAATTGCCAAAAAGTCTCTTAACAAGTTATTTTCTTTTTGCGCACCGGCTAGTAAATTAATCACTTAGAATTTCTCCTATTCTATTTTTCTGCTATTTTGCCCAAGGCAATGTTTATAATATCTTTGGTTCGACTAAATGGGGGAGCATAAGGTAAATCAATTTCATTAATTCCTGAAGTTAAATTTGTCTGCGTTCAAATTAAACTAATTAGACTATGAATTCTTAAAACTGCATTATTATATCCTGCCATCTGGGCATTGATCAAAGTGTTTTTTTGTTTATCTTTATAAATCTTTAGATAAAGATTTTCTTGCCCTGGTAAATAGTTGGTATGGTCTTTATCTTTGATAAAAACTTCTTGATAACTTACTTTATTATTTTCTAAAAACTGTAAATTATCTCCGGTTCGGGCTAGTTCTAAAGCAAAAACCTTAACTATTGCTGTATTTAAAGTTCCTGAAAATTCTTTTTTGGCACCACAGATATTTTCTGCGACAATTGTGGCGTGCTTTGAAGCAACTGTTGCTAGGGGTGTATAAGTTGGATTGTCATATGTTCGTCCAAAAGTTTGAACACAATCTCCCCCAGAATAGACATCAGCTAAATTAGTTAAACCGGTTTTATCTATAATAATTGCATTGCGATTATTTAATTTTAGTTCGCTTCCAATTAAGAAATCGGTATTAGGTCTAATCCCAATTGAACAGATTAATAAGTCGCATTTTAACTTTGTATTGTCTTTTAAAATAACTTCGCTAATTTTATTTTTAATTGTTTTTATTTCTATTACTTCGCTATTTTTTATTAAATTAACTTGGTTTTTTTGTAACTCGTCCTCAATCAGATCAGTAAACTCAGAATCAAATAAATTCGCCAATGGTCGCTGACCTTTTTCAATAATTGAAATCTGAGCACTAGTAGAGTGTGAAATATTTTCAGCCACTTCAAGACCAATTAAACCCGCCCCAATTATAACGATGTTTTTCGCTAGTGGTAAAGCTCTTTTAATTTCTTCAGCATCCTCTTTGGAGTTAACAGTGTAACAGTTTTCATATTTTTGTGAAATAACATCGGGAGTGATTGGTGTTCCTCCAGTTGCGATTACTAACTTATCATAATTTTCAGCAATTGTTCGCAAATTATTTTTCCCAAAAACTTGTTTTTTTTCAAAATCAATTTTTTCAACAATTGTATTTGTGAAAACTTTAACCTTGTTATTTTCAAAGTCACTAACTTTTCTTGCAAGCATGATATTTGAGTCAGAAAATTTATTACCAATAAAATATGGAATCCCACAAGCCCCTAAAGAAACATAGTCATTTTTTTGAAAGACCACAATCTCAATGGTTGGATCAAGTCGCATTAGTTTGGCAACAACACCCATTCCCATTGCTGCACCACCAATTACAACAACTCTCATAAAATCGACTCCTTTAAATAAATATACAATTATTTTATCATATTAGTTAAAGATAAATTTTTAATAAAAAGTGAGTTTACTAAATTATTTACAAAAAAACCAAAGCTTGGGCTAAGATTAAAGCCTGACTCTGGTTATTTTTTTGTAAACTATTTAACAATAATTTCACTAATATCTTCGTTACGAACAACAAGAACTTTCTCGTTAACCTTCGCTCCTCAAGACTTAGCAATTTTTGATAACTCTGCTTCATTTTTTGAAATAGCATCAAAATCTTTACATTGGTTCATAAAAATTGAATGTCATGATCCAAACGCGTTATATAATTTTGGATCAGCACTAACTCCCAAAATTGTGACATTGGGACGGAATTTTGAAATAGTTTTTAGTAGCTCCCCTGTTCGTGAAAGTACAATTGCAAATTCATAATCTCCAGTTTTTGATCGCTCTGCTAACTGATCTGCAATTTTAGCACGTGGGCCTGTTGTGTTTTTTCTCGCATCAGCTAATTGTTTTTCATAGTAAAGTTTTTCATAAAACTCAATTTCCGCACGTTTGTTAATTGTTGCCATTGTTTGAGTGGTGATAAATGGGTAAGTTCCCGCTGCTGATTCTCCTGATAGCATTGTTGCGTCGGCTCCCAACTCTGTTGCTCAGTAAACATCAGTAACCTCAGCACGAGTTGGGGCTGGGTTATCTGTCATTGATTCTAGCATTTGAGTAGCAACAATAACAATTTTTCCTTTTTCACGACATTTGCGAATAATTTGTTTTTCTCAATACGGAACTTCGTAATAAGGAATTTCTAGTCCTAAGTCTCCACGAGCAACCATAATTCCGTCTCCAGCATCAATAATAGCATCAATATTATCAATTCCCAATTGTGATTCAATTTTTGAAATAATTTGAATGTGACCGGCTTTATTTTCGACTAAAATTTTGCGAATCTCATTAACATTGTCTGCAGAGTTAACAAAACTTGCTGCGATATAATCAATATTGTGTTCAATTCCAAATTTAATATCGTTGTAATCTTTTTCTGCTAAAAATGGTAGGGTGAAATCAACTCCTGGTAAGTTAACACGTTTGTTAGTTTTTACTAAGTGGTGGTTAAAGGCTTTAACTTTAACGATCATTTTTTTGCTGTCAACAGCTGTCACATGCATTGTTAGTTTTCCATCATCAACTAATACTGTATCTCCGACCTTAACATCTTTACTCATGTCATATGACATTTGTAGTTCTGTGGCTGAACATTGACGACTCACGAAGTCTTGAGGGTTAGTATAAATTGTAACTTCACTACCAGCTTTAATTTCTTGTTTGCCGTCTTTCATTTGTCCAATGCGAATTTCTGGTCCTTTTGTGTCTAGTAAAATTGAAATTGGTTTGTTGATTTCCTTGCGAATTTCTGCAACTCCTTTTAGACGTTCTCCGTGTTCTTCAAAGTTTCCATGTGAGAAGTTTAAACGGATTGTATTCATTCCGTTCTCAAATAACTCCTTAATGTCTTCCTTTTTGTGAGTACTTGGTCCAATTGTTGTAATTATTTTGGTACGTTTAATTTTATTTTCTAAATTATAAATCTTCATCTTTATGCCTCTGTTCTTTTCTTATGCTACTTTTTGATATTAGCATTAATTTCTCTTATCTTAGAAATCAATTTTGATACATCCTTGCGTTCCATATTTAAGGTTTTATCAATATCACGGGCCACCAGTTCGTTTTTATCCAAACCAATGTATAGTCCACCTTTTCCAGCAATCAATTGTTCAACCGCGAAAATTCCTGCTGTTACTGATAAATATCGATCCATAGCTGTTGGGCTACCTCCCCTTTGAATATGTCCCAACACTGTGGCTCTTGAATCATAACCTGATGCTTTTTGAATTTTTTTAGCAAGTTCTTCTGCGCTTGGATATATTTTTTCAGAAATTGCTACAATCACACTACGACGATTATCTTTGGCAAGTTTGCTAACTTGGTTACAGATTTCTTCCTCTGATAATTTTGATTCAGGAACCGAAATTACTTCAGCTCCAGTAGCAACTGCGGCAAATAATGTTAAATCACCACAAGCGTTACCCATGATTTCAATAACCATACAGCGATTATGTGACTGAGCTGTATCACGAATTTTATCAATTGCTTCAACAACAGTATTTAAAGCGGTGTCAAAACCAATTGTATAATCTGATGAGACAATATCGTTATCAATTGTGTCAGGCAATCCTATACAGTTGATTCCCATTTCAGTTAGTTTTTGGGCTCCCTGATAACTACCATCTCCCCCAATTACAACCAAGGCTTCAATGCCTAAATTTTGTAAATTTTTAACCGCTTTTTTACGAACCTCGATATCCTTAAATTCAGGTAGTCGAGCACTTCCAATAACAGTTCCTCCTCGAGAGATAATATCGTTGGCAAAAGTTTCATTTACCTCTTCAATTCAGTTATTAACTAGCCCTTTATAACCATCCTTTACAATAAAAGGTGTGATTTTATTTGCAATCGCTGTTTTGATTACAGCACCAACTGCTGCGTTCATTCCCGGAGCATCGCCCCCAGATGTTAATACACCAATTTTTTTTATCATTTTTTTACTCCTTTAACTTACCATTTTCAATTTTTTAATTTCTCTGTATCGATTACACCGATATAGGGGAGGTTTCTAAACCTCTCATTGACATCTAATCCCATTCCTACTAAAAAATCATCACCAACATCAAAGCACTTCCAGTCAGCTTTTATATCAACCTTGTGAGAATTAACTTTATCAAGCATTGTTACTATTTTAATTGATTTTGGTTTTTGCATTTTAAAATAATCAACCATAAAGTCCAAAGTAATACCGGTGTCAATGACATCTTCAACAATTAAAATATGTCGGTTTTCAATCGGAATCTTTAAATCTAATAAAATTTCTGGTTTTCCCGAACTTTTAATGTTTGATCCATATGAAGATATCAGCATATATTCCGTTTGACAACTTAGACTAAAGTTTTCTAAAAATTTTCCCATAAAAGGGACGCAACCTTTTAAAAAACCCACTAAAACAATTGGCTCTTCGTTTGGAATTATCTTTTTATAATACTCTTCGATTTCTAACGCTACTTGGTTTGTTCTCTTGTTGATTTCTTCTTTATTTAAAAGAACATTTTTTATTAATGGGTGCATTATTATCTCCTATTTATTTCACTTCAAAGTTATATATAATTGAGTATACAAAATTATTGGGGGTTTTTCAAATTTTTATTAGCAATTTGAGTTAAATAAGTTTCCAATATCAATTGTGCCGCTAGGCCATCCTTATTTTCTTTTTGTTTTTTTCTAGATAAGTCAGCTTTAATCATTATGGCTTTTGCCATTCTTGTTGTTAAGCGCTCATCAACTCTCACTACATTTGTTGAATTTCACTTTGGGAAAATAGTTGTTAAAACCTCAATAAAGTAATCTACCATCTCTGCTCGATGACCAATACTATTGTTCATATTTATCGGATAACCGATTACAATTATTGAAATTTGATTTTCTTCCAAGTATTTATGGAGCATGTTTGCGGCGGTTTCAAAATCATATTCTTCAAAGCGAATAGTTCCTAGAGGATTTGCAATAATTCCACTTGAAATTGCCACTCCAATAGTTTTTGAACCCAAATCTAGTCCAATATATTTTTCCATACTTATTTTCCCTTTCTGCTTACTTTAAAATTTCAAAAAACATTTTCAATTTTTTCAACTGCTGTAATCATTAATAAACCAATTGCTGGGGTAGTTAAGACATCCGTGAAATAATGAGCTTTAATTCCAATACGAGCTGTTGCCATTAAGAAAATAACAACTCAGTAGATCACAAGTAAAAAATTTTTTGTGAAAACTTTTTTGATTTTTAATGGTTCCAAAAATCAAATTAAAGATAGATAAGCAGTTACAACCCCCATATGTCCCGAAGGAAAACTTGTGCCTCGATTTTGCGAGGAAAAGATATTTGCAAATCAAGGTCGATAATCATAAAAGTCGGGTTGTAAATCTATAAATCTTGGTCTTCCAAAAGCATACTTCATAACTAAAATAACTCCAAATAACATAGCAATAAAAATAATGCTTTTAACTACTGGAACCAAATAAGTTTTAGCAATTGCTTGGTTATTTATTTTTATAATCACCAGAATTTGAGCAGTTAGTCCTAAAACAGCATTAATAACTAAAGAACCATAATAATAAAAATTTGAATCAGAATCAGAACTAAGATTGTTGAATAATCAAATTCTATTAGTTAAGGTCGCAATGTAAATAATGAATAATAAAATTTGAAAAACAAAAATTAGTCAGTGTCATTTTTTTTGAAAAAAACTATAAACGATCCAGTTGATTAAAACCGCTGCGAACATTAATAAAATTAAATAAAGGCCCAAATCTCCTAAGTTGCTCATTAATTTAGCAACAAAGCTTAGTATGGCGCTTTTTTCGGTTCAATTAGACAACGTAATGCTAATTTGCAAGTCATTGAATGTGCCTATTAAAAAAAACATTAAAAACAAAGATACTAAGCAGGTAATTTTTAAATTTTTATTTATCTTTTCCATTAATTACCTCTTTTGTAATTATCTCATAGAGTAAATAAATAAAAAATCAATTTATTAAATAAATTGATTTTAGTTTCTAAATTATCTAACGTTGTAGAAAGATTTTAATCCATCATAAATTGCTGAATCACCTAGTTCATCTTCAATTGTTAATAAACGGTTGTATTTAGCAATTCTATCACTTCTTGACATTGATCCAGTTTTAATTTGACCAGTATTTAAAGCAACAGCTAAGTCAGCAATAAATGAGTCTTCAGTTTCCCCTGAACGGTGTGAAGTTACTGTTGTTCATCCAGCTTTTTGAGCCATTTGAATTGTTTCGATTGTTTCAGTTAAAGTACCAATTTGGTTTAGTTTAATCAATACTGAGTTTGCAGCTTTTCTAGCAATTCCTTCGGCAGTAATTTTTGGGTTTGTAACAAATAAGTCATCTCCAACGATTTGAACTTTATCTCCAAGTAATTTAACTTGTTCGATAAATCCTTCTCAGTCAGATTCTGCTAGACCATCTTCAATTGAAATAATTGGGTATTTTTTAACAAGTTTTGCCAAGTACGCATTCATTTCAGCTGTTGTCAGTGCTCAGTCTTTTCCTGTCACTTTTTCAATTTTCTTAAAGTGGTATTTTTTATCTTCTTTATATAATTCACTATTTGCACAATCCATTGCGATCATAACTCCGGCTTCACCAGTTTTATAACCAGCTGCTCCAATTGCTTCAACGATTAAGTCTAACGCAACTTCAGCTGGAGTGTTTTTTTGGAAAGTTTCTAGTTTTTGATCCTTATAGGCTCAATTGAAGTGAGGAGCGAATCCACCTTCATCACCAACGGCTGTAATATCACCTTTATCATGTAAGATTTTTTTCAATGCTTGAAAAATTTCAGAAGATCATCTTAAAGCTTCTTTAATTGATGTTGCACCAACTGGCATAATCATAAATTCTTGGAAATCAATTGCAGAATCTGCATGCTCTCCTCCATTTATAATGTTTAACATTGGAACTGGAAGACGACGTCCGTTAGTTCCACCAATATATCTATATAATGGTACTTCTAATTCTGCTGCAGCTGCACGAGCAATTGCCAATGAAACCCCAAGCATAGCGTTTGCTCCAAGATTTTTTTTGAAATCAGTTCCATCAAGTTTAATCATTGCAGTATCAATTGCAACTTGATCTGTAACTTCCATTCCAATAACTAATGAAGCAATTTTGGTGTTAACATTATTAACGGCTTTTAAAACTCCCTTACCACCAAAACGTGCTTTATCTCCATCTCTTAATTCTAAAGCTTCTCTTGAACCTGTTGAGGCACCTGAAGGTACCATTGCTGATCCATAAGCTCCAAATTCTGTTCAAACTTCAACTTGAACTGTAGGCATTCCACGAGAATCTAATACTTCGCGACCTTTTACATTTATAATTTTTGACATTATGTATTCCTCTTTCTCTACAAAACTATTATATTACAATTCCAAACAAAATTAATGAGAAAATAATCGCTTTATAATTCCTTAAAATGAAAAAAATTTCCGTATTTCAATACTAAATTATTTAGAGTTGCGATATTTACAAAAAAAGAATCCCTTTGGGATTCTTTTTAAAAATTTAAATAAGTTTAAAATTTATCATTTCGATGTAGTTTACGATCATTGATTGTTAATCATTTTTTACGCAATCTAATGTCGTTTGGTGTTACCTCAACCAACTCATCTCACTCAATAAACTCAAGTGACTCTTCTAAAGAAAATTTTGTAAACGGTGTTAGACGACTTGACTCATCAGTTCCTGAAGAACGAGTGTTTGTTAATTTTTTTCCTGTTGTTGGGTTAACATCCAAATCATTATTTCGAGAATGTAGTCCTACGATCATTCCTTCATATACTTCAGTCTGCGGACCAACAAATAATTTCCCACGATCTTCTAAGTTTGCTAGTGCATAAGGTAGTGTTACTCCATTGGCCATTGAAACTAAAACCCCATTTGCGCGGCCGTCAATTTTGCCTTTATAAGCTTCAAAGCCATTTGCGCTTCTAACCATTATTCCCTCACCGTGGGTATCGTTGGTGAATTCACTTCTGAATCCAATTAATCCACGCATTGGGACATTGTAAATAACTTTATCACGAATTCCATCTGAGTCCATGTCCATCATTAGACCTTTTCTTAGATTTAATTTATTAATTACTGTTCCAGAGTATTCTGTTGGCACACTAATAATTACTTTTTCCATTGGTTCTAAAAGTTCTCCTGCATCATTTTTGTGCATAACAACTTCTGGTTTTGAAACTCCAAGTTCAAACCCTTCACGACGCATTGATTCAATTAAAACCGATAAGTGCAACTCTCCACGACCAAGAACTTTAAAACCATCAGCTGATGAATCTGATAGTTTTTCAACTTTCAATCCAACGTTTACTTCAAGCTCTTTATCTAAACGTTCTTTAATATTTCTTGTTGTAACAAACTTTCCAACACGGCCAGCAAATGGTGAGGTATTTACCAAAATGTTCATACTCATTGTTGGTTCTTCAATTGTAATTGTTGGCATTGGTCTTACATCGTTTTGATCACAAATTGTGTCTCCAATTGAAACATCACTTAAACCTGAAATTACAACAATGTCTCCAGCAACAGCTTCTTTAACAGCAACACGATTTAATCCTTGATACACAAAAATTCCACCAATTTTACCTTTTGTCACAGTTCCGTCATTTCGAGAGTTTGAAATCGTTTGACCCTCTTTTAAAGTACCCTCAAAAATTCTTCCAATTCCCAAACGACCAATAAAAGAATCATATGCAAGAGATGATACTTGCATTCTTGTTGTGTTATTTATTAAATCTTCTGGGTAGGTTCCAACTTGATCGATAATTGTATCAAATAGCGGTGATAAGTCTTTGCCCTCTTCGTCAATTGTTTTTTGTGCAATTCCACGTTTAGCAATTCCAAATAAAGTTTTAAACTCTAGTTGTTCATCGTTTGCATTCAGTTCCATAAACAGTTCTAATACTTCGTCGACAACTTCAAGGGCTCTTTGATCTTTTTTATCAATTTTATTGATTAACAAAATTGGTTTTAATCCTAAATCTAAAGCTTTTGATAATACAAAACGAGTTTGAGGCATTGGTCCCTCTGATGAATCAACCAAAAGGATTACTGTATCAACAGTTTTCATAATTCTCTCAACCTCTGATGAAAAATCAGCATGGCCCGGAGTATCTACGATATTAATTTTGATTCCTTTATATTCGATGGCGCAATTTTTTGAATAAATTGTGATTCCACGTTCTCTTTCTTGATCATTACTATCCATTACTTGTTCTTTAACTTCTTCGTTTGCGCGAAATACTCCCGATTGTGACAAAAAAGCGTCTACAAGTGTAGATTTTCCTGCATCAACGTGGGCAATCACGGCAATATTAATAATTTTTTGATTTGACATTTTTCTTCTCCTAATAATACACAAGATTAATGATACCAATTTGCGGCATAAATAGCAAAAAAATTGTGTAAAAGTGGTCTAATTTTTTAATTTACTATAATCTTCATTATAATTCATTTCGTTGTTGATAAACTTTAATTCACTAATCTTTTCTTCTCTATTAATCATATGATACTTTTCTTCTTGAATTAAAAGTTTTGTATTTTCTTCTTCAATTGCTAGAAGATTTTCGTGGATAAGCAGCAGAAAATATAAACTAGCCTCTACATACATACTTCAGTTAAAAAATAAACCTGCTTCATTTAATTCTTGATCTGAAATATCAACTTCTGTTTGGCTGACGCTTTCTAACATGTCTTCAAATGACTCTTGCAATTCATAAAGTTGTTCAAAAAAGTTTTCAATATTGTCTTCTTGAGAAATTTTGGTAATTCGATTTAAAACTCTATTCCCAAAACTGCTTAAACTCTCAGGAATTATTAAATTTCTTATTTCAAATTCAAAATTTTGTAGATAATGGTTTCCAACAATTCTTGGCACTAAATGAATTAAAAAATTATGATCTGCATTGTTAATTTCCTTAAATCTTTTCTTTCAAAAAAGATCTGTTTTTTGATTAAAATTTTTGATTACCACGGTCATAGTTGTAGTTAGAGCCATTATTCGTATAAAAATAATTTCACTGAAATCGTCTAAATCTTCAACTTCTGAGTCTGCTTCTTGACTTAGTTCGGTCATTTTCTTCTCTAGAAATTTTTGGAACTTAAAGACATCTGGAGTTTTTTGCCAAAATTTGATAATACTTTTTGTTATTGGAAATTCATAAAACTCAGGAGAAAGTTTTAGTAACAACATCTCCTCATCCATTATTTTCTCAACTATTTTTTCATAGTCTTTTCAAGTTCGTTTATCCATGATTGCTTCCTTTCAATTATGTTATATTATATCTATCAAAGTAATCTTCAATAATTTGTTTATAAATGTTGATTTTCTTCATTTCTGAAGCCGATGATTCATTTGAATTGACATCCGGGTGAAATTTTTTTGCAAAATGGCGATAAGTTTTTTTAAAATCACTGGGTTCAGTCATTTTAGTTAAACCAAAAAAATTAAATGCTTCATTGACTTCATCATTGATAACCAAGGTGTGAGTTTGTTCAAAGAATTTATCAAAGTTGTCTTGATCTGGGTCTCCAAAGGGGCTATCAAGGGTTTCATCCTGGGAATAGCCTTCGTAGGGTTTTCCATATCTACTTTCAAAACTAATACTTTCAAAACTAGATTCAATTATTTGCTCAAGCATTCTTGCTCAGTGAAAGGTTAGGTCTTCTCCCCCTTCAATAATTTCCTCAATTAACATATGGTGGCGGTATTGATCTATTTCATTTTTACCAACTAAAATAATTAACTTTTTTAAAAGATTTTCAATAGACTCAAAACTTGTCCGACGCATTACTAAAAATATTCTCTTAAAATTTGTTTTTTCTACATCATAACTTGAAAAACTATTCATATAAATTTGTCAAAATTTAGAAGTGGTGTAATAAGTAAACTTTGTAATACTAAACAACATTACTAAAGCCTTATATTTGCCCATTTTTTTTAAAAAATAATTGTAAGTTGCTTGGAAATTAGAAATAGCTGGCAGGCCTGTGAATTTCTCCACGATTTCATCTTCCATAAATTTAACTTCAACTTGTTCATTAAATTCCTCTGGAATTTGATGAATTGTTTTAAAACTTAAGATTTTGGTTTGATAGAGTTTAATTTCTCGCATTAAAGTCTCTTCGTTTCACTCGTTAACTTGTTTGTGCTCGCGCTCTCACAATATGAAGTATGGGAGCGGCTCAAAATAACTAATATTGACAGATTTGCTATTTTTTAACTTATTTTTAAAGGCTTTTTTATAGTTATTTTTCCATCCCATTTTAACACCTCATTTCCTAATATTATAAACTTTAAAAAAAATTTAAACAAATTTATCTTTTAAATTCCTGATTGTTTTAATACTAGTGCCTTATCTTTATAGTTTGGTAAAAATTTTTCGACATTTCACCAAAAATCTTTAGAGTGGTTTTTGTGAACCAAATGACTTAATTCGTGTACAATGACATAATCTATTACATCTGGTAAAAAATGAATTAGTTTCGTATTTAAAACTATTTTTTCTCTTTCTGGGTAACAAACCCCTCAACGGGTTTTCATATTTTGCATTGAGAGATTTTTATAAGTCAAATTCATAATTTCTGCTCAATGGCTTAATCGTTTTTCAAATCAGTTATAATAATACTTTCCCAAAAAAGCATACAACTTTTGTGTTTGATTTTCATGATTTTGGTAATTTTTCATAAAGATTCCTTCGGGTTTTGCCGTCGTATGAATGTTTTCTTCAGTAATGTGAAGTTTAATTTTTTTATCAAAAATCTTTACAAAACTATCATCGTTTTTAAATGATATTTTTTGTATAGTTGTAAAAGTTGATTGTACTGCTTGAATTTTTTTTAAATTTTTGTAAATCAAATTATTGATTTCCCAATCAGCTGCTCTATGGGGTGCAGATACAAAAATATTGCCCTCTTTAACTTTTAAGATTATATTTTTTTGATCTGCAATTCTTAAATTATACTCAACTAAATTGCCTTGATACTGTAATTTCTTTTTAATTCAAGTCATTTTCAGAATCCTCGCTTCGGGGCTTTGTTTTTTTGGGATTTTTGTTTTCCACAAACGTTTCATCACCTTCGAGAAACTTTATAATTAGATGTCTGTTCTTAAATTTGTTAAAAGTTAAAACTTTTAAATCTACTAAGCCTTTTTTAGCCAGGCTTGCCTCAATAAATAAAAAAATGCTTATCGCGATAATGCTTGAGTTTGCAGCTAATAGAAAAATAATTAAAAATGAATTGTATTTAAGATTCCCAACAATTGAATCTCTTAAAATCGCCGTGCTAGAATTTTCAAATTCAATATCATTTCAAAGATCTTTAAATTCAACAAATAATATAGTTATGGTTAGGAGTGAAATTGCTAAAATCATTGATGAAATTCCAATAAAAATTCTAAAGCCACGAGATTTGGAAATGATAATTGGCAATAAATATAGTAATCCCAGAGATAAGGCGAATAATATTGGAAATATAACTTGTCAACATATTAAATAAACATTATAGGAAATGTTATCGGTTGCTAAACCAATTAATTCTAAAAAGTAATAATATAAAAAAATTATAATATCTTTCGTCAAAACATCGCTAATTAATACAATTAACAAGACAACAAAATAAGTCATGCAAATGAAAAAAGCTGTAATTCTTAGAAAAAAACTAAAAGAGACAGCTCCTGGATGTAACGGATTGGTTTCTTTACTGAATTCATTATTTAAAACTTTAATCTTTTTACTCATTTAAGTCCTTTTTTAATTCTGTTTCATTCTTACCGTCTAGTCTCCTTGGAGTGATAATTTCAAAATCGTCTTTTTCCTTATTTTTTTCAAAAGATAATTCTGTTAAATCAATAAAATCATAATTATGTTCTTGAATAATTTTTTTATTTTTATTGCTGTCTTTACCATCAGAATCACTAATTTTTTCAGGAGATTGTGAATTTTTTTTAACAAAATTTTCAGAATTTGGATTAATGATTTTTAAATCTTCAGGCCCTTTTGAACTTTCATCATTTGATTCACCGATGTTTTCATCTATTCCAATAATTTTTTGAATATCTATTCCCGAAAAACTCCCTGTCGAATCTATTTCTTGCAAAATTTCAAAAGATGGTTTAGATAAATTGGTTTTTAGCTTTGAAATTTTAATCTTCAAATCGTCTTTGACCAAGACGTCAGTTATTTGATCAGTGGCTTCTTCACTTTTATTTTGTAAAACCAGATTTTGCAAGTGATTTGGGGTTTGAGAAAACAACAGTCCAATAAAAAATAGCGAGATAAAAAAGACTGGTATTATTATTTTAAAAACATGAATTTTTTCAATTGCAAACAAACCCGACATTCCATAACCAGCTATAAAAACGAACACCAAACAAGTAAATATTGATAGGCTTAACGCAATTACTTTGAGAATTCGGTTTTTGGCAAATAGAGCACCAATTCCAAATGCAAAAAAAGTTAGTCCTAAACCGATTTCTGACAGAGTGTATACATTTTTTGTAAAAATTAAAATTTTCCCATCGATTGTCTTGCTAAAATACATAAACGGCGCAATAAAAGCCATTGAAAAAACAGCTAAAAATAAACTTATTAAATTTAAATAAATTAGTTTTTTCATATCGTCCTCCATTTTGTTATATTTTTAATTATAATCAAATATTTACTATATTACCATTAAATAGCGGGTTTAAAATTGCAAGTTATCAAAGCTGTGAACTTAATAAATAAAAAATAATAATCCTGTTCGAATTATTATTTTTAAAGCGTTATTAATCATCTAGTTTTAATACTGCAATAAATGCTTCTTGTGGTACTTCAACAGAACCAATTGATTTCATTCGTTTCTTACCCTCTTTTTGTTTCTCTAAAAGTTTTTTCTTTCTTGAAATGTCCCCACCATAACATTTGGCTAAAACATTTTTTCGCATTGCTTTTATTGTTTCACGAGAAATCACTTTGCTACCAATAGCGGCCTGAATTGGAACCTCAAAATTTTGTCGCGGGATAATTTCTTTTAGTTTTTCTGTCAAGACTTTTCCTCTTGCATAAGCGAAGTCTTTATGAACAATTAAACTTAGGGCGTCTACAACTTCTCCATTAAGTAAAATATCCATCTTAACAAGTTTGCTAGTTTGATAACCAATAAGGTCATAATCAAAAGATGCATATCCTTTAGAAATTGATTTCAATTTATTAAAAAAATCAAAGATAATTTCATTTAAAGGCATATCATATGTTAGGGTTCGACGAGTATCATCAATATATTCTAAGTTTTTGTAAATGCCTCGCTTGTTCTGACATAATTCCATTAAGTCCCCTAAAAATTTTTCTGGAGTCATGATTTTCACATTCACAAACGGTTCTTCAATGTGGTCAATCTTTTGAACATCGGGTAAATTTGCCGGGTTATCAATTTCAATCATTTCTTTATTTGTTAAAAATACTTTGTAAATAACTGATGGGGCAGTGGCGATTAATGTGAGATCGTATTCGCGCTCCAAACGCTCTTGAATCACATCCATATGCAATAACCCCAAAAATCCACAGCGAAAACCAAATCCAAGCGATTGTGAAGACTCTGGTTCATAAACTAATGCTGCATCACTTAAATTAACTTTCTCTAAAGCATCTTTTAAATCCTTATATCTGGCATTATCTACTGTATAAATTCCACAATAAACAGTGGGGTTCATTTTTTTGTAACCTGGTAATGATTCTGTAGCTCCATTTTTTTCTGTTGTAATTGTATCACCAACATGAATATCTTTAATATTTTTGATGCTAGCAGCAATTCACCCAACTTCCCCTGCTTCAAGTGAATCTCGTTTTACTTCTAAGGGGTTTTTAATTCCCAACTCTGTAACTTCATAAACCGCCTGCGATGCCATCATTTTAATTTTTTGACCGACTTTAACAGTTCCTTCTTTTATCCTTACTGAAACCATAACTCCTCGATACTTGTCATAGTAAGAATCAAAAACTAGAGCTCTTAGCGGTTGGGAATCGTCTGCTCCTTTTGGGGGAGGAATTTTATTTACAATTGCCTCTAGAACATCTTCAACATTTAAACCTGTTTTTGCAGAAATCAGTGGTGCTTCTGTTGTGTCTAAACCAATTAGATTTTCAATTTCAGATTTCACTCGCTCAACATCTGCTGCTGGTAAATCAACTTTATTTATTACTGGGATTATTTCCAAATCATTATCAAGAGCCAAATAAACATTTGCTAGAGTTTGGGCCTCAACTCCCTGACTGGCATCGACGACTAAAATAGCACCCTCACACGCAGCCAAACTTCGAGAAACTTCATATGTAAAATCAACATGACCTGGGGTGTCAATTAAATGAAAGATATATTCTTCACCACTTTTTGATTTATATTTTAGTTGGACAGAGTTCAATTTTATTGTAATTCCGCGTTCACGCTCAATGTCCATCGAATCTAATAGCTGGGCTTGCATATCGCGCTTTTCAACGGTGTGAGTCATTTCTAAGATTCGATCAGCTAAAGTTGATTTTCCGTGATCAATATGGGCAATTATACTAAAATTTCTAATTTTTGATTTGTCCATTAGACTATTCTCCTATTTCTGTTTCTGTTTCTGTTTCCAATTTTACAATTTTTGGTTTAATTTGTTCTACAAACTCTTTTCAGTGGCTTTTAACTAAGTCGTGGTTGAAACAACCTTCTTTTTGTCTAATTTTTTCTTTCAAAGTTTCTATTTCAGATCAAATTCGATTAATTATCTCTTGAGAATAACTAAAATTGATGCGATTGCGATTAAAATCTTTTAAGTCTAAAATTCTAAAACTATTATCATTGAAAACTTTAATATCTAAATCATAATCTACATACTTTATTGTTTTGTCTTCGATTATATATGGTGATGCCATATTACAGTAGTAATTTATGCCCCATTCTTTAAACATACAAATAACATTATATCAATCTTTTTTTGAAAAAAATCAAATTGCGGGCTCATTTGTCTTTCATTTTCTTCCGTTTAATTCTGTAACAACAACTTCTTCATTAATTAAAATTAGGTTGTCGCTGTTGTTCTCAAAAACAATAGACCTTTCTCAAGATCGATAGACGCTTCCGTTATGTTTATACGCATGAACAAGAACAAAATCACCTTTCTTTAGATTTTCCATAAAAAAACCTCCCGTGATTCTATTTGTATTTAAATGCTGATAATTTTTACCTTAAATCGGTTAACCGAATACAATTTAATTATAACTTATTTATTTTCTTATAAATAGTTAATGTGAAAATAAACAAAAATTATTCAAAATAAATTGAATTTTACTACGATTTGCTGAGCGATTGAGAATATAACTTAGTTAATTAAAATATTAGTTTCTAAAATATTAATAATTTCATACGAGTTAAATATTAACATTTTTTGTGCGATTTTCTGGAATTCCTTAAAATAAAAAAGCACTTCCTTTAATTAGAAGCGCTTTAATTGAAATATTAAATTACATTACTAAGTCTACAAAATCTGATTCCTTTTTAGATTTTTTAGGTTCGCTATTTTTGTATTTTTCTTTTTTAGGGGAATTGTTTTCAATGTTATTATTAGTATCCGCAATTAAGATCATAAGTCCTGAAAAAAAACCAAATAACGGAATAAAGAAAATCATAAAGAACGCTAAAGTTGTATGTGGTTTATCGTCGCTATTTTTAATTTGTCTTTTAATAATAACTTCTCCAATGATTGGAATAATTAACAAAATTGCAATCCCAATTAGCGAAGAAACTTGAATGATCAAAGCCATCAAATTGTATTCTGAAATATTGACAGGACTTAAAACTAAAGATGTAATAAAAATAATTGCTAAAATGATTAATGAAACAGATGTAATAATAATATATGCAAGGTTGAAACCTCTTGCAATTTTATAATATTTTTCTTTCATAAAAAAACTCCTTATTGGCAATTATATAATAAAAATTACACTACTTTTAAAGCTTTTTTATAAACTTGAATTTAAAAATTTTAGAATATCTTCACTAACGATTTGGCGATATTCTTCTTTCTCTAAAAGAATCTCGTGTCTAAGTTTTGGATATAACTTTAGAGCTGTTTTATATTTGGATTTTTTGTATTTATTTCTAACCTTATAAACTGACTTACCATATTGTCCCACTGGATCATCTAAACCAGCAATAAAAAATAGCGGTAAATTTTTGGGAGTTTTGGTATAGTTTGATTTCTTTCTAATAAAAAGTAATCCCGTAAACATATCTTTAAATGCACTACTGCTAAACTTTTGCCCAACACGAGGATTATTAATAAATTTCTCAATTTCCTCAGGATTATCATTCATTCACTCAAAACCAGTTTCATTTGGATCTTTACTATACCTTTTGTTTAGAGCCTTATAGCTTAGTTTCCAAATTTTTTCAGGAACTTCTTTTGCTCCATGTTTTTTTTGATATTTTGAAGCTAGTAAAATTCCTAATTTAAGTGATATTGCACTGTGTTCAGCAGTTCCGCAAATAATCGCCGCATTAACGGTGTTTCCAAATTTTATCAAATAGTGACGAACCATAAAACTTCCCATTGAGTGACCGAAAATGGAAACCGGCAGGCTTGGATAGGTTTTTTTAATATAGTCATTAACTTCTTTTAAATCATCAATGATCATTTCTCAACCATTTTCATCAGCAAACCAGCCCAATTCGTTTTCTTCGATATTTGCAGTGTGTCCATGACCACGGTGGTCATCTGCAACAACGATAAAGCCATTTTTATTTAAAAACTTAGCAAATTCATCATAACGCGATGCTTCTTCACAAGAACCGTGGACCAATTGCAGGACCCCAACAGGCTTCTTGACATCATCTCATGTTGTCATATGAATAATTTTATTATCACGCATTGTTAATTTAAATTCTTTCATGTTTTTCTCCTTAGTATGAGCGAGCAAAATAGACTCTTAATTGTGAATCTTTTCCACAATTAAAACACTTACCCTTAACTTGCTTAACATCGTTGGGAATACAACGAGAAGTTGTTTGGGTTTTTTCTTTAACATCCGCTTCACAACTTATTTCTCCACAAAATGGCACTAAGACAAATCCTTGTTCTTTGCTCAAAATCGCAATATATTCTTCAATAGTTTCTGCTTTTCAAGTGCGGTTTTTAGTATTTTCTAGTGCTAAATTATAAATATTTTTGTCATATTCGCTCATCATTTTAATGATGGTTTTTTCAACATCTTCAATTGGTACGATAACTTTTTCGCGGTTATCTCTTCTTGAAATCACCACATTATTATTTTCTAAATCTCGTGGTCCAACCTCAATTCTAATTGGAATCCCTTTAATTTCAGCTTCACTCATTTTGAAACCAAATGACTTATCGGAATTATCAACCTTTACTCGAAATTTGCTTTTTAGATTTTTTAACATTAATTGCGATGCATTAGTAACGTTTTCGGTTTCTTTCACCTCAATAATTTGAACTTGAATTGGGGCAATTCCACTTGGCAATACAAGTCCATTATCATCAGAATGGGTCATAATAATTGCCCCGATAATTCTAGTTGAAATTCCTCAACTAGTTGAATATCCTAGGTGTCATTGTGAATCACGACCCTGAAATTTAATATCAAAAGCTGATGAAAATTTGTCACCTAAATAATGACTTGTTGCGCATTGCAAAGCATGACCGTCACTCATTAAACTTTCAATTGTCATTGTTTTAGATGCTCCAGCAAATCTTTCGTGTGCTGTTTTTTCCCCAGCAATAACTGGTAGCAAAAATAATTCCTTGGCAACTTTTTGATATACACCCAAAATTTCATTAGTTATCTTGACAGCTTCTTGTTCAGACTCATGAAGAGTATGGCCCTCTTGTCATAAAAATTCGCTTGTTCTCAAAAATGGCCTTGTTGTTTTTTCTCCACGAAGAACATTTACTCACTGATTATAAATCAACGGTAAGTCACGATAGGATTTAACTTCTTTTGAAAAATGTGTCGCAAGTAAAACTTCACTAGTTGGACGAATATAAAGTTCTTCTTCCAAAATTTTATTTCCTATTTTAGTAACAGTGAAAACTTCTGGGGCAAAACCTTCAATATGTTCTTTTTCTTTATTAAAAAGCGATGCTGGAATTAATAACGGAAAATAAACATTTTCAACATCTAGTTTCTTGAATTCTTTATTAAATCTTTCTTGTAATAACTCTCAAATTGCAAATCCATAAGGTTTAATTATCATTGTTCCTTTTGCAGGTCCATACTCAACTAGTCCTGAATTTCTAACAACATCTGTGTATCATTGTGAAAAATCATCTGATCTCTTTGTTATGTTTTTTAATTGTTGCGCCATATTATTTTTTTACCTCTTCTTTAATATTTCCTTTTTCACCGTAATAAACATTAATATTTAAATCATTGCTTTCTACAATAGTTTTAATACGTTCTAAATTCTTGCGATCCTTAACCATGATTCATTCAATTGCCTTAATATCTATATTTTCATAAATATAAACAATGTTAGTTGCCTTATCTGCTGCTCAATCTTTTTGAGTAGTTTGTGATAAAATTTGTGGATTGATTCCAATTACAGCCACTTCTTCGATATTTAAACCGGCCTCAATAGCTCATTTCCAAAAATGGGCTCTAGTTGAGGAATCATATTCAAGACCAATCGTGTTGTTATTTTCCAAATATGTTCAAACGGTGTATTCTTCACCTTTTTTCAAATTTTGGTTCGAAACAAGTTTAATCCCATTCTCTAAAATTAATAATATATTTTGGACGTTAGTGTAAAACAAAAAGTTTTTGATGTTATTTTCACTCATATGATTTAAAATCATTTTTCTTTGAGAATGCTTTGCAAAAATTTTACCAAAAATACTTTTTTTAGGGGCGGTTGTTGCTAAGTCTTTTACAATTACCTTGTCTTTTGTTTTTGCCATAAATTCACCTCAGCTATTTAATAATTATAACAAATTTTCTAAACTCTCACGGGTTTTGAAGAGCATTTTAAAAAATAAAAAACTGCTAATTAAGCAGTTGTCATTTTTTTAAAATGGCGGATTGAGAGAGACTCGAACTCTCGCGCCAGTTGCCCGGCCTAACACCTTAGCAGGGTGCCCTCTTCACCAACTTGAGTATCAATCCATACAAATATTATTATACATTGTTTTTTGGATTAAATAAAATTTTTTATATAGTTTGGATTTAATTCTGAACTTTCTTGAACTCTATCAAACGAATTCAGTAAATCTAGCAAATTTTTGCAATAATCAATGGCAACCTGATCTTTTACAATCTTATAATTAGTGAAATTTTTAATTATTTCTTCAACGGTTTCGTTTGGTAAAAGTTGGTCCTCAATTTCTATTAAACCGGCTTGATAAATCCCCAAATATGATTTATTTGAACGAGCATCTATAATTGAAACAACATTTTCTAATCCTGCTTGAAATTTTAGACTTGAAATTGTATAAATTGCAATTGTTTTACTAATAGTAAAAAGGGTTTTGGCAATTGTCAAGCCAATTCTAACCCCAGTATAACTACCTGGACCTTTTGTAACATAGAGCTCTGAAATTTCTTTTAACTGCAAACTATTGCGATCTAAAAGTTCTTGTAGATGATTTTTAAAAATGTCTGAGATTCGATTTTGCTGTAAAATTACAACTTTGTCAACAATTTTTTTATCACTAAATAAAATTAGAATCAGATTGTTATTACAAGTATCAATAAATAATTTCATTTTATTCTCCTTTTATTTGACTTAAATTTGTATTAATCAAAACCTCTCGGATTTCTTCGCTAATTAACTTAATATCTAAATGATAACCCTGCAAGTTACTATAATCAAGCGCTAAATGAGACGGTCACTCAATTATATTAAAACTATTTTCAAATTGTTCAAGATACATCTCAATATCGTCGCTTTCACTCAAACGGTAAGCATCCATATGATTAATATTGAGATTATTTGATATTTTATACTGCTTTAAAATTTGAAAGGTTGGTGATACTACAACATCTTGGACTCCAAGTTGTTTTAAAAGTAATTTGGTAAATGTAGTTTTGCCAGCCCCCAAATCTCCTGTAAGCAATAAATAAAAATTGGGTTTGACTCTTAAAATTAGGTCACTTATAATATTATTCCAATCAGTTATTTTAGTTATTTTCATTTTTTTCACCTTATCTTATTATATCAATATGCTATAATTTTGGAAAGGAATGATTTAAATGATTAAAGATTTATTAATTATCGGGGCTGGGGCAACTGGATTGTATACTTGAAAAATAGCTAACAGTCTTGAACTAAGCGGTACAATAATTGAGGCAAATTTTGAGGTTGGCGGCCAAGCAAACTTAGCTTATCCCGAAAAGTTAATTTATAATCTTCCAGGTATCAGTGCCATTCAAGCTAAAGATTTTGTTCAAAACCTTTTACAAGACGCTCAAGTTGAGACTTCAAAAATAAATTTGAAAACCGCTGTGTCAATTATTGAGGTAATTGCTATAAAAGTAGAAACTGATTTTAATTTTCACTATTTAGTGAAGTTTAGTGATAAAACTCAAAAAACTTATAAGTCAATAATTATTTGCGAAGGGTTAGGAGAATACCAGGCAGTTCGACTTACAGAAAATAACTGGGCTAACGTTCATTACGTTGTAAATAATAAAGAAAATTTTGAAAATAAAAAAGTTGCAATATTTGGGGGAGGAGACTCTGCAATTGACTGAGCAAAGACATTGAGTCAAACAGCTAAAGTCACATTAATTCATCGTCGAAATGAATTTAGAAGTCCTATTGATTCAATAAAAGATAATGTTGAAATTTTAACTCCTTATGAGTTTTGTGAAATTAAAAAAGCCGAAGATAATTTAATTAAAAGCATCACTATTTTTAACGGAAAATCCAAGAAAGAAATTTTAGTTGATGAAATTATTGTTCAATTCGGAGCAACAATTAAGCCACACCCAATTTCGGGACTTGAAGTTAAACGCAATGAATTGAAAAAAATTGCTGTTGATGAAAACATGCAAACTAGTTTAGCCGGAGTTTTTGCAGCCGGAGATGCAATTTTTTATCCAACAAAAAAAAGAAACTTAATATTTGGATTTCAAGAGGCAGTTGTTGGGCTGAGCCGCATTGATTTGATTTTAAATAACAAGAAGATTGCAAATAAGGGTTGATAATATGGGTTACAAAATTATTGACCAATTAATTGGCGAAGGCTATCAAATTGTGGATATTCGTGAGCCTGCTGAATTTCGCGAAATTCCAAAATTAGAGGAAGCTATTAATATTTCAATACCTAGTCTAGTTTCAAATCCTAAAGGATTTAATCTAGAGTATTCAAAAAAATTGGCACTAATTTGTAAAAGTGGTCGCCGTTCTGAAACAGCAGCTAAAGCATTGCAAAACCAAGGCTTTACAAATGTTATTAGCATTAATGGTGGGATGTTGCATTTGCGCAATCAAAAAAAATAATTTATTAGTACAATACAAAAAATGTCATCACTTAATAGTGATGACATTTTTTGGATTTAAAAATTATTAAAAGTTATCACAGTAATCAATTGCTTTTTGAGCTGCAATCGCTCCATCACCAACAGCTGTTGCAATTTGTTTTAGAGGTGTATTTCTAACATCCCCCACCGCGAACAGTCCGCTGATTGAAGTTTTCATTTCTACATCAGTTATGATATTGTTGGTTTCATTTAAAATTGGCAGCTCTTTTACAAAATCTGTAATCGGATCACTCCCAATTAGTGGAAAAATCCCAGCAACTTCAATTTTTTCTGTAACATTGGTTTTAAGATTTTTTACAACAACAGCTTGAACGGTTGTCTCCCCAATGATTTCCTCAACAACATAGTTGAGCATAAATTCAACTTTTGGATGGCTTCGGGTTTTATTTACAACTGGCTCTGCGGCACGAAATTCTTCACGGCGATGAATCAGTGTGACTTTGCTAGCAAATTTTGTTAAATACAGTGATTCTTCAATCGCTGCTAGCCCTCCTCCAACAACAATTAAAGGTTTCTCCTTAAAAAAGGCTCCATCACATACAGCACAGTAAGAAACTCCTCGACCATAAAGCTTATCTTCCCCAGGTACTCCTAATTTTCGTTCCTTGGTTCCGGTTGCAATAATAACCGCTTTGACAATTAGAATTTTTGATTTAAGATGGACGTCAAATAACTTATCCTCTCTTTGGTTGATTTTAATAACCTCGTCAAAAATAAAATTGGCTCCAACTGCTTGAGCTTGAGAAAAAAGGTTAACCGCTAGGTCGGGTCCTAAAATTGAAGTAAAGCCTGGGTAGTTCTCGATTTCCGCAGTTTTGTTTACTTTCCCCCCAGGGACTTCACGTTCAACAATTGCTGTTTTTAGACCAGCTCGGGCGCAATAAACTCCGGCAGTAATTCCTCCCGGACCACCACCGATGATTAGTATTTCATAATCTGTTTTCATAAAAATTTCCCCTTTTTAAAAATACAAGACTTTTAAAATCTTTGTATAATTATTTTTTTAGAATTAAACTACTTTGTGTCATTTCTGCTGGGGCTTCTTCCCCCAATAAATCAAGAATAGTTGGAGCGATATCTGCAATCGCTGGATCTTTTTGTTTTAGAGCTAGGCCTTTTTTGGTAATAATTATTGGTACAAGTTGGCTAGTGTGTTTTTTATTAGGTCCACCTTCTGCATCAATCATAACTTCGGCGTTACCATGATCGGCTGTTATTATCATTACACCATTTACTTTTTCTAGTGCTTCATGAACACGTTTTAATTGTTCGTCTAGTGTTTTAACAGCCACAACTGTTGATTCTAAAATTCCTGTATGACCAACCATATCACAGTTGGCATAGTTTAGGATTATTACATCAAATTCATTTTTAGCAATTTCTTCAACTAATTTATCAGTTATTTCTTTTGCGCTCATTTCTGGTTTTAAATCATAAGTGGCAACTTTGGGCGAAGCAATTAAGTCAGCACTAGCTCCAGCTAGTTGAATTTCTGCTTGGGTAGCTAAACCATTTTTGAAGTAATCTTTTCCTCCATCAAAGAAAAATGTTACGTGAGCAATTTTTTCAGTTTCAGCAATTCTCAATTGACGATATCCCTTTTTACTCAACCATTCTCCCAATCCATTTACAACTTCAATTGACTTGAATGCAACTTTGGGAGACTTAACAACCTCTGAGTATTCCATCATTGATACAAAATAAATATCTTGACCAATAAATTGTAAATTTTTAAAGGCCTCATCTTTTCATGCAAGATAATTTTCATTTGTGATTGTGGCTGCTAGTTGAATTGCGCGGTCAGGACGGAAGTTAGCAAATAAAACACCATCACCTTTTTTAATAAAACCGTTAGCAGCATTTTTGTTGAATGCTGGAATAATGGCTTCATCATCTTTGCCCAGATTATATTGTTCTTGAATATAAGATCTTGCGTCTGTAAAACTATTAGCTCCATTATGAGTAAATAAGGTTTCATAAGCTTGCGCCGTTCTTTCTAAACGCTTGTCTCGATCCATTGCAAAAAAACGCCCGCTGATTGAACCAATCATTCCGACTTTATATTTTGCAAACAGCGATTCTAAAGCATTTAAATAAGTTTCTAGAACCATTGGTTTTGTGTCACGACCATCAGAAAATAAGTGAACATAAATTTCTTTTAATCCAGAATTGGCTGCAGTTTCAAAAGCTGCCAACATATGACTCATGTGGGCATGAACACCACCATCAGAATATAGTCCCATAATATGGAAAGCTCCATTATTTTTTTTAGCAAAATTAATTGCTGCCAAAATTTCCTCGTTTTTAGAAAACGATTTATTTTTAATTGCTTGATTAATTAAAGTTAAAGATTCATATTTAATTCTTCCAGATCCTAAATGGATATGACCAACTTCTGAGTTTCCCATTTGACCATCTGGGAGTCCAACTCATTCTCCACTTGCATGAGCTGCAACTCATGGATAATCTTTTTTTAATGATTCCACAAATTCCATATTTGCTTGTGCAACAGCATTGCCGGCATTTCCTGGGGCAATTCCTCAGCCATCTAAAATGGCAAGTAGTACTGGTTGTTTAGTTTTCATTTTTATCTCCTATTTATCTTTTAATATATATTTACTAATTGCTTGTGCCACGGCACCTTGTGATCAGTCTAAATCGACATGCGCTTTAGCAATGTGTTTAATTTTTGAAACACAGTTGTTAAAAGAGACAGGGAACCCAACATAATCCATCATTGGAATATCGTTTGTCCCATCACCCATCGCCATAATTTCTTCTGCATTAATATTTCAAGTTTTTTCTATAAATTGAATGGCATATTTTTTATTAATATTTGCTGCCGTCACTTCGCATGCTGTTCCTAAAATATTTGGTGCTGTTTCCAAACCAATTTTTTTTAATTCATTAATAAACTCGCTAGTGAAATTAAAAATTAAAAGTTTGTAACAATCTAATTGATATGGTGCTGTTAAAGTTTCAAACTCCACAAACTTACCTTCGAAAAAAGATTGTTCTTTTATAATTTCACTTGCATTTGATGCTAAATTATTAATTATAACTTCATTAAAATCAGTGCTATATCCTCAAATAATAACATTTTTAAAATTATCTTTTTTTGTTAAACTAAATACTTGATTGACAATTTCTTTGGAAATTGGCTTTGCATCTAAGATTTTGTTAGTTTTTAAGTCATAGATGCAAGCACCGTTAAATGCTCCCATTACTGAATATTTTGATACAAAGTTGTTTTCAATAAATTTATTTTTGGGCGCATTTACTGGTCTTCCTGTTATAAAGACAACCGGAAAATCTTTTTTTATTAATTTTAAAATTGCTTCTCGATTTTCTGGAACAACTTCCCCCATTGGGTCGTAGGCAGTTCCGTCCATATCAAGTGCAAGTAATTTTATATCTTTCATTATTTAAAGTTTACTAATCCAAGGTATGAATCAGGAATTAGAGAAGCTCCCCCAACAAGTGCTCCATCGATATCTGCTTGGTTTAAAATTTCTTTGATATTTTCAGGTTTTACACTTCCCCCGTATTGAATTAAAATTTCATTTGCAACATCTTGGTTGTATAATGAAGCAATTTTTTCACGAACTATTTTACAAATTTCTTGGGCGATTTCTGGGGTCGCAACTTTCCCAGTTCCGATTGCTCAAATTGGCTCATAGGCTATCACTACTTTTTTTGCATCTGCTGCGCTGATTTGATTAAATCCTTTAGTGATTTGGTTTTCTACTCATTCCTTAGTTTTTTTAGCTTCAAAAATTTCTAAACTTTCTCCACAACATAAAACTGGAATCATATTATTTGCTAATAGTGCTAAAGCCTTTTTATTTACTGTTTCATCTGTTTCGTTAAACATTTCGCGACGTTCAGAGTGACCAATAATAACATATTCCACATTTAAATCTTTTAACATTGGGATTGAAATTTCACCAGTGTAAGCCCCTTCTTTTTCGAAGTGAACATTTTCAGCGGCAATTACTAAGTTTTTTGCAGCCTTTTTAGCATCACTTAATGCTGTGAATGGAACCCCAATTCCAGCTATTAAATTGCTGTTTTTGACAATTTTGCTATCAACTTCTTTGATAAAATTTAGTGCCTCTGAATTTGTTTTATACATCTTTCAGTTACCAATAATAATTTGTTTTCTCATTTTGAGTTTCTCCTTTTTCTTACCAAAAAATTATAACACTTCTAGGCAAGGAGTTAAAGCCTTCCAAGAAAATGAGAGACTGAGCTTTTAACTAAATTTTTGTTCTATTTTTGATAAAAAATCAAAATAACCGTATAAATCTTCATAGTTTTTTAATGGCTTAATTGGTTGTGGTAAAACTCTTTGTAGTATTGAATAAACCAATAACTTATTTGCTCCCCTTAATAGATATTTATCTTTTTTTACAGTAATAATGACTCCAAATCTTTTTAATTCAACATCACTTAAATCGCTCAAATTGATTTTTTTTAAAACAGTTTGCACACCATTGCAAAAGTAAATATTTTTAAACGAAAAATAAAGATCATAGTTGTTTTCAAACTCAATTTTAGGTTTTTTATCGTTATCAAAGTATTTATGAACATTTACTAAACTTTCGCGAAAATTTATAGTTTCTTTGCTTTCTAGTTCAAATTTTACTGGAAGTTCTTTAATTGGTCTTCAAGTATTAAAGTAGATTTCTTGAACATTGAAAATAAAGCGATTTTCTTGAGATGTTAGGGTTAAGTCAAACTTTTTCACTAATTTAAAAAAGTTATTTATAAAACGTTCTTCAAAAGTAAAATTCTGAATTATTCAGCGTCACAAAATTCAGCGTTTAAATAAGATGAAACATTCATAATTTTTAATTTTTCTTCCTGTTTTCTTTATTAGGCTTCGAGATTTTTTCAAAGCATTAGTTTCATCAAAATATGATAACCAATCACTGCGGTTATTTATAAAATAAAGATTTAATGATTTTTTTAAAAACATACCGCACGTCCTTTTGTTCTTATTTAATTATAAACTAGTTTAAAACAAAAAAAAGATGCTCTAAGCATCTTAGTTAACAAAAAATGGTGGTTTTGGACGGAATTGAACCGCCGACACATTGAGCTTCAATCAATTGCTCTACCGACTGAGCTACAAAACCGAAACGATGGCGACCCCAACGAGACTCGAACTCGTGATCTCCTCCGTGACAGGGAGGCGCGATAACCAACTTCGCTATGGGGCCAATGGTTGCGGGGACAGGACTTGAACCTGTGACCTTCGGGTTATGAGCCCGACGAGCTACCAACTGCTCCACCCCGCGATATATAATAAATAAAAAAATGGCGGAAGATGAGGGATTCGAACCCCCGCTCGGGTTTCCCCGACTCTCGGTTTTCAAGACCGACCCCTTCAGCCAGGCTTGGGTAATCTTCCAAAAAAAATTTATTTTGGGTCCTTCACAATCCGCCTTGTTTAGCTAATCATGGTGGACCTTATTGGACTTGAACCAATGACCGTCCGGTTATGAGCCGGATGCTCTAACCAACTGAGCTAAAGGTCCAAAATTGAATATGGTAGCGGGGAGGAGACTTGAACTCCTGACCTTTCGGGTATGAGCCGAACGCTCTAACCAACTGAGCTACCCCGCCGTAAAAAAAATAAAATGGTGGACCCTAACGGGATCGAACCGTCGACCCCCTGCGTGCAAGGCAGGTGCTCTCCCAGCTGAGCTAAGGGCCCAAAAATAATAAATGGTCGGGAAGACAGGATTTGAACCTGCGACCCTTCGGTCCCAAACCGAATGCTCTACCAAACTGAGCCACTTCCCGGTATTTAATACATAATTATAAATTATGTATTTGGGTTTAAAATTGGCGCGCTCGAAGGGACTCGAACCCCTAACCTTTTGATCCGTAGTCAAACGATCTATCCAATTGATCTACGAGCGCAATAAACATACCTATGATATTATAATACATGTCAACCGAATTTTGCAAAAAAAATTAAATTTTTTTGCAATAAATGCGACTTATTTATTATAACAAAAAAATTATTAGTGTCGTTAAAAAAATGAATTTTTTGTGCATTTTAATAAAATAATAGGGCTTATTTAACTAAATAAATAAAATTTTAAAAATAAATAGACCGATATTGCTTTAACAATACCGGTCTTATTTAATTTAATCTGGAGGTGGTAACCGGATTCGAACCGGTGATCAGGGAGTTGCAGTCCCACGCCTTAGCCTCTTGGCTATACCACCATTACCAAAATTAATTATACTAAATTATTAACAATAATTAAAAAAAACTTTATTTCGTTAAAGATTTTGTAAAAAGCAAAAAAAAGCAAAGGGTTTAGCCCTTTGCTAGTTTTTACCCGCTATCAATGAATTGAAGGCGTCAATAATTTTGTTATTAAGAATTTCATCTTTTTTACTGTATTGAAACGCGCTTCCGCGAGCATTTGGGTCTTGTGAAATTTGAGGAATGTATAGGTTGAAGTAGTTTTTAAATACTCCACCTTCTCCTGAAACCTCATCCATTGCCTCTTGAATTGGGGATGTTATCCCAACATATTCGGTTAATTCCGTTGATTTGTAGAGCATAAAATTAATTCATTTGTATGAGAGATCCAAATTTCTATTAACTTTGTTAATTACCAAATTATCAGAAAAAACATTAGTTCCCTCTTTAAAGTTTTCATGTTGCATTCCAGGTCTTCCGTAGAAAAAGAAGTTTTTATCCAATTTTGCATTTTTAGCAAATAGGTCGTCTTCATCCTCTAATTCAGCTTCCCCGTTATAAATTTGATTAGCATAAATTGCATCCCCATTATACATTAGCGCCAAATCAAAGTCTCCTAAAGCAACTTTTTCAATTAAATTATCACCAAGTAATGATACATTCGGTCTTAAAATTAATTTTTTTAATTCCGCAACAGTTTCATCCAATTGACTTAAATTTGGTTGAATTGTTCCAAACATTTTCTCCGAAGCGATTGCAAAAATATTTTTGGCATCTTCGTTTAATCGAACATTTAAACCAGCTTGTGCAGCCTTTCAGAAAATGTCTCAGCTTAAAGTTGACGAATCAATTTGATACTGTTGATTTTCTGCAAACTCAACATTTTGGTCTTCTAAAAATTTAATTACTTTATCATTGGGGTTTGCAACAACAACTAAGTCTCCTCAAAAATATGGAATAGCATAATCAGTAATATTGTGATTTAAATGTTTACCCTCATTTTCGTCTTCAGTTGGTGACTGAAACATTAATTTCATTAGGTCAGCATTTACAGTATAGTCTCGATCACCTTTGCTAGTGATTTCATTGCCTTCTAAATCCTTAAAATAACGAGTTGTGGTAATTTGTGAACCAGGAGTAGTTTCTTCAAACTCTCCGTAGATATTTACTTTATTGTAGTCAATATTTTGTAATTTATCTTCTGCAACTAGTTTTTGAACCATGTAGTCACTTGGCACCATAACATCATAGTTAAATGTATATAACTTATTATATAAAGATTCATTGGAATCAAATTGCTGGTAGTTGACTTTGACTTCATATTTTTTTTCAAATTCTGAAATAAACTCAGGATTAATGTAAGATCCCCAGTTTCCAATAACTAAATCATAAATATTGTTTCTAACATAAGCAACAGTTAAAAGTGTAAATGACGAAGCAAATAAGGTAAATGCTAATAAAGTCTTTCAAGATCTTTTGAAAAATCCTTTATTATGGCTGACAACCGCATTATCTTCAATTGCTGGAAATAATTTTTCGCGTTTAGCATCAGTTTTAATTTGAATTTCTTCAATTTTGTTTTCTGCAGTAATTATTTTTTCGCGAATAACTTGGCGTTTTAATTCCAAAGTTTCAATACGTTCTTGCTTTAGTTCGCTTAATATTTGAAAATCGTTCTCAGTTTTATTTTCCTTGGTCTCTAGCGTCTCAATTTTTTTATCAATTTTCGCAGTTAAAGAAATTTTTGAAAATAAAACTTTACTCAAATCACGTTGCTTTTCAACAAGTTCTTGGAGTTGTTCTTGCGAACGTGATTGAACGTCTTTTAATTTTTCTAGAACTAATCGCAATTTTAGTTGATTGCGACCTTCTTTTAACTCATCACGTTTTGTTTGCAATTTTTTTATTTTCTTTTTATAAGCTAGATTATCTTTTTTACTTAACGGGCTTTCGCGGTTTCATTCGGCTTGAAGTTCTAAAATTTCGGCATCCAGTTCCTTTATTCAATCAGAATCTGATTGATTTCTTTCGTTAATTCATTCAATTTCAGATTCATATTTTTTAATTCTTTTTGATAACTTGATAATCGCGTTTTGAAAGCGCACTTTTCGATGACTTTTGTAGTTTTTCAAAAGTTGTTGTTCAAGTAATTTCATCTTAGTTTGAGATTTTTCATATGCGATAAATAGTCTTTTCTCATATTTTATTTCATTGCTTATTAATTCTTTTTTCCATTCTAATTTTGAAATCTTGGCATTATAGTTTTTATTTTCTAAAATCCGAATTTGAATTTTTAGCAAAGTCGCTTTCATTCTCAGACTAGGTTTTAAACTTTTCTTAACAATTTGATTGCTTGAAAGTTGGTGATACAAGATAGTAAGTTTATGGTTTAAGTCATCAATTTGTTTTGATTTATAGTAACCTTCTTTAATTTGATTTTTAATTTCATCGTTTCGCGACTTAGTAAACGAGATTGTGTTTCATACTAGAATTGATAGGACAATAACCCCAACTAAAATTGTTCCAAAAGCATTAATATATGGTTGAATTTTTTTGGCAGTATATATGAAGGTTGAGACATTGGTTTGATCTCCCCCGGTAAAGTAAGAAATAATAAAATCGTCAAAACTCATAGCAAAAGCGATTGCAGTTGCTGCAATAATTGCTGGTCGCAAAATTGGCAAAACAATTTTGAACATTGTCTGAGTTGAAGAACTCCCTAAATCATAACTTGCATCGATTACATTTGGGTCAATTTTTCTTAATCGTGGCATTACTGTAATTAGCACGTATGGGACATTAAAAGAAATATGCGCTGCAATTAACGTCATAATTCCAAACTTAAGTCCAGCTATTATGAATACCACCATCAAACTTACAGCCGTAATTACATCTGCATTTACTAAAGGGATATTTGCAATAGAAAATCAAGCATTTCGGGTTGTTCGATTTACTCTGCTCAATCCAATAGCGGCTAGAGTCCCAATAATTACCGAAACCGTTGTTGACACGATTGCCACAAACAGTGATGTAATAATTGATTTTATGAAGGGACTATTTTTAAAAAATTCTGCGTATCACTTTAGACTTCAACCCTCAAATTGTGAGATGGTTTTACCTGAATTAAATGAGTAGATTATCATAATGATAATCGGCACATAGATAAATGCCATAATTATTGCGAAATAGCTTGTCTTGAAGAACCTTTTCATTTTTTGGTTGACCCCCCTTCAAATTTATTTGAAATTAATTTCATTACTAACATTAATAAACCAATTAAAATCGCTAAAACAACAGAAATTGCCGCACCATAACCAAAGTTACTTCCTTTAAAGAAGTAAGATTCAATAATTGAAGCAATCAGGTTGATTTTTCCATCACCAAGGTAACGGATAACAATTAGAGATGTTGCTGCTTGAATTATTACTAAGCTAAATCCCGCTAAAACTCCCCCCATTGATTGTCTCAAGGTAAATTGGAAGAATGCTTTAGAATTGCTTGCTCCTAAATCTTTGGCAGCTAAAAGTTGGCTCTTATCTGAACTTTCTAATGAATTATATATTGGTGTAATACAGAATGGTAAAAACATATAAACCATTCCGATAATAATTGCAATCGGGGTTCCCAAAGCAGTTGGTGCTAAGACATAAAATAGTGTTTGCAATCCCAAAACCTTCAAAAGCATACTTATTCAAATTGGCATTGTTACTAATACTCAAACATTTTTTGCTAAAATTTTACTTTTTAATTGCGCCATAATGTAGGCAATTGGATAACCAATGATTACACAACAAAAAGCCGCCACTAGCGCATAAGCAATTGATAAAAGCATAGCAATCATAATATTTGAATCACTAAACAACTTTACAAAGTTTTCCAAACTTAATTTAAAAACCAAACTGTTATTGGTTGGTTGAATAATTGAATATACAACAATTCCAATCAGGGGTAGAATTATTAAAAATATCATTACAATAATAAATGGTAATAAAATTGGTCAGGTTTTTTGGCTTGCTCTTGAAACAAACTTGGAGTTTTTTAGTTTATAAAATAGTCCTGGGGGTTTAGATGATTTAGGCTCATCGGGGTTATTTAATTCTTCATGAACTGCTTCGATTTCTTCAAAAATATTTTCTTTTGTAGAATTATCTTCGATTATTTTTTTATCTTTTAATGCATCCATTAGTTATCAATTTCTTTTCACATAACATGAATATCTTCAACATTTCAGCGAATTCCCACATTCGCTCCCTCTTCCACCAAGTCTGTTGTATGAATTAATCATTCTCTAAATTCAGTCTCAACAATTGCTTCATAATAAACTCCCTTAAAAATAACGTTTTTTATTATCCCTTGGAAAAATCCTTTTCCCGCAGTCTGGATATCAACATCTTCTGGTCTTATTACAATATCAATGTTTTCGTCATTTTCTCCAAAACCTTTATCCTGACAACTAAACTCTTGGCCGTCAATCTTGACTTTGCCATCTCTTATAAAAATACCATCTTCAATAATGTTGCTTATTCCAATAAATTTAGCAACTCATTTATTTTCTGGTTCATTATAAATATCTTCTGGAGTTCCAACTTGTTGTATCATTCCCTGATTCATTACTACAACACGATCGCTTAAAGTTAGTGCTTCTTCTTGATCGTGGGTTACTAAAATAAAAGTAATTCCAACTTCCTCTTGAAGTCTTTTCAACTCTTTTTGCATAATTTTTTTCAAATGAACATCTAAGGCTGACATTGGCTCATCTAAAAGCAAAATTTTTGGTTTCATTACAAGAGCTCTGGCGATTGCAACCCTTTGTTTTTGCCCTCCAGATAATTCCCCAACTCGTTTATTTTCATTTCCTAGTAAGCCCACTTGTTTTAAGTGCTGCATAACTTCTTTTTCAATAATATCTGGTTTGGTTTTCTTATTACGTAATCCATAAGCCACATTATCAAAAACATCAAGGTGCGGAAACAGTGCATACCCCTGAAAAATTGTGTTCATCTGACGTTTATTAATTGGCAATGCTAAAAGATTTTTGTTTTCAAACAAAATTTCCCCTGAATTGGGTTTTTCAAATCCACCAATAATATTTAAAGTTGTAGTCTTACCACAACCACTAGGTCCTAAAAGTGTTATAAATTCACCTTCGTGAATATTTAAACTAATTCCTTTTAAAACAACCTTACCATCGTAGTCTTTGGTTATATTTCGGATTTGAAGAATACTATTTTTTTCCATCGTATTTCTCCTTATAACTATTTAAACAATAAAAAATTATACAAACTATGTTTGTATTTTAATTAAGCTAAAATAGCTAATACGGAGAGTGACTGATTCTCTAAAGCTTTCTCAAAAGCTTCGCCTCGAGTTGCTAAAACATCTAATCACTGAGTTATTAAATATTGTTCTTGTAGATTTATTAATGATTTTTTAAACATTGGAGCAACCTCGACTTTCACATTATTTTTATTTTAATTAATAAACCGTAATAATGCAAGAAATTTAGAAAAATTTAAAATAAAAAAAATAACCCGAAAAACCATAATAATGGCATTTCGGGTTAATGTAATTTAACTAATTGTAATTAGTTTTAGTTCAAATTTATTTGCTGCTTCAATCATTTCTGAATGAGGTTTAAAATCAATTTGATTCGAGTGAAAAATGTTTTCTCCGCTCGTAAAGACTTCAAAGGCTTTGGATACTTTTTCTTTTAAGTTTTCATCAATAGCGCCAAGGTTCTTAGCGGCCAAAAATTTAATATATCAACTTGCGTAAGAATAGACTAAATTTCAAACTCAAATTAATTCCAAAGTTGTTTCTTGGTCTTCTTTGCTAAGTTCTTTTAAATTATTTAAACTTAAGCTAGAACAGTATAGTTTAGCCTCTGTAGATAATTTTAAAGCGCCCGCTTCTGATTTAATCATGTAGGCACGATCAATAATGGTATGTATAATTTCGTTCATTTGTTTAACCTGACTATAAAATTATTATAGCAAACAACAAGAATTATTTAAAGTTAAAGTTGATTGATTATCGATCTCAATTCATTTTTCTAAATCCCACAAATCCGTAAATTCCAACCAAAACTAGAGATGTCAATAAAAATAACGAATTTTTTAAATCTAATTTGTGTTCCCCAATTCAAGAACTATTCAATGGAGTAATGCTGTATTTAAAGGGGTTAAAATATGAAAACACATTCAATATTTCGCTTTTTTCAATTAAACTGATTGGAATAAACGACCCACTTAAAAAGGCAATTGGAATGAAAATTATATTTGAGATTGTAATATAGGCAGTTGGAGAAGTTGATTTAAATAGACTTGCAATCATGATTCCAAAAGTTGTTGATGCCAAAATCACAACCACTAAGTAACCAATCGCCTCTCCAATATTAATTGGTGCCAAAATTTGATTTCAGCCAAATTCTCAGCCGAACATAATTCCACTTCAAAGCATAGTTCATAAAAATGTGGTAATCATAAATAAAATACAGATTAAAATTGTTGTTACCATAAAGTTAACTGCTCTAGTATTTGTTGAACCAATTCTCTTCATTAGTCCACTATTTCTAAATTCAATTAAAGTTTGAGGTAATACAGATATTCCAACAATAATTATCGATACTGTTGCCACAGAAACAGTTAGTTGTTTTATTATTAGTGCCGCAGCTGCGCTATTTACATCACCATATATTTCCTTAAATGCAAAGCCTTCTAAAAACATTAAAATTATTGGAAAGGCAAATAAGAAAAATGGCACAGCAACTCCTTTATAGTAATATTTTAAAATTAATTTTACCAAAGGAATGGTTTTACCTTTTTTGGCTTCGCTATTTATAATTTTATTAAATCGATTTTTATTATTTTTTGTACAAACATTTTTTCTGGTATCTATTTGAGATTTTGAAACTAGGATTTTTTGCATTGTGTATTCTTCAACAGAACCGTATTTTTCTATTAGGTCGCTGACTAAGCCTGATTCTTTAATATTACCTTCATCTATATAAATATACTTATTACATAAATTCTCAATTTCTTTCATTTGATGAGTTACCAGAAGCATCCCTTTGTTTTTCTCAATTATATTTTCTTCGATTATTTTGAAGATTTCGCTTCGAACCTCGATATCTAGCCCTGTAGAAATTTCATCCAAAATTACAAAATCAGGATTATGTATTAAACTCAAAAGTATGTTGACAAGTTGTTGTTGACCTCCGCTTAAACGTTCTAATGTACGATTTTTAAATTTATAAATTTGATATCTTTTTAAAATTTCGTCAAGATTGCTTGCAGTCATTGGAATATCAAAAACTTCTAAATAATATTTAACCATATCAAGAACGGTAATTCCCACAGGATATGCAGTAGTCTGAAATTGAAACCCCAAAACTAAGTCACTTTTTTTAACAATTGTTCCTGATGAAATAGTTTTAATGCCACCAATAATTTCGCTTATTGTGCTTTTACCAGCTCCGTTGGATCCAATAATCCCAATTCGATCATTTGGATAAATTTTTAAATTTATTGATTCAAGAATTATTTTGTTTTTATAATTTTTACTTACATTTTTTAACTCAATGATTGGTTCTAGCAATTCATTGTTGTTAATGTTATTTATCATTTGTTTTTTCATGTTGCTCCCTTATTTGGGCAAGCTAAAAATATTTTTAACGTAATAAAAATTATTTTTAAATATTTAAATATTTTTAGCAGCCTTAATTTTAAATTTACACATAGTAAAAGTTTGCGTTACTTAATCGCTTTCTTTTATAAGCTAGGTGCTCTAAAATCCAGGGCTTTCTTCAAATTATTGAGCTGTTCAGTTTTTATATAGTTAAACTGGGTCACGAAAAAATTGGAGTTTCTATTTAAGAAAATCTCGACGGTTAAATTGTATGCTATTTTATTATCTGCTTGAAATACTTTAACGTTTGATTTTTTAAAAAATGATAGCAAAATATTCTTTAATCTTTTAATTGTTTTTATTATTCGTTTAATAATATGATTTGATTTTAGATCTTTAAATGAAATCATTGCCATAATAATTGCGAAAAGTAATAATGTTAAAAAGGAAACTAAAACGAATGAATAAACAGAAGCAAAAAAGGTTCCTTTCATTGTCTCATTCATGATTGCTGAAGTTTCTCCCTGAATAATTAAAAATGAGGGTAAGACAATTTGAAGGATTTTTTTTAATTCACTAGGTTTTTCTTTTCTAGAAAAATTTAAAGAAACCGCTCTTTCAATAACTACTTTTCAATTACAAATAAGCTTATAAGATAAATATGCTAGAAATAATAATAAAGTTTGAATCAGCGAAATTGTTAAAGAGACTTGAACAACAAAGATAGTTTCTTGGTTTGGAAAAAATATGTTTAAAGTTGTTGCTATTAAAATTGTTAAATGTAATAAAACAAAATTTAAGTAAAACATTTTTTTAAAATAATTTCTCTTCACAATTTCACCTTCTTTCAAATTCATTATTATTTTAAAAAAACTTAGTTTTTGTTAACTAAGTTTTCCTCTATTTCAAATTCATTATTAATAATACAATTGCTTATTCAAGTTCCTGATTTTTTAATTGTGCGAGCTTGAGTTTTTAAATCAAGGGAAACAAAACCATAGCGGTTTTTAAATGAGTTGGCTCAACTTCAACAATCAATAAAAGTTCACATTTGGTAACCAAAACAATTGCTTCCTTCTTGAATTGCTTTATGCAATCAATAGAGATGTTCTTTTATAAAATCGATTCGATAGTCATCTTGAATAACACCATCTTGGTTCTTGAATTTTTCTTCACCTTCAACACCCATTCCGTTTTCGGAAATAAATCATTTGATGTTGTTATAATTATTTTTAATATCCATCGCAATATTATATATTGTTTCTGGGTGAATTTCTCAACCACGGTGAGGGTTAATCCTTTTTTCAGCTCAGTCAAAATTTTCAAAATGTTTGTCTGGCATATTTTCTCCAGAGTACGGTTTTTCGCGACCCTGGATTCTTCTTGGCTGATAGTAATTAACTGCTAAAAAATCAATTCTATTATTAGCAATTATGTCTAATTCTGACTTATTAAATTCTGGCAAGACATTGTCTGCTTTTAACACATCAATAAATTCTTGATTAAATCTTCCGTTAACAGCCGCTTCTAACATTGATTTATTGAAAAACTCATCACTTAGCTTTGCCGCTTTAATATTCTCGGGTTTGTCATCTTTTGAATAACTTGGCGTTAAGTTTAAGACAACGGTGATTTCCTTTTTAGAGTCGTTAGCAAATAAAATTTTAAATTCCTTAACTGCTTTTGCATGAGCCAAGATAGTATTATAACCTACCTGAGCAGCTAATTTATAATCGCTTATGTATGGGTATCATCATTTATATAAATATTGAGCTTCCACAGGAACAATCGGTTCATTCATAGTTGATCACATATCTACTAAATCTCCAAAAGATTCAAAACATCGCTTTGCATATAGAGCAAATAAGTCAACAACATGTTTATTTGCAAATCCCCCAACTTCTTGTAGTTCTCAAGGCATATCAAAGTGGTATAGATTTACCATAAGTTTAATATTTGCTTTTTTAAGTCTACTAAAGTAGTCACGATAATACTTCAGAGCTTTCTGGTTTACAGTTCCAGTCTCCAAATCATCGATAAGTCTAGATCATTGAATTGAAGTTCTAAAGCTGTTTAAATTTATTCTTTGCATTAATTCAATATCCTCTGGATATTTTTCGTAACTATTGCAAGTTATTTCTGGACCAACTTGATTGTGAAAATCTTCTGGATGCAATTGAAATCATTTATCCATTACATTTAAGTGTGGCTTATCTTTGCTCCCCTCAGATTGAGGACCCGAAGTTGCAGCACCTCATAAAAAATTTTCTGGAAATTTTATTTTCATTTTGTTTCTCCTTATTAATGATTGATCACCAATTTTTTTGGCGTTAATAAAATGATAACACGATTTAGCAGTTTAATTTCTTGGGATTTTATTAATTCATACAAATTTAAATACAATTAATTTAAAATAATTTCTCAATCAAATGATTTTGTAATGTTTGAAAATAAATAAAAATTGAAATTGAAAATTAAAAAACCTTAATTAAAAAATTAAGGTTTTTAGTTAATTAATCTTCCATTTTATCTATTTCAGAATTTTCAGATTTATTTTCATTATTTTTTCAACTAGGAACATTTGCCGAATCTTCATTTGAATATCCTTGTGCTGATGATTCTGAGTCGGCAACTAGAATTAAAATCCCTGATATTATTCCAAAAATTCCAGAAAAAATAATAGAACAAATCGCTAAGGCTGTGTGCTTTTCTTCTCTCCCTGATTTCAATTCTCTGTTAACAATAATAACTGTGATTATTGAGCAGACCATTATTGGCATAAAAGTCATTGTACCTGTTATTAAAAGTGTGGTGGTTAGTGCAATTGACTCCAATCCGGTTGAAGTCGGTGTTGATGAAAAAAATATAAATCCTAATAATAAAAATATTCCCATAATTGATGAGCAAACTACGATATTTACAATACTTCATGTTTTTGCTTGTTTATACAATCCTTGTCTTTTCAAAATGACCTCCTACCGATTTATTATAGCAAGATTTAAAAATAAAAAAACACAAATTAAAAATTTGTGTTTTTTCCTTCTTAGGATTTTTATTCATTTTGGTCCGGAATAAGGGACTTGAACCCCCACGTGTTACCACGCCAGATCCTAAGTCTGGTGCGTCTGCCAATTCCGCCAATTCCGGAAGATGGTGTCCCGTGCAAGATTCGAACTTGCGACCCACTGGTTAAAAGCCAGTTGCTCTACCGGCTGAGCTAACGAGACAAATTGTTGCTTAAAGCAAACAATAAAATAATATCACTTTAATAAGTGATATTCAATATATTTTAGGTTTTTTTATAATCTTATTAAGTTTAGTATTTTATTTTTTATACACAACGCTAACATATTTGCTAGTTGTTAGACAAAGGTTTCCCAAATAAGTCGGGTAAAATTCAATAATGTCTCCAACTTGATAGTCAATGGGACTGTCTGTTAAATCTAAAATTGTGTGATCACTGCTGCCTCCCAAAACCTCAATTTTAGAATCAAGAGGTACCAACTCTTCACTTGGGCAGTCTTGACGACCCAAAGCAATTATTGCTTTTTTGCGGATTCCCCTATCTTGAAAATTTACTTCTCTGGCAAAAGCATCTAAAGCTCTTGGTCCCCAAGAGGCGCTTGGTTTATCTTGAATTTCAATTATCTCAGCTTTAAGTTTTATAGTGTTATTCTTGAGTCATGAAATTGGTTCATCGTTTAGTCCGATGCCCATTAAAATTGCAGATCCTACTCGAATTTGGTTTATTTCGCTTGGGATATTTTTTTCGTCCCAAATGGTCAAATGAGTTGAGCTTCCCCCACTGATTACAGGAATGGATTTTTTGGTTATTTGCTCTAGTTCATTTTTGAGAGCTGCCAGTTTTTGCAATTTTTCAACCGTTGGTTTTGTTGCCCCATAGCAAGCGAAATTAGTGCCCAATCCTTCCAAAGTTAGAAACTCACATTTATTAATTTCTAAAGCCGCTGCAATAATTTTATCCTTATCCAGTAAACCTTCGCGAATATCCCCAGTTTCAATCATTAGAATTAGTTTAATGTGGCGCTTTGCCTTTTGAGCTGCTGCATTTAGCGCCAAAATTGTCTTCATTTCACTAATTAAAACAATATCACAAAGTCTTGCTACTTCATCGATTTCACTTAGCATTGGCAGTCTTAATAGCATTTTTTGAACTTTTAAGTGTTGAAAATTGGTTAGATTTAATATTCTTGAGTCAGCGATTGTTTTAATACCGTTCTCAACCAAAAATTCTGCCATTTCCTTGCTCCCAGATAATAGTTTTTGCACAACAACCAAATCCAAATTTTTTGACTCGCACTTGCTAGCGAGCGCTCGAATATTTTTTTGAATCTTTTCTAGATCAATTTCGATTAAAGGGTACGACACTTTTTTCACTTCTCTTCTATATTTGTATTTTATCAAAAAAACACACTTACTTTGAGTAAGTGTGTTTATTTTATACAGATTAATGGTGCTGATGATAGGACTTGAACCTACAACCTACTGATTACAAGTCAGTTGCTCTGCCAATTGAGCCACATCAGCGAAAAAAAATAAAAAAAATGGTGGAGTGCGACGGGCTCGAACCGCCGACCGCCTGCTTGTAAGGCAGGAGCTCTCCCAACTGAGCTAGCACTCCACAAAAAATAATAAATGGTAGCCCGTACGAGGTTCGAACTCGTGTGTCCACGGATGAAAACCGTGTGTGTTAACCGCTTCACCAACGGGCCAAAAATAATAAAATTGATAATGGCGGCTTTTACAGGACTCGAACCTGTGACAAACCGGTTAACAGCCGGTTGCTCTACCAACTGAGCTAAAAAGCCATAAAGAACCTTATTTATAATATCAAAACAAAGATATAAAAACAAGTTTTTTATCAAAAAAAATATTAAATTTTTATAATTTTATGGTTTTTTTATAGGCTTTTAGAGTATTTTCTAAAAGAATTTCAACCGTCATTGGACCCACTCCCCCAGGTACCGGAGTGATAAATGAGACGATATCTTTAACAGACTCAAAATCTACATCTCCAACAAGCTTGTTAGTTATAGGATCTCTTATTATGCCTACATCTACTACTATAACATCTTTTTTAAGCATATTTTTAGTAATTAAAAATTGAGATCCTGTTGCTGAAATAACAATATCTGCAATCCTTGTCAATTCTGCAATGTTCTTAGTATTTTTATTACAAGCAAAAACAGTCGCCCCACGATTAATTAACATTCCCACCAAAGGTTTACCAACAATATTAGAAGTTCCAATAACTGCTACTTTTTTTGAAACTAAATTAATCTGATATTCACTCAACAGTTCAATAATTCCCTGAGGTGTGCAGGGGGTAAATTTTTCATTGCCTTGATATAATTTTCCTTGATTTATGTAATGGAATCCATCAACGTCTTTACTAGGAATTACTGCTTGCAAGAAATCTTCTTGTTTTCATTTTTGGGGTAAAGGTAACTGAATTAAAATTCCGTCAACTGTCGGGTTTTCATTTAAAGACTCAATTTCTTTTAGAACTGATTGTGGTTCGCACTGTTCTTGGAATCTCACTAGCTCAAAAATAATTCCCACCTTTTCGCAAGCTCGCTGTTTGTGTTGAACATAAATTTCACTTGCACTATCATTGCCAACTAAAATAACCGTTAGTTTTGGTTTGCGATAACTTTGATACTGGCTAATTTCTGCCTTAATTATTGCTGATCGTTTTGCTGCCAAAGCTTTTCCGTCTAATAATTTCATATTTTCAACTCCTAACCAATTACAACTTCTTCTTCTAAAAATTCATAACTTTTTTTATTATTTGGTTTAATAAATGCTAACAAAGTATTGGAAATCCCCAATTGACCAATGAACATAATAAATATTAGTGTGATTTTTGAAAAAGCTCCCAATCCAATCATTTGTCCAGTTGTAAAGGGGTTTAACCCCACGGTTCCAAACGCTGAACAAATTAGTGTAATAAGTTCAATGATAGTTTTGTCTCCATTAGTTCGATTAGCCAAAACTTTATTACTGTCAATATATATAATTGCGGTTGCCCCAACAATAACCATGACCCCAACAAAAGCGACCGCTAGGCTTCGGCGAACGGTTTCTTCTGGAATTTTCTTACGAAAGGCCACAACCGAGCGGCGATTTCGCATAATTGAAATGATCGTTAAAATTACAATTGCAAATGTTGTGGTTCTAATTCCTCCTGCCGTTGAAGAAGGTGCTGATCCAATAAACATTCAAACCGACATTATCAATTTTGATCCGGCATTAAACTGGTTAATATCAACAGTTGTAAATCCGGCATTTCGTGAACTTGTGACGTTAAAGAAAATATCCATAAATGCCTGGCCAACCGGTTTTGGACCAATATCAATATATTCATAAGATAGGATTACATCATAAAACGTTTCATCTCTTGTGACGTTATAGTAATTTAAAATGTAGCTATCTTTTCCCTGTGATAATTCTGATAAAAAAACCAATAATGGCCCTACTAAAAATAGTGTTAAATAAACAGTAAAATTTAGTTTTGTGAATAGCGATCACTTTACAACTTGACCAGTACGGCGGGCTTTAATTTTTTGTTTAATATCGTGGAAAGTTGGGTACCCCAGCCCCCCAATGACCCATTGAACTAAAAACACAGACTGAATTAAGTAACCTTGGTTATCTGAAAGATTATAGGGTTGCAAAGAAGAACCAGAGATTATATCAAAACCAGCATTATTAACAGCACTGATCGAATGGAATATAGCAGCTCAAAGCGAACCTCCAAAGTCATGATAAACATCAACATACTGATAACTGAAATTATCTTTATAGATTGAATTATAATTTTCAAAAGTTAAGGGTGTAAAATAAAACCCAAAAAAGAGCATCACCATACCGATAATTTCAACAAAAGTTAAAAAGATAAAACCATCTTTAATCATTTCAACTGTACTGGAAAATTGTGAACTGCCTCGCTCACTTTGAGCCACAGATTGATCGTTTATTGAGACTTTTTTACCTAATGAAATTAATAGTACAATTTTAAAGGTAAGGATTCCAATTCCCCCGATTTGAATCATTATTAAAATTAGCAATTGTCCTCAAAATGAGTAGTCCGCAGCAGCATTGGAAATTGAAATCCCTGTATCAGAAAATGCTGAACTCGCTGTAAATATTCCTGTCAAAAAATCCCAATGAAATTGGCTATTTAAGATAACTCCAGGGATAGCTAAAAGCAGTCCCCCAACTAAAACTGTCAAAAAATAGATTAGCAAAATTTTTCCCGAGACTTTACTTAAAGGTCATCAATTTTTGAATTTAGTTATGAAACTCTTACGTTCTTGGCCTTCTTCTTTGAATTTTCGGCGGCGCTCTTCAAGACGTTCTTTCTTCAATTCTTTATGGCGGCGGCGTTTTTCCTTAAGGGAGAGCCCTGGATTTTCATCTGATTCGTTTTTTTTAATAAATTTGCCGTTTTCTTGGCCTTCTAATAGCAAAAACAATCAAATCACCTTCTTTATTCACTAATTATTATTATACAATAATCTGCTTTGGTTGTATAATAATAAAAGTAATGGAGAGGTGGAAATAATTAATGGCTAGGAAAAAAAGCTTTGCAGTAATTGGGGCCAATAACTTTGGGATGGCTGTTACCAAAACCCTAGAAGATAAAAAACAATCAGTTGTTGTTTATGACTTTGACGAACATAAGTTAAATGCTCATTTAGCAGGGATGGCCACAGCAGAGGGTATCGTTTTGGATGCAACAAATAAGACCTCTCTAGAGAAAGCAGGAATTAAGCAGTTTGATGGGGTTATCGTTGCATTTGGTTCCAACATGGAGGTTTCAATAATTACCGTTTTAAATCTTTTGGATTTAGGAATCGGCAACATTATTGCCAAGGCAAACGATTTACGTCACAAGCGAATTTTATTGGCTTTAGGATTGGATGAAAACCAGGTTATTATTCCCGATATTATTTCAGGAAAAATGGTTGCAACTCGTTCGTTATTTGATATTGATATTGATGTTCAGTCAATCGATGATGACTTTATTTCAACAACAATTATTGTTAGCGATCCTGGAGTGATTGATAAGAGCATTCAAGAGTCACACCTAACAGCAAATAACAATTGAAATATAATTCAAATTAAGCGCGGAGGAAAAGTAATCCTTCCAGATGAAAAAACTATTTTGAAAAAAGATGACCAGGTCGTTTTATTTGCGAGAATAACAGCAGTAAATGATTTAATTTTAAAAATTAAAGGTGACGACGAAGTAGAAAACTAATAAATTAATGAACTATTCACTAAAAAACCTGTTGAAGCAATTCAACAGGTTTTAATTTTAATATTATTTAATTTTGTATTCCTTAATTTTTTTTAAAATAATTTCTTGGGAAACGTCGGGATTAGCGTTTCCTCCAGTTTCCTTCATCAACTGTCCCATAATGGTTTTTGTGACCCTTTCTGGTCTTTGCTCAAATTGCTCTAGCAAATCTTTGTTTTCTTCAAAAATTGGAGTCAATAAGCCGTCAATTTGAATTGGATCTGAGATTTGTTTTAATCCATGAGCTTCAATAATTTCTTCAACAGAATTGCCATTTTCAATTAAAATAGGTAAAATTGTTTTGCTATGCTTTGAAGAAATGACACCCTGACTTATAAGTTCTAATAAAGTTCCTAAAAGCTGCGGGGTCAGCTTGGTAGCACCAATTTCAAGGTTATTTTTATTCAAATGTGATTGAATATCTCCTAAAAGTAAATTAACAACCTTGTTTACTTCATTAGTATATTTAAGAGTCACTTCAAAGAAATTAGTCAATTCCAAAGAAGCTAGAAGCTGATTAACCTCCTCCTCTTTTAGAGAATAGTCATTTAAATATCTGCGACGTTTAATTTGAGGTAACTCTGGTGAATTTTTAATGACATCAAGCACCCAATTTTTATCTAATTTAATCGGCAAAATATTTGGTTCTCTAAAATAGCGATAGTCTACAGCATCTGTTTTAATTCTCATTGAAACTGTTTCATTCGAAGATTCATCAAAGCGGCGAGTTTCCATAATTACTTCTTGGTCGCTTAATAAAAGTGCGCTTTGACGTTTAATTTCAAATTCAATTGCTTTTTTAACATTGTTTAATGAATTTAAATTTTTAATTTCAACTTTTGTTCCAAAATTTGGATGGCCAAAAGGACGCAAAGATATATTAACATCACATCGCAGTGAACCTTCGTTCATTTTGACATCACTAATTCCTAAAAATAATAAAATTTCCCTCAATTTTTCAACATAACCAACAGCCTCATCTGCACTTCTCAAAACAGGGTCGCTAACAATTTCGATTAGACCAACTCCACTACGGTTATAATCTAAATAGGTTAAATTACCCTTATGAGTCTGTTTGGCAGTGTCCTCTTCAATATGAATTCTCTCAACTGAAATTATCTTTTCGCTGCCATTTTCCAAAGTAATTGTGATTTTACCATTTTTTCCAATTGGATGAAATTGCTGAGTTATTTGAAATCCTTTAGCTAAATCTGGGTAGAAATAACTTTTGCGGTCAAATCTTAAAAGATCATCTAATTCCATCCCTAAAGCATTAACTGCTAAAATTGCCAGTTTCACCCCTTGTTTATTGACAGTTGGCAAAGCTCCTGGATAACCCAAATCAACTTCGCTGACCTTGGTGTTTGGAGTTGCTCCAAATTCAACAGGACCTGTACAAAACATTTTTGATTTGGTCTTTAATTCGACATGGTTTTCTATACCAATAACAACTTCAAAATTATTCATGATTATCACCTGCAATTCGATCTTTAATTCCAATAATATTTTCGACAAACTTTGCTGCTTGCAAAAGTTTTTGATCCTTTAAAGGAGCACACGAAAAATTTATTCCAATTGGTAAATTATTTTTTTCAATAAATGGAATGGTGATAGACGGCATTCCATTGAAGTTGGCTAAAATTAAAATATCATTAATAAATTCAAGATCATCATCAGCATTATCCTCTAAGTCAAGAATTTTTTTAGTGTCGATTTTTGGGGCCACATCAATTGCTGGAGGTAGAATAAGAATATCAATTTCATTATATATTTTCTTAAGTTCTTGGGCAATTAAGCGGCGAACTTTTTTAGCTTTTTCAAGTAATAATTCTTGGTTTTCGCGCTTTAATTGAAAACTACCAACTAAAAAACGACGTTTTACAATTGGCCCAAAAAGTTGACTACGAGTTTTAGTCATTATTTCAGCATAGTCCTTACCATCAATGCGATTTGTAAAATTAATTCCATTTAAGTTGGAACTTTGACTGACGGCTTCTGAAAAAGAAATCATCATATAAACAGAAGGAATTGTTTGCAATAATTCTTTTTTAAAGTGAACACCCTCAACACTAACTCCTGCTTCGCGAAGTTTTTTGAAAAAATTGTCGTAAGCAGTTTTTAAATCTTTGGGTAAAGCTTCGTGAATTTCAATAATGTATCCAAATTTATTTTTTGAATTAAAATTATTGAGGTTTTTAAAAAAATCCTTTTCAGCGATTGGCATACTTGTTAAATCTTTTGAATCTAGACTAATTGAAGCATCCGCTAGAATTGCCATGTCGTTAACATTGCGAGTGAAAAAACCAACATGATCTAAACTGGGAGCATATGGAAGCAATCCAAAACGCGAGATCGCTCCATAAGTTGGTTTATAACCAACAATCCCGTTATAACTAGCTGGTTTTCGGATTGAATCTCCAGTATCAGTTCCAGTTGCAAATGGAACAATTCCCTTGGCAACAGCTCAAGCACTTCCACTTGAACTTCCTCCAACTTGATGTTTTGAATTTCGTGGATTAGTAATTATTCCTGTAGCTGCAAGCAGCCCAGTCCCACCCATCCCTAATTCATCAAGGGCTGTTTTTCCGATCATTATGCTTTGCACCTGATTTAAAGAATCAAAAACAGTTGCATTGTAAGTTGGTATAAAGTTTGAAAGAATTTTTGAAGAAGCCGTTGTCTTAATTCCTTTAGTTGCTAAATTATCTTTCATCATATAAGGAATTCCAAACAAAAGGTTATCTAATTCAAAATTATTATCCAGTTTTTTAGCATTTTTTAAAGCTAACTCATCACAACTAGTCACTAAAAAATTTTCATTACTATATTTTTTGGCATTTTTTAAAACTGCTTGAGTTAATTCTGTAACTGTGAATTTTTTATTCTTTAAAAGTTCGTGAAGCTGTTCAATTGACAAATTTTCGTATTTCATTATTTAACCACCTTCACTATCGTGATAAAGTCACCCTCAGTTGAAGGAGCGTTTGCCAAAACTTCTTTTTGATTATTAGTTGACATTACCTCATCCTCGCGCATTCCAATGAAATTAGTTTCAAACGGATAGTACATTGGTTCAACATTATCAGTATTTATTTTTAAGACTTTAGCAAATTTCTTCTTTAAACTACTTTCTGTATTATAAATATCTAAAGCTTCATCATCTGAAATATCCAACATAATATCATTTGCAAGTTCTTTAACTAAATTTGGTGAAATTTTTTTCATTTCCATTTTATTTTTCCTCCATTAAATCTTTGAGATCAATTTCTGTGATTATTTTCACGCCTAGACTCTCAGCTTTTCCAAGTTTACTTCCTGAATCTTGGCCAGCTAAAAGATAATTCGTATTTTTACTTACGCTATCAGTTACTCGAGCACCAAGGTTTTCTAAAAGCTCGCGATAGTAATTTCGTGATTTTGATAAAGTTCCTGTAATTACAAAAATTTTATTTTGAAAGTCTTTATGAACTTGAGTATCATTATTACTAAAGTAATCTAGATTGACATTTAAAGCTTCCAATTTTGCAATAACGCTTAAATTTTCCTCGATTGCAAATCAGTCAACAACTGATTGAGCAACCACGCTTCCAATATCATAAATCACTGCTAAGTCATCTACATTTATTTTAACCAAATTTTTTATTGATTTGTAATTTTTTGCCAATATTTTAGCGGTTTTTTTACCAACATGGCGAATTCCTAAACCAAACAATAATCGTTCACAAGAATTATTTTTACTTTTTTCAATAGCTGCCACCAAATTTGCATAACTTTTTTCACCAAAGTTATCTAATTGAATAATGTCTTGATGGTGTTGACTCAAGGTAAAAATATCAGCTACGTCTTTTATAAAGCCTTGGTCATATAATTTTTCAAGAATTTTAATACTTAGACCCTCAATGTTGGTAGCATCCCGACTTGTAAAATGTTGAAGGCTGCGCATTATGATGCTGGGACACTTACTATTGATACAATATTGATCAACCTCTCCTTCGCTTCGTTCTAACTCACTAGAGCAATTAGGGCAAGTTGTGGCTGGGCTTCAAATTGGTAAACTTGAAAAACTCTCATCTTGAATTACCCCGATTACTTCAGGGATAATATCTCCGGCTTTTTTAATTTTAACTTGTGATTTGATTCGTATATCTCGCGATTCTATAAAATCAGCATTATGCAGGGTGGCTGCTCTCACAATCGTTCCAGCAATTTGAACTGGTTCTAATTTAGCATTATATGTTACTCGACCTGTCCTTCCAATCGTTGGAAAAATGTCTAAAATTTGGGTTGTTTTAATTTCGGCGGGAAATTTAAAAGCAATTGCTCACTTTGGACTTTTACTTGTATAGCCAATTTTTTCATATAAATTGAAATCATTAATTTTAATAACAATTCCGTCAATTTCGTAAGGTAATTTACTGCGTGATTCGGTATATTCAACAATATAATCTCAAACTTGTTCAATATTTTTACACAAACGCCCTTCCTTATTAATCGGAAAACCCAATTGTTCAATTAAGTTTAATGAGTCAGCATGAGTTGGGACCGCTTTTGATTCTCGGTTCATATAAAAGTATAAAAATGCTTGTAAGTTTCTAGACTCAACAACTCGAGCATCAAGTTGTCTTAGGGTTCCTGCTGCTGCATTTCGGGGATTAGCAAATAATGCTTCATCGTTTTCAGCGCGTTGTTGATTTATTTTTTCAAATTCATGTTTTGATAAATAAACTTCGCCTCGAACCTCAACTGTTCCGTTATTTAAATTATCAATAGTGTGGGGAATTGCTTTAATCATTTTGACATTGGCTGTTACATCTTCTCCAGTAATCCCATCACCGCGAGTTACAGCCTTGAATAAGCGACCATTTTCATAAATCAACGCTATTGAGAGACCATCAATTTTTAATTCAACAAAGTAATCATGACTAATTTTGCCTGTCGCTTTTTGAACTTGTTGATCAAATTCAATTAAATCTTCTTTAGAGAAAGCATTGCTTAAACTCAGCATTGGACTTCGATGAGTATATTTTTCAAATTTTTGCGCCACAAAACCTCCGACCCTTTGAGTTGGAGAGTTGGGTGTGATTAATTCAGGAAACTGAGTTTCAAGTTGTTTAAGCTCATTTAGGGCGCTATCATATTCAGCATCATCAACTGAGGGAGCATCGTTTTCATAATACTCAACATTTCACTGTTGAAGATTTTTTGTTAATGCTTTAATTTTTTGTTGTGCTTCAGATTTTTTCATATAATTTTCCTCTAATTAATTTCAATAAAGTTTGGTTTATACCTAACTTTGGGGCGGTTTTTAATGGTACGGTTTTCTAAGTATTTTCCAAAACGGTTTGTTAAGGAGTAGAGTGCCACAGTTATTAATTCAACAAAAAGAACTGCCATGATGAATCCATTTAGATTAATAAAATCACTATAAATCACGGAAATAAATCTAATAACCAAAGGATTATAAAAAGTTATAAAACTAATCGTTGTTAAATCAATAATTGCTGTTGTTTGGCTTGGTTCAAATCTTTTTCTGATAAAAATTCAAACTAGTGATAAAACAATTAGTAAAATGGTTGAGATTAATGCGATTCACTCACGAGCCGCTGGAAGTTCAACTAAAATTGTTCATTTATATATAAAGCTTAAATAATTTATAAACATATCTTTCAAATTTTGATTTGATGACAATATTAAAATTAATGAAATAGCTGAGAAAACAACCGGAAGAAAAAGCATAAAAAACTTATTATGATTATCGAAGGCGGTTTCAAATTTTATAATTTTTGAATAATTTTTTGTCATAAAGTAAATAACCAAGAAGAAAATTAATATAATTACAGAGAAAATTACAGCCTGAACATAAAGGCGTTGAAGAACGTTGAAGAAGATTAAGTTGATCAAGGGGAACATAATAATCTTAATAATATCTTTTGTGTAATTTTTTGATAGCGTACTTTGTAATGTAAAAACAATGCAGTACAATAAAAAAATCATTGGATATGAATTTTCCCATGAAAACGAAATGTAACCAGCAAGTAAAAATCCAATCACCATCGGTAAATTTGCTTCGCGAAACTTTGGAGATGAATAACTTATTAACAAAGTAATTGCATAAAAAATTAAATAAATAAAATACGTTAATTCATTTCAAATTGCAAAATCGATAAATCCCAAAAAGAACTTTAGCATTATAAATAGTAAAATAGTTGAAACTAATCCGATTTGGCGATAACCTTGATGTTGAACTTCATTGAATCGAATAGCAACCGTGATTAAAATCGATGCTAAAATAAATGATTCTAAAAAGAAATTAAATGTCAAGATTAAACTATCGTATTCAAATGGCTGTGATCCGGTTAACAGTATCATTGATAGCTGAAATGTGTATCAAGACTGAATTGGTTTAAATCCTAAAAAGTTAAATAATGTGTTATTGCTATTAAAAAGCGATACAGGATTATCTTTTAACCACTCAAGAATTGTTAAACTGGTTTTATACTCTGCAAAATTTCCTGGTCGCAAATAAATTTGAATTATAAAATTGACTCCCATTAGAATTAAAACAACAGTAAAAAAGACTATTGATCCAATTGAAAAAACTGAGGATGTAATTCAATAACGAAACAATAATAAGCAAACAAGCAAATAAACCTGAGATAAAACTATTGTGTAATAAATAAAAAATATATAGGGTAAATTACCAAATAATTGTAGCGGGAATGACAAAATTGTCAAAGTAGCAAAATATGAAAAAAATCCTAAAGCAATGTTAGAAAAAGAATTTTTTGAACGAAATTTAAAAACCTGGGAAATAATATTGCCTGACGTGTAGCTGACAAAAATTAAAAAGGTTGCAAAACCAAGACCATATAAAGATAATTGCATGACAATACTCCTTTTCAATATTATAGCATAGTATCAAAAGGACTAAAAAACTACAATAATAAATCAGTTTGGTTGGAAAAGCAATCTCTAAAAAAGCTAGTCATTCTAATATAAAAGCCAACCATATAAAAAGTAGTTATCACTTCTTTTGGTTGACTTTTTATATATAAAGTTTAAATTTGCAATAAAGTTACCAAATTTATAAGGGCAATTAGATTAGTAAAAAATCTATACCCGCTTCACCAAGATTGAAACAAAGTTGGGAGCGTTTAAGCCAGTTTTTTCCATTTGAAAAAAAATAAGTATTCATTTTGGGTTTATATCAGCTATCTTCATCATAATCATCAGAAACATATAACTTCATAATGTCTTTTTCATCAAAATCAATTCATTTAATATTGTTATAACGAAAAAAACGATTATCTTGATAGGAAAAATAGTTTGTAAGCCCGAATTCACTGCTTATCGCTTTGGCTTCTTTATTTGCGTCAACTAAATCATCAAAATAATCTGTGGCTAATAATTTAGTTTCTGGTTTAATTTCTTTTCACTTCTCGGGTTTTAAGATCTGCAATTGCTCGGCATATTCATTTTCATAAAATTCTTAATCAAGATTGTAAAAGCTTCTTTGTAGTTCAAAAGCATTTGAATAGAAGTTTTTTAAAACACTATCAACACTTTGTGTTTCAGTTAATTGCTGGCGAACAACAATTCACATTTAGGGCAACTCAAAACTTGAATTTTTGTATTCCAGTTTAATTTTTGAGATTTCAGTCTTAAAAATTGCAATAGTATTAATATCATCATTTTCTGGATCAATTTTAAATTTATTACCCTGAATTACTAGAGCCATTTTAAATAATGAATCAAGAGTCGAATTATATTTAAAGTCCAAATAGTAAGGATTAATTAAGTTTGAGGTTTTTGAATCTTTGGGGGGATCAATACCAATTGTGTCATAAAATTCAAAATATAACTCGTTTTCAGAAATTAATATTTTGGATGCAACATCCTCAAAGTCTTCTTTGCTACCTGATTTCATAGCGTCAATCATTAAATCAATAAGATCATCTAGATTAGGCTCATCAGTTACAGGAGAGGCTGATTGTAGGGAATCATTGGCTGATGGTTTAATTAAAAAGTCCTTATTAATAACGAGATTTTCGTCCTCAATAATTTCTTCTACAATATTAATAATTTGATTTTTGATTTCTTTATCCGAACTAATATTACGGGCAGTTTCTTCTAAATCTCCATGATCACTATTGTAGAAAAAGCTATTAGCGATTTCAGAACTATTAATTTCAGCCTTGTATTTTTTTTGAATACTTGTTAATTTTTCTACATCTTGGCTTTCTTCAAAAATGCTAATTTGATTTGTGAAATAAATAGTTTCAAATGCTTGTTCTTGAATTTTGTCAAGAAACCAAACATCTGCTTGTATTTTTAAATTAATAGTAACTGCCGTGTCGTTGGCTTTTGGCTCGATTGTGATTTCGCTTATTTCATAGCCATTTTTTAATGGGTTTTGCCCGTCAATTAATAATTGTCTGTACTGAACGTTGGTAACAACTTCTTGGTTGACCTCTTTTAAAATTTTTTGTCAATTAATAATTCCCTTGATGCTTTCACTTAATTCAAAAAAAGCTGATCCTTTAGATTCGATTTCTTCTTTATTGGCAATTAAATCAGCAACCAAATATTTTTCTAGAGGCGCCTTGGTTCCCTCTTCAATAAAATAGAAGTTTTCAAAGTCAGAGCTTAAATATTCTTGAAAAATTGTGTTAATAGTTTCCATCATTTGATTTTTTAGTAATTCAAAATCAAATTCTTCTTTAATTTTATCAATACTGCGGCAAGCCACAGCACTTAGAGGAGCTGATACAACAATTGAGGTTGTTCCCAAGAAACTTAGTATTTTTTTCATTTTATTCTCCTCACATTTATTAAATAAAATCTTAGTCAACTTGAATTGCTATTTTTTTAGATTGGGTGCTTAGACCATCTTTTTCAAAAAATCAAAAATAAAAGCCCTCAACTAAAATTGCTTTAGTTGAGGGCAAGAAAAATAATGTAATAACTTTTAGACTATTTGTTTGTATTGATCAACAAATTTTTTATGAATGTTAATTTGATAGTTTTTTATTTGTTCTTTGTAGTCAGAATCTAATTCCTGCTTTTGATTCAAAAATTCAGTTTTCAAATTTTTAACTTCCAATTTATTGGCTGAAGCCTCTTTTTTTGTTAAATCATCTTTTAAAGATTTTAGTTTTTCTTTTTTTTCAAAACCAGCTTTACCAAAAAATTCTTTTACCTCAGATACCTTGGTTTTCAAAAAGGTTGCTTCATCTTTTTTAATTAAATTGAAAGCAATTTTAGCTTTTTCTTTTTGCAAGTTATAATCATTTTTAGTTTGTTTAATTTTTTCTTGAATTTCTTGAATTTCAGAATTTGTAGCAGTTTTAATTTTATTGAAATCTTGATTTGATAATTTTGCTTCTCGAATTTGTTTTTTAGAAACGCTTTTTTTAATAAAGATTTGTTCTTTCAAATCATTAATTTCTGATTTACAATTTTGATTTAATTGGTAAAGTCTTTCAACATGCGCTTCTTTAACAGATCCAGGTTTACCAGCATCATATAATAATCATGAAGAATATACTAAAGTAGTTGTGGCAACCCCAGCAATAATGGCAATAAAGAAAAATAAGGTTTGTAGTCCATATGGAACTGCTCCCAAAATTGCAACAATTGGTCCACCATGAGCGGCCGCATTAGTTACCATTAAGGCTCCAGCAATTCCCCCAGCAACAGCTGATCCAAGGACATTAGAAACAACAGCTCTTTTTGGGTCACGAATCGCAAAAGGAATTGCTCCCTCAGAAATTCCAATGCAACCCATAATAATTGCAGCAATTCCTAAATTTTTTGTATCTTTGTCGAAGAACTTTGGTACAACCAATGTTGTAATTCCCATTCCTAATGGGGCCACAGGAATAGCCGCAGCTACAGCCCCCATTGGTTCATAAATTCCAGCAGTTATAAGTGCTGAACCTGTAACAAAGGCGATTTTATTAACAGGCCCTCCCATATCAAAACCAGCCATTGCTCCCAAAGCCATTCCTAAGCCTAGGCCAGCAAAAACTCCAAGCTTAGATTTATAGGCCTGAGAAAAGCCTTTAGAAATTTGATCCATTAATCATCCAATTGGTCCCCCAATTACATAAATAAATAATAACCCTATTCCCAATCCAACAACGATTGGAATGAAGAAAATTGGCATTGCTGCTTGTAAGGTTCTTGGAACTCTTCAAGTATTAATTCATTTAACAGCATAACCAGCCATTAATCCAGCTGCGATTGCTCCCAGAAATCCAGCTGGAGTTGCTACAACATCCATTCCAGGCAATGGCATAAAGTTTGCTGGGTTGTTTCCTAAGAAAGCTCCCACCATTGCTGGGGCAATTGCAGCTCTTCCAGAAATCGAATTACCAATGAACCCTGCTAAAATTGGGATCATCATTGCAAAGGCTGCCCCCCCCACAAGGCTCATTGTATTTAAAATTCCCCACTTGTATTCACCATTGGGTCCGTCTGTTCCAGCAGTTGGTCCCCAAATGGCCTTAGCAATTCCAATTGAGAAAGCTAAACAAATTCCCCCAAGCACAATCACAGGTATCATATATGAAATTCCTGCCATAATATGAGACATTACACCTTCGCGATCTTTTGAGGACTTGGTTTGAAAATTAGTTTTTCCTTCAATTATAGTTCCCAAATCAATCGCGTTTTTAACTGTTCCCAAGGGGTCTTTCATAGCCTTGGCAACTTTTGTTTGATAACACTTCTTACCAATAAAACGACTTTTGTCAACATTTGTGTCTGTTGCAAAAATCACTAAATCTGCTTCTTTAATTTCAGATTCCTTCAAAGGGGTTCCGACCCCTTTAGAACCTTGGGTTTCCACACGAATAGAGTAACCATGCTTTGGCAACTCTTGTAGTAATTTTTCTTCTGCTAAATAAGTGTGAGCGATTCCGGTGATACAAGCAGTAATTGCAACGACTTTCAATTTTGCATTTTGATTTTCAGATTGTAACTCTTTTATAGCAGAACTTTGGTCTTCCTTGGCTCTAAGTAGTTCTAGAATTTGTTTTTTTGATTTAGCCAAATTCATTTTAGATTTGAAATCTTCGTTTAATAATTTTGTGGCAATACTACTTAAGATACTCAAGTGTTCATCTCCGCTAGGTCCGTCAGGAACCAGCAAGGCGATTACTACGTTAGTAGGTTTTCCATCTAAGGAATTCCAATCGACCCCATTTTTCAATCTTATAATGAAAACTGCTGCTTGTTTTACTTCAGCTATTCTTGCATGAGGAATTGCAAAACCATCTTCAAATCCAGTTGAGCCTTCTTGCTCACGATTTTCAAAACCACTAATCAAAGCCTGTTTGTTATTTGTGAGCTGATTTTTTAAACTAACTTCAGCAATAAAGTCAAAAACCTCTGCTTTAGAATTTAATTGCTGATCTAAAAAAATCAGTTCACTTTTGAAAATATCATCAGTCATTTTAAACCTTCTTTCTGTTTTGATTATACTGGATTATATTCCAATTTGGAATATAATTTCCAGATTTTATTGAATTTAACATATAAACACAAAAAAACGGAAAGTAATTTCCGTTTTTTTGATTTATTTTTGTTGTCATTTTCAAGCATCAATAACATCGCTTGTTATTACATCCATTGATAAAAAGTCTTTAAAGATCATTTCTCAAATTGCAAAGGCACAAATTCGGCTCGTAAATGAAAATGACCTAAATTTGGCATCCTTTGACTCAATTTGAAAATCACAATTGGATTTACTCTTCACTTTAGAGGGGAATGCTCCTGTGAAAGTTATTACAGTAATTCCCTTTTCGTTTGCTTTTTCAATGATTCTATTAGTTTCGAATTTATCACCTGAATAGGATATTAATATTACAACATCATTTTTTTTCATAAAATTAATGTTAATTGATTGTTGGTGCCAATCAGTTCCTATCATGATAAACTTCCCCGTTTGAGATAGTTTATGTTCAATCTCGTATTTTAATGCAATATTGCCCCCAATGGCTGCAATACAAATTTTTTCGGCATTAAAAATGAGAGTGGCGGCTTCTTTAACTTTTTGGGGGTCTAAATTTTTAAGAGTTTTTTGCAAATCCGAAATAATTGCTATGGAATTTTCTTCAAAATTATTATTGTTATACTTATCTTCAAAATAGCGGGTGATTTCCTTATTCAAGCAAACCACAAGTTCACGATAAGTTTCTATTTCCAAAGCGTTTTTAATGTATTTTGAAACCGTAGACTGACTACAGCCGCTTTTCTCTGCCAATTGAACTACCGTTAAATTGAAGCCTTTATTACTTGTAATTTCATCAATGATTGACTTTGAGATTGAGGCGTTGCTGGTTTCGCTTTCTTTGCTATATTTATAAATTTGTTCTAGAATCATATTTTTTCCTCTTGCATATTATTATTTTAAATTATTTAAAGCCTAAAAGGTAGAACAAATTGCCTAAACCTTTTAAATTTATTATTTCAAAATAACCAATAAAAAACACAGCTCTAAAAGCTGTGTTTTAAAATATTTTATAACTAATTTTCTTCAATTACTTTACTTGGTTTTTTGTTTTTATTAGTTCTTGTAAATCAAATTTCCTTAGTCACTACTCAACCTTTTGTTTGTAAATCAACAAACAGCTGGTTAAAAGTAATTATAAATAAACATAAAATAATTGGAACTACAAAATATCAATAATATGTTTGCGGCTCTGATGTTAGAATTCTTATATCATTTATTGAATTAGCATTTCACGGAACATCAGTTTGGGCTATTTTGCCGGTTGCCTGAGCAATACCGTTCATTAAGTATTGAATTGCTGGGGTTCAAATTAACATTAACAATTGCGTTGATGCTGCATAAGTACCACTGGCTTTTTTGATTGCAAAGTAGTACATTGAACGACCAAAAGCTAATAATACCCCACAACCAATAAATTTCAGGGCAACAACTCAAGACTTCATAATTTCAAAAGAGGCCCAACCATCAATAAATGCTTGACCATAATTCTTAGCACCAACTGAACCACCACTAGTTCAAAAATCAGTTGAACTTGCAATTGGCATTAAAACAATCATGAAAAGCGCTGAAAATGTTGTTTTAATAAAAGTGGTTTCTTGGAACGGAAAATTGTACTTTGAATACTTCATTAATTTTTCCATTCCAATAGCTTCAAGGGTATATAGTCCCGCCGCGATTAAGGCGAAAACTATTCCCAGTATTGATTTAGTTTGGATTTGTTCTTTTACTCCAAAAGTAGTTACAAAACCAACCATTAAAATTGCTGTAACTGCCAAAGCGGCGATTGTGTAGTTTGATTGTTTCTGTTTTAAAACAAACATTGCTGCAAGAGCACAAAATACTGGCTGTAAGTTTAACAGCATTGAACCGATGGTTCCATCACTTAGTCCAGCACCAGTCATTACAAATAGTGCCGCTAGCGTGATGAAGACCATTGCAACTGGTCCCCCAAGGAAACCAAACAATACAATGTATCAAGCTTCGCGATGTTTTAATAATTTAAATGAGCGAATTGCTCGCATTGGTCCGAAAATAAAAAATATTGTTATTGCAGCAGCAATTTCTTGTCATGTTACATAAAGAGTTGATACAGTGTAAGGCCCATAACGCCCAAATCCTGATTGCGAATTTTCGATGGCTGTTTCGATATTACTTAGTAGTGGCATTAAAGAATATATTATTGCACTACAAAGTCCAACTAAAATTCCAATCAAGACGGTTTTGTGATTTTTTTGAGCAGCAGTCTCTTGAAAAAAATGATCCTGCTGGTCTTCTGTTTGATTGTGATTTTTCATGTTTAACCTTTCAATTTGTAAACTTTTTTAGCTTCTGTAGTTTGGGTCTTGCCCAAATTTTGATTTTCTAATTCTTTTTCAATTTCATTTTCATTAATACTAATATAATCTTGGACGATTAAATTTCCCTTGGCATTTACATCTGCCAATGAAATATTATTTTTACTTAAACGCTCATCGCGCTCTTTTTCCTTGCGGCGGCGGTATCTCTCTCCAAGTATTGGTAGGCGGCGAACTATGCCGACCACCATTTTTGGTGATAAAATTATTGCAACTAAAAATATCAACGCAATTGAACAAAATACAGTTGTAAAAAATAATCCAACTAACGGTAAGAATCGTAGATGTTCTAAATTTAACGGGATAACACGACCAATTACTGTAAGTTGAATTGTTGTGGCAATTGCTATTGGGACAATTAAAATTAATGCATTCTGAATAACATTTTTAATATTTGAATTGTATGTTCCATATCGATAAACATAAAATCATAGGTATGAATAACGAATAAATAAAAAGAACAATTTTAAAAGCATAAACATCATTAGTGATAAAACTAAATATTGATCGCCACCAACTCTAAGAAAAGCAAATAGTGCAGTAACAGCAAATGCTAGAACAATATATGTAAAACCTAGAAAATTTTGGACTTTAGTTACCTCAGCAAAACGACCCTTTGCTTGAATAATATTTATTTGTGATTCACACAAAATTGCTAAGGTGGTTATTCCCGCGAATATCATTGAGAATGTTGGGTTATAAAAAACATAGCGGTATAAAATTAATTCCGAGTTTGTTCAAATATTTTCACCAACAGAGTTAGCAATTTGGGCGTCCATTAAGTTACCATATAGGGCACTTACTAAATAAGGTGATAAAATAGCCATATTTATAAAAGTAAAGGCGCCGACAATATAAGTATAAATTTCATACTTTGAATAACTATTTCAATAAATTCGACCGTTCTTAATTACTAGAACTACAAAAAACTCCCTAAATGAAGTAATAAAATTAGTCATAATTAAGCGAATATTAACAGCAATTACAAAGTAAAGCGATAACACCGAAGATGCATTCAAACCCAATAATACCGCTGCAATTAAAATATCTGTGTTCATTAAAACCGAAGTTCCCAAATTACTTTGAGAAATCTCTTTAGCTGCAATTTTTAATTTATAGTTATTAAACTCTGGATAAAATTTAATTCATACATAAGTCCTTTTAACATAAATCATTATTAAGCAACCCCGCAATGGCGAATAAATTAGCATTGCCAAAAAGGGAATTATTGGATCTGTTGAATCAAATGTAAGTAAATAAAAGAATATTGAATAAACAATAATATCTGTAAATAAAATAATTATTCGCCTTACTGCATTTTCACTATCTGCGGTGATAATATTTTCATAGACACCAAAGAAAACTCCTGAACCCAAATTTTTGGCTCCAAATAGTAATATGATGCAAAGCATTTGTCAATAAGGGGCGAACGTTACATTTGAATTACCGTTTAAAACTATTCCAAAATGCTTAAAAAATTCGCTAAAGTCAGTTGTTGAGCTACTAATAACTACTCAAATTGGATAGAAAATAGCCGATAGCAATAGTAAAGTAACTGATAGTTTGGCTCCCTTTCGGTAGTTTTTTCGTGCTGTTGAGAAAATTTCGTTAGCTGTTATTCAATCTTTTTGAGCAATAGGCTTAACCAATAAAATTGTTGTAGCAATTCCTAAAGCTCCGTCTGCTGTCCCGATTAGTGCTCCAATTGCTGTTGCTATTTTAACAAACCCGTTAAATGTTGATCCAAATTTTTCTAAAACAAAATATAAAGTTAGGAATTGAATTAGTGCTCCAAACAAAGAAATTATTGTTCCAACAATTGTGCTTGTAATTCCGTGTTTTGTTGAAACCATAATCATTCCTCTTTCTAAATTATTTTAACATATCCGTGTTTTATCCTTTAATTTTTTTTAAATCAAATTCTTAAATAGTTTCATATAGTTCTTTAATTTTTTCTTTAATTGAGATTTTTACATCATTTAAATACTGCAGTGGTTCGGGAAGATTTGCGAATTCTAGTTCAACAGCAAATAACATAATTAATTTGTCGCTGGTCTTCCGCTTTGCTCCATAGCGAAAATCAAACTTGATTGGTTTTCTTAAAAACTCAAGGGTTGCTCTTATTTGGTGCTTGCGACCAGTCTCCAACAAAACCTCGACCCAACTTGAATTGGGTATCAGTTCAGAAAAAACCGTACTCGCTTCTTTGAAACCTTCCTTGAAATTTTCTTGATAAACTGCTTTTTGCAAGTCACTGTTGTACTTGATTCAACCATCACATCTTTTCTCCCCACTTCAATCGCTTTCTAACTGGGCTCAATAGGTTTTTTTGATTTGCTGCTTGTCTTTTATTGCTAACAAAAGCACCTCTAAAGCCTGTCGGTTTTTAGCATAAATAATTAGCCCACGAGTTAATTTATCTAGGCGGTGGACATGGCTTACCATAAAGCTATTTTCTTGATCTGGATTGTATTCTTGTTTTTCTAGAAGATAGGATTTTACCTTATTATCCAAACAATTGTTAATTGGTGAGTGAACTTCAGTATTGTGAGGCTTGTCAATAATTACCAAGTTACTATCTTCATAAACAATTTGCAAGTCTGAGAATTCCTCTCTTCTAAATTGGTCTCGAATAACTGAATTATTTGTATCATAAATTCAAACTTCATCCCCAGATTTTAGCAAAAACTTTTGATCTTTAGTTTTCTTATTATTTACCTTTATCTTGCCGGTTCTAAACCATTTATAAATTACTGATAATGGCGTTGTTGAATAACTTTTTTTTATGAACTTAAATAATGACTGACCTTCATCATTTTTTTGAATAACAATTTTTTTCATAATTATTGACTAGCCTCGATGACTATCAAAATAAATGAAAATAAATTATAAGCTGCGTGAATTCCTCAAGTATAAACAAGGTTTCCGCGACAAACATTAAATGCTGTTGCTAAAACAAAACCACCGATTAAATATTGAAAAATACTTTGAAATTCACCAGTTTGATAAATATGAACATATGCAAATAGAAACATTGACATTATTCAGCCAGTTCAACGGTTTGAAGTTCCAACAAAGACAGCATCACGAAAAACAATTTCCTCTAAAAGCGGGGCGGCAATAACAGTAAAAACAAACAGTGAAATAGCCGCAAAAATTCTCACTCCAATATTGGGGTCTTTTAATGGCGAGATTAAGCTTTCTTGGTTGTTTGAATTACCCAGATTTCAGCCGATTGCTTTAAGGATTTGATTATAAGCAATTGATAATATTAAAATTGCTAGAAATCCAACTAGTATAACTACTAAAAACATTTTTCAATTTTGCTTCAATGTAATTGAAAACCGTGCTTTGAAATCAGGGATATAATTAAAGGTTAAAAAAATCATGAAACCATAAAAAATACTTTGCAAAATTATTTGAATTGAAAACTGGATATTTGAGTTTACATTAGGCACCATTGCAAAAACCGCAGCAATTATTGATACGATAATTGGCATCAAGATATAAAGATAAAACAGTGAAAGTGTTGTTTTGAATATCTTTGAGCGCCGCTTATCTCATATTATAAAAAAACCAATTCCATTGGAAATAACATAGAAAAGTCAATTTATCAAAGTCAAACTACTATTAAAATCACTTTCTGGAGAAAATACATATTTTAAAATTAATCCAATAGTTAGCGGAATGATTAAACCTGTAAATAAAAAAATTATTCCAACACTTTTTTTTGTATAAGTCTTAAAATCAAAAGGATAATTAACATTTACCAATCGACTTGGAATTTCAATTGCTTCTCAGCCTCTTTTCTTATTTTTAGGCTTTATGACTTCTTCATCAGTTAAATTATTATTTGGATACAAATTGTTCATAAAAAAACCTCCTATAATTTATTTTACTTTAATAATGCAATTTTTGATTATTAATATAATATTATCTTAGGTGTTAATAGAAAGAAGGAAAAAAATGTTTAAAAGAATTGAGCTGGGGGAAGAAATTGATTTTCTAGAACCAGTTATTTCAAAAGAACAAATTGATTTACACTACAATAGACATCATCTTGCTTACGAAACTGTGCTAAACAAAGTTTTATCTAAATATGAATTACCAGAGTCCATTAAAACTCTAGAAGATTTAGTTAGAAATTACCTAAGTTTGCCAAAAGAACTTCATGTGGCGGTGCGCCAATTTGGAGGGGGTTTAATAAACCTCAACTTTTACTTCAAGATATTAAAGAAAGACGTAAAATTGACCGATGGACCTTTGAAGGAAGCAATCCTTTATAACTTTAAAACTGTAGAAGGATTTTGTGACGAAATTGCAAGATATGCGCTATCGATCTTCGGAAGTGGCTGAACATGGCTTGTTATTGATAGAAACGAAAACATGAGAATTTACAACACTTTTAACCAGGATAACCCGTGATTTTTGGGTATGACCCCAATTATTGGAATTTGTGTTTGAGAGCACGCCTACACTCTTGATTATCTTGATAATCGAGAAGAATATGTAAGAAATGTTTTGAAAAATATTGATTGAGAAATGGTTCAAAAACTTTATACAAATGCTTTAAAATAAGAGAATTAGAAATTATAATAGGCAACAAAAAACGGAAATTTAAATTTCCGTTTTTTTTATTTTATTATCGCAACTAGGTCGCCTTGTTTAACTTTTCCCTTAGCCACCATTTCAATAGTGCGGCCTTCTAAAGAATCTTGTGTAAAGACAAGTGGTGTTTTAATTGAAGGAACTTTGCCGCTAATTCCTTTTAAATCAACTTCCACAAGAGCATTACCTGATTTAACTGAGTCACCTTGTTTAACCTTGATGTCAAAGCCTTCACCGTCAAGACTTACTGTATCTAAGCCGATGTGCAATAATGCTTCAAGACCAGATTTATGTCTAATACCATAGGCGTGTCCAGAAGGAAAAACTGTTACTAGTTTTCCGTCCATTGGTGCTACAAAAGATCCGTTTGTTGGGTCAATTGCAAAACCATCACCTAACATTTTTTCTGAAAAGACTTCATCTTCTACTTTTTCTAAGCCGATGATTTCCCCATCACAGGGTGCAAAAATTTGCACTTCTTTGTTTCTACTAAATAAACTCATATTTATCCTCCGATTACAATAATATAATACCATTTATAAGTAATTTTTACATATTTTTTAAAAGGAATAGCTTTTTAAAAAATAAAAATGAACCCACCAAGTCAAATCATTTAGCCAAGCACCAATGATATTAACTTGTAAGTTCATTTTATTGAAATTATTTTTCTGATTTTGCCAGCAATGCATCAACCAATTTTAAAACTTCATCTGTTGTTTCACAATCAAGAGCTTTTGATGCTAATTCTTGTGTTTCTTTTAATGTCAGTTTTGAAATGATGCTGCGAGCACGCAAAATACTTGTGGCAGACATACTAAAAGCATCCAAACCAAGTCCCATTAATAGCGGGATTGCCTGGGGCTCTCCAGCCATTTCTCCACACATTCCAGCTCATTTACCGTGCTTGTGGGCTCCATCAATTGTCATTTTTAATAATCTTAAAATTGAGGGATTGTAAGGTTGGTATAAGTAAGTAACGTTTTCACTCATACGGTCAGCAGCCATTGAGTATTGTACTAAATCATTTGTTCCAACCGAGAAAAAGTCAGCATGTTTTGCAAAATTTTCTGCGTTCACAGCAGCAGCAGGAATTTCGACCATCATTCCGATTTGTAGATCTTTTCCAATTTTAACCCCTTCTTTTTCAAGTTCTTTTTTGCAATCTAAGGTGAATTGTTTTGCAGCTTTAAACTCATCAATTGTGGCAATCATAGGGAACATAATTCCTAAAGGTCCAAATGCGCTAGCTCTTAATAAAGCGCGAATTTGTTCTCTAAAAATATCTTTACGATCTAATGTAAAACGAATGGCACGATATCCTAAAAATGGATTCATTTCTTCTGGGAATTTAAAATATGATAATTTTTTGTCTCCACCAATATCTAAAGTTCTAATAATTGTCACATGGCCATTCATGTCTTCAACAACTTTTTTATATGCAACGAATTGTTCTTCTTCAGTTGGGAAGTGATCATTGTCCATGTATAAGAATTCTGAACGGAATAGTCCAATCCCTTCTCCTCCATTACTCAAAACTGCTTCAACATCTTTTGGTGCTCCAATATTACCTTCAAGAATGAATTTATCAAACCCATCTTTTGTAATGGTTTTTTTGTTTTTAAACGACATTAATTCTTGCTTAATTTTTTTGAACTGTTCTTCTTTGGTTGCTCAAGCCTTTACATCGCTTGGCGCAATTTCCAGGTTTCCTGTTTGACCATCAATCGCCAGCATTTCACCACTTTTAACTGTTGTTGTAATATTTTTTAATCCTAAAACAGCTGGGATTTCCAAGCTTCTAGCCATAATAGCGGCATGGCTTGTTCTTCCACCAATGTTTGTGGCAAAACCTTTAACAAATTTTGGATTTAGCTGCGCTGTTTGACTTGGGGTTAAGTCATCTGCGACAATTATTACTTCTTCAGCAATTGTTGCTAAGTCCAAGACTGGCATATTTAAAATATAGCGAATTAGACGTTCTGTCACGTCTTTTACATCCGCGGCACGTTCTTTAAAGTAGTCATCTTCCATTGCCAAGAACATTGCTGAATACTTGTCAGCAACGGTTTTAACAGCAAAAGCGGCATTACAAAATTCTTCTTGAACTAATTTGTTTCATTCTTCACTCATTGCTGGGTCTTCTAAAATTTGTTCGTGCGCTTCAAAAATAGCCGCCTTTTCAGGACCTAATTTTTCTAATGCAATTTTTTGTAAGTTTGATAAATCTTTTTTAGCTTTACTTAGAGCTTCATCGATTAATTTTAGTTCTTTTTTAGTATCTTTTACCTTTGTATCTGATACCTTAATGTGATCTTCCACCAAAACATAAGCTTTTGCAATCGCGATTCCCTCGCTAGCTCCAATACCGGTGATTTTTTTACTCATAATTATTCTCCCTTTTTTATACTCAATTCTTATTATACATATTATTTTTTCTCAAAGTTAGAAATTGCAATAGAAAATATTATTAAAATTAAAATTTTTTTTCCAATAATATAAAAACAGTTAAAAAAAACCACCTTATGGTGGTTTTTTACAAAATTAAATAATTTCGTTTTCTTTCATTGCTTTTTCGATTGCAGCGATTGCTTCTTTTTCGTCAGCTCCGGTTGCTTCAATTGTGATTTCAGCCCCTGATTTAATAGCTAATGCCATTACGTTCATGATTGATTTCAAATTACCTTCTTTTCCTTCAGATTTAATTTTAATTTCTGATTGAAATTTTGAAGCTTCTTTAGCCAAAACTGATGCTGGTCTTGCGTGAAGCCCGACTTTATCAATAACTTTTGCAGTAAATTGTGCCATTTCATAATCCTCCTCTTCTCACTTTAATGATTATAAACTTTTTGTAAAATTTGTAAATAGTTATAAAACTTAATGCTTTATTATTTGTAATGCAGTGCTATTAATTGAAATTGACATTACCCCAATTTTTGGATTATCAAATGCCACCATTACTTGGCGCTCAAGAACTTTTGTTACAACACCATCACCAAAAATAACGTGCTTTACCAAAACTCCCTTTTTATAATTGGAATCAATTTTTTGAGCTGTTGGCAATGAAGCATTAAAGTTATCAAAATGATTTGAGCTCATAACTCCATCAGAGTGATAAAAAATATTTTTTTCAAAATCGTATAAATCCTGATTAAGTTCTTTAATAAACAGACTAGGTGATAGTTCACCATCTGAAATATAAGAGCGCTCTCCAACAACATATGAAAGGAATAACCTTTCTTCTGCTCTTGTAATCGCAACATACAAGGCTCTTCTTTCTTCTTCTAGACTAGAAATTGAATTAAAGGCCGACCTTAATGGGAAGACGTTGTTGTTTAAACCGACAATAAAAACAACTTTGTTTTCTAATCCTTTAGCTGCGTGAATTGTCATTAAAGTTACCTTGTTTGCCGTAAAATTATCAATTTCTGAATTATCCAAAGCCTCATTTTGCAAAAATGCTAGGACGTGATTTTCTTCGCCGTATTCATCGACTTTAAAATCCTTGTCAAAAATTTCGACTTGATCCAAGAAAGCCTGTAGATTTTGCAAGCTGTCGTCATCTTTATTTAAAAATTTTAGGCGGTCTCAATATCCAGTTAAATTTAGCATTTTCTTTGTAAATTCAAAAACTCCAATTCCCTGATTAATTAAACTTTGACCTTCCAATAGTGCCGCTATAATATCACCTAAATTTTTAGATACCAAATTAACTAGATCTTCTCGAGTTGTCAAAAGTTCATAAATCGATAAATTGTTTTCTTGTGCAATATTGCTTAATTTTTCAATCGTCACTGCTCCAACTTTTGGTGTAAAACCAAGAACTCTTAAGGCTGCTAAATCATCCCCAAATGTTGCAAGTTTTAAAAGTGCTAAAATATCTTTGATTACCTTACGGTCGCGAAATTTCAGTCCCCCAACCATTTGAAACGGAATTTTTGAATGGTTTAGCGCTTTTTCAAAATCTAGCGACCAGGCATTGATACGATATAGAATATAAAAATCAGAGTACTTATAATTTTCTTTTTCAACCAATTCTTTAATTTTTTCAACGACAAACTTAGCTTCAAACGCCTTTGATGCCGCTTCTTTTAAGGCGATTTTTTCACCGCTACTTTTATTTGAAAAAACTTCTTTTGCTTCTCGGTTTTTATTGTGGGTTATAAAATCACTTGCCAAATTTAGAATGTTTTGGGTGGAACGGTAATTTTCTTTCAAAATAACAGTTTTAGCATTTTTGTAATTTTTTTCAAAATTCAATATAATGCCAACTTGGGCCCCGCGTCAAGAATAAATTGTTTGGTCAGGATCACCAACAACTGTTAAGTTATCTTTTCCTAAAGTTAATCACTTAATTAAATCGAATTGAATTTCATTTGTATCTTGAAATTCGTCTACTAAAACATAATCAAAGCGGTTTCTTCATTTTTCTTGAATAACAATATTTGTTTTAAATAACTTATGCACCAGTAAGATTAAGTCATCAAAATCAACTGAGTTTAAACGCTTTAACTCAGCCAAATATCTCTCATAAGTTTTTGCCATTTGAAAATCAAATTCACTATTTGCTTGATCTTGAACTTCTGCTGGGCTCATAAAGTTATTTTTTCAATCTGAAATTTTGTTTATTGCAATTTTTTCATATTTACGAATTGAATCCGAGCTAATATTAATGTTTTTTAAGATTTTATTGATAATATTTTTTTGATCTGTTGTATCAATAATCAAAAAGTTTTTTTCTAAATTTACTTCTAAAAATTCTTCACGCAAAATTCTGACACACAAGGCATGAAAAGTACTGATAAATGGTTGTGATTTTAGTTCTGGCATCATTTTTTGAACTCGCGTCTTCATTTCTTTAGTAGCCTTATTTGTAAATGTCACTGCTAAAATTTTTCAACTGGGAATTCCTAGTTCAGAAATTAAATAGGTAATTTTTGATGTAATAACCTTTGTCTTCCCGCTACCAGCCCCTGCAATTACCCTCAATGGTTTATCAGCAATTGTAACAGCGCTTAGTTGGTCAACATTCAAGTCCTTTATAAATTGTGTGCTCATATATTTTCCCTAATCTATATCATTAATTTCTTTTATAACATCTTCTGAAAATTTAGCTGGAAGATTGTCTTGGAGGTGAACGTGTTTGCCAACTTCTTCTGTAGGGCTTGATTTGACGAAATCTTTTCGGTCTTCCAAGGCAATATTTTTTACAGCATAAATTCCAAAGCGCAAGTCAATTCCGCTTTGATGATTAGTTTGGATTTTAATTGTTAAAAATAAAAATAAAGCTCAGACTAAATAAAATAAGTCCCCCAGTCGCCCAATTGCAAAAGCAATTCAAAAGCCGTTAGAATTAGGATTATCATTTTGCGAATCACCAATACTAAAAATTGTAAAAGCACCAATTTTTAGTAACATCGAAATTAGTCAAGGTAAAATCACAAAAAAACTTTCTCGCAAAAAAATGTTTAAAAAAGTAATTTTAGAAGCCTTTTTTAACTTTATTCTAAAAATTATTTTTCCGATTGTGTTTCCATGGAAAAACAAAGGAACTACAATAAAATAACTAACAAGTACGACAAAAGCAATCATGGAACTTGCTAAAATTGAGGTTCAACCTTGAAGCGGCAAGAAAAAAGTTGCTATCATTGCCGGGATTGAACAAATTAATAAATCAAAAATTCTTGCAAACCCAATCCTTGTCATTGAAGCAATCTCTCAAGTTTTGCCACTTGGCTCTTTAATTTGTGAATCTTCCATTAACTATTTTTTAAGATATCTTTAAAGTAATCTTTTAAATTACTAACAATCTTTCCAAATTCAGGCTCAAGATTTTTCAAAAACACTGGGTTTTCCTTAATCTCATCTAACTTATTACCTATTTTTCGTTCAACAAAAGCGACCCCTTTTTTAACAAGAATTTTATTATCAAACTTTGTAATCATTCATAAGAAACGATAGATTAAATCTTTGTAATAAGCGTAGGTAATTTCGTCTTTCAACTTTTTGAATTTTCCTACTCGGCGGTAGTAATTCATAATATGAGGTCATTGATTCACTAGGTCAAAAGCAGAATATCTCATAACGCTTAATCTGTGATTCATTAAAACTTCTGAAATATATAGATAGTTTGTTGCTTGCCCCAGGGCTTTATAAACAAACAAAGCATCAAATCTTGTAAAGCGACGGAATGAAAAATTATTTTCTCTAATAAAGTCTGTTCTAAAAAGTTTGTTATAAATTATCGGATTTGTATAAGCAAACGGATCAAAATCTGTTTTTAGGTTATATAGGTGATCTGATTTTAGAACCGAGTCTGATTTAGAATCACTTAATTTTGTATATTGAATTGTAAATTCCATAATGTCCACTTTTTCTGAATTACTTTTGATTACATCTTCAATTCTTTGTACAAAATTGGGGTCGATTGTATTTCCCTCTTTTAAAAAGACAAAATATCTTCCCGATACTAATTCAATTCCAATATTTCAAGCATAAGCTGTTCCTTGATTTTTAGTATTAAAAACAACTTTCAAATTTTTATTTCTTAAAAACTCTTGTCTTAAAAGCTGCTCACATTCATTGTCACTACCTTCATTAATAACTATAATTTCGTAGTTTGAATTTGTTTGCTGCTGAATACTATAAAATGATTCTACTAGGCGTGTTTTTTTACCTTGTGTTGCTATTATTATTGAAACTATCATGTTAATTCACCTTCAATTCTTAATATAATTTTACACTATTTCTGGTTTATAAAAAAATAATACTTTCATTAAGAATCTATTTTTGACATTAAATGAAAAAACCCAAAAAGGGTTTTAAAATAATAAATTTTTTGGTGTTCTTGGGTATGGGATTACATCTCGAATATTAGCCATTCCCGTAACATACATTACTAGACGCTCAAATCCCAAACCAAAACCTGATGACTTAAAATATCCAAAACGACGTAAATCAGTGTATCAACTTAATTCTTCTTCGTTAATTTTCATATCTCTAACCCTTTGAATAATTTTATCAAAACTAGCTTCTCGCTGACTTCCCCCAACTAGTTCTCCAATTCCTGGAACTAAAAGGTCAACTGCAGCAACTGTTTTTTTATCATCATTTTCTTTCATATAAAAGGCTTTAATGTCTTTTGGATAATCAATTACAAATGTCGGTTTTTTATTAAACTGCTCGCAAATATAACGCTCGTGCTCAGTTCCTAAATCTAAACCAAATACAATATTTTTTTCTTCAAATTGGTGACCGTTTGAAATTGCCTTTTTTAGAACTTCTAAAACTTCTTCATATTTCATTACTGCAAAATCTGCTTTTATAATTCCTTCTAATTTTTTTATTAGACCCTCTTCTTGGGTTGCTTCAAGAAATTCCAATTCTGCCTTATTTTTTTCAAATAGATATGATATTATGCTTTTTAGCATTTCTTCAATTAACTTAATATTATCTTGTAAATCAGCAAAAGCGACTTCGGGTTCAATCATCCAAAATTCAGAGGCGTGTTTTGTTGTAAAAGAGTTTTCGGCTCTAAATGTTGGTCCAAAAGTATAAACGTTTTTAAAGGCTTGAGCATAAGCTTCAGCATTTAATTGTCCCGAAACTGTTAGCGAGGCTTTCTTACCAAAGAAATCTTGTTCATATTTATCATCACTTCTTGTGGTTACCACAAAAGCCTCTCCAGCACCCTCAGCATCGTTACTTGTAATAATTGGTGTTTGCACGTATACAAAATTCTGTTCTTGAAAAAATTTATGTATAGCAAAAGCCAGAGTTGAACGCACCCTAAAAACAGCATTATAGGTTTTGGTTCTTGCGCGCAAATGTGCAATTTCCCTTAAAAACTCAGGGGTGTGCTCCTTTTTTTGCAACGGGTACTCTTCAATTGCTTGGTCTAATAGTGTGATGGCAGTTGCCTGGATTTCAAACGGTTGAGGTTTTCCCGGAGTTAAAATAATTTTTCCGGTTGCTTCAACTATTGATCCCACACGGGCTTTTAGTGCATCTTCGTGCCCTTGAATATCACTTTTATAAACTACTTGGACATCATTAATATCAGTTCCATCATTTATTACCGCGAACGAAACCACTTTCCCTTGGCGGTTGCTGCGAATTCTACCTATTAGAGTAATAGTTTTTTGGTCTAGTGTTTGATAACTAGTTAACAATTTTTTTAAATCCATTTTTTTCGTCCTTTTACTTTATTTAACAATTATACAATAATTTTTATCTAATATATTTCAAAATGGTCTCTAATATTGCATTTTCTGAAGTAAAAATAAAAAAGTTAAAACTTTTAATTTTCTAAAAGTTTTAACTTATTTTTTGATTCAAGAAACCAATAATTTTAAAGTTCCAGAAATTTCTAAAGTTTCAATTCCGTTAATTGTAATTGCTGATTGGGATTTTTTAAAATCAACTCCATTTATCAAACCCTCACCAGCTATTACTGTGATTTGTAGTCAATCAGCTTGTTCTGGACAAGTGAAGCTATTTTGGTTTTGAGCTTCAACGATACTTAGGCTAAAGTATTCTGAAGAAAAAACATTTCCCTGAGCATTTGCAGTCATAAAATGATCGGTATCAGGAATTTTGGTATTATCCAAAGATTCTTGAATATGCAATTCTCGCGGATTGCCATGATTATCCTTGCGATCATAGTCATAAAGACGATATGTTATATCACTTGACCTTTGTAATTCATAAATTACAACTTCTGGGGTAATAGCATGGACTTTTCCTGGAGGAACATAGAGAAAGTCGCCTTCTTGAATTGGCTCTTTTTTCAACAATTTGTCTCATGATTGATTTGTTACAAGCTCTTGAAACTCCTCAAGACTTTGAGCGTTATGTCCATAAATCAAATTGCTGTTTTTGGGAGCTTCCAAAACATATCAGCTTTCTGGTTTTCCAAGAGATTGATGATGTTTTAAAGCATAGTTGTCATCAGGGTGAACTTGAACCGATAAATAATCGTTGGCAGTGATTATTTTAACCAGCAATGGGTATTCGCTATAACCAGAACCAAATAATTTTGTATGCTTAGTAAATAACTCTTTCAAAGATAAGCCTTGGTATTTTCCTGGTGTAGTTATGTAAGACATTCCATTTTCATGGGCAGAAATTATTCAGGCCTCACCTATTTTTTTATCCGCAGGAATGTCAAATCCTAAAGTCTTTAACTTTTGTCCACCCCACAGACGCTCGCTATAAAAGGGTTGTAATTTTAATATTTCCATTATTTTCTCCTTTTAAAAAAGAACCTTAATCGGTTCTTTCTTGATTTGATGTATTCACAAAATGATAAATAAATAAATCATTGAAATAGTGAAACGGAACCGATTGGGATACATAGCTATTAAATTGAGTTGATTCATAATTTTCAATAATTAAAGTGTGTGATGAGTTTGCCATTCGAGCAATTTCAGGATTTGAAACTCTTCCAGAAATATAAATTATATCTCCATTTTTATCCTTAATTTTTTCCATGATTCTTTCAAGGTGTTTTGATTGACCATATTTTGTATAAAAAATGAATAAATCGTCTTCTCTTAATGTTTCAACGCGATCAACTAGTGTATCTCAGTCATTATCCATTAAGTAACAATTTAATTTTTCTTTATATAAAAAGTTCTCTAAAACTTGTGCAGGACCCATAAGAGAGTTTTCTCAATAACAAATAAAAATTCTTTGTGACTTTCTTAGTAGTTTTAATGAATCAAAAATAGCGCGCTTTTCTATTAAAGAGTAGTTTTGTTTAATTAAGTTTATATAGCTCGCTGCAACATTTTCATCATTTTTAGCTACTTCGATTTCTTGAGAATCTGCATCATTTGAAAGCGAAATCGAAAAGTCTCGATATCCTCTAATGTTTAGCTTATTTAAAAGTCCATAGATTGCACTATAACCCGTTCCCACTTCTTGTGCTAGTCTTTCAATCTTCATATTACTGTTTACAATTTCGTGTAAATTCGCTTTAATATACTCAACAATTTGCGTTTCTCGACTAGTTAAAATATTTTCATCGATTGTAGCTAATTTTACTAAAAATGACCTCATACAAATACCTCCTTCTAAAAATTCTTTATACAACTATTATATCAATTATTTGGAAATATTTATTAATTCTTGTGCTAATTTTCCAATCATTGCCGCATTATCGGTACAATACTCCATTTTTGGAATAATTATATTTGGAACTTGATTTTCATTACCCAATCTTTGAATTTCTTGACGAATTAAAGAATTAGCACTAACTCCTCCAGCAACAGTTATTGTTTTGGGCTGGTATTTTTTAATTGCTAAATCAAATTTTTGGATAATTGTTTTAACCGCAACATCTTGGAATGAAGCTGCAAAATTATTGATATCAACTTCTTCGCCTTTTTGCTTAATTTTATTAATTAAATTTATTGCAGCGGTTTTCAATCCTGAATAAGAGAAGTCAAATTCTTGAGTTGTTTTTGGAATTGGTAGTGGATAAATTTGAGAGTTGCCACTTGCAGCTAGTCTATCAATTTCAGGACCCCCTGGATAAGGTAATCCTAAATAACGAGCAACTTTATCATAACATTCTCCGATTGCGTCATCTTGAGTTTGGCCAATAATTTGATAGTCTGTAACTGAATTAATCAATTCAATTTGTGTGTGACCTCCACTAACAACCATAGCTAAAACAGGATAGACAAATTCATTATCAATACTTGCACCATAAATATGACCCTGGATGTGATCGCAAGGGATTAGTGGCTTATTTAAATACATTGCAATGGTTTCAGCAATAATTTTACCAACAATTAAACTGCCGATAAGACCAGGTGCTTGGGTATATGCGATTGCGTCGATTGCGTCGATTTCAATTTTGGCTTTTTTTAAAGCGGAGCTAATTACTCAGTCCAAATTTTCTAAGTGTAGCCGCGCTGCAAGTTCAGGCACTACTCCCCCAAATTCCTTATGTCTTTCAATTTGGCTCGAAATAATGTTACTTAAAATTTTGCCATTATCTAAAATTGCGATGCTTAATTCATCGCAACTTGATTCTAATGCTAAAAGCTTCATTTATTTACAGCTTTGTTGCTGTTTCTAAAGCAATCTTAATCATATCCATAAAGTTATTTTGACGCTCTTCTGCTGTTGTCACTTCTTTTGTCACAAAGCTGTCTGAGATAGTTAGTAGACATGCTGCATTTTTTTTAGTTTCCACAGCATTTGCAAATAATGCTAAAGATTCCATTTCTACACAGTCCAAATTATTTTCTTTAGCATAAGCCATCGAGTCTGTTTTACGGTAAAATACATCACTTGAATGAACTCGTGCTGGAGTTACTTTAATATTATTTTCTTTAGCGGTTTGGTTTATCAAATCATATAGTTTTTTGCTTGCCAAAATTTCGTTACTGTCAATTCCAGCTGCAAGTTTAGGAAATGGTGATTCCCCAAAAGCAATTGTTGTATTTACAATGTCATAAATTTTTAAATTAGGGCTATATGCTCCAGCTGAACCAACTCGAATAATACTATCTACATCATAAAACTTAAATAATTCATACGAATAAATCCCAATACTTGCACAACCCATTCCGCTTCCCGCGATAGTTACTTCTGTGCCATTGTACTTTCCAGTATACATAAACATATTTCTAACTTTATTTACTAGTTTGTAATCGGTTAAGAATTTCTTAGCAATTACTTCAGCTCTTAGGGGGTCTCCTGGCATAATTACTACTTTTGCTATTTCTTCTTTTTTAGCTTCTATATGTGGTGTCATCTTTGTCTACCTGCCTTTACACCATTATATTACCACATAGAGTAAAAATTATATATTTAGTTTTTTATAAATTTTTTTCTATATGTATTATATAAAAAAAATAATAAATAAAAACTAAAATGTTTTTATTTATTATCTTGATTTTAAAACGCCATTAATTTAATGACAAAAGTTTCTGGTTTAGTTACCATCAAAGATGATGCTCCAACTTCACAAGCGTTTGGTTCTTTTTCTTGATCATAACCTTTCCCTGCGCACTTTTCGTGAGTACTTGAAGTTATTGCAAAATACTCATTACTAGCCTTTTCGTAATTTTTTACATTTTCTAACATTACCCCGAAAGGGCCCGGGTCAGAATATTGAAAACTGTTATCTGTTTTGGTAATTTCATAAAAACTACCGGCCTCAACATTTACAAAAGTTTTTTCATATAAAAGATTATTATCACGGTCATAGGTAATTGTGGTTAAAAAAATATTTTCTTTTTGATTTAGGCTATCTTTTAAAAGTAAATTTTTTGAAATAAAAATAACATTTAATACCACCGAAATAGCTAGGAAAACTGCTGCAATTGAACTATAAATTCAAATTTTAAATTTATCACCCATTAATATTCAATCCCTTTTCTAGATTCCACATTTTGATCGATGTAGTGTTTTACGGGTTCTATTTTACTTACCAAGTCAGCATATTTAATTAAATTATCTGATGCGTATCGACCTGAAATCGCAACTTCAATATTAGGTTTGCGATTTTTTAAAATTAGTAAAAATTCATCTTCGTCAATTAATTTATTTTCAATTGCTCCTAATACTTCGTCAATTAAAACCATGTCAATGTTGCTGTCTTGAAAAATTTTTTTTAATCGGTCAAGTCCTTTTTGGGTTTCTGCCTTAAATTCTACACGTTCAGCATCATCCATCTCTCAAATAAATTTTTTTGAAAAATGGTAGTAATTTTCGACAACAATTTTGGCTTTTTTTAAAACCTTGTTTTCGCTAGTGGGACGATTTTTTAAAAATCTGACGTATTTAACATTTCAGCCGTCTCCGATTGCTCTTAGAGCCATTCCATTTAAAGCTGAGGTTTTACCTTTACCTTCCCCCATAATAATATGAAAATAGCCTTTTTCTTGCTTCATTGTTTCAATACCTCCCAAGTATTTTTTTAAATGACTTTCTCACAGTAACATTACAGGTTTATATAAAATAAATGAAATCAAACAATTTCCAACTCCATGAATTATGTCGAAAGTAATTCCTCTTAAGTAATATGCCACCGTTACTGGAAAATCAAAATTAAATCAAACAAAGAAGTTCAAAGTGGCATCAATTAATCCAAAAGCAAAACCAAACAATGTGTTAATAATAACAAAAATAATTCAATTTCACTTAATTGCTTTACGAAGTAGCAAGACTATTAAAACTAACATTGGTCAAGCAACCAAATATAACAGCATTCAATTTGCCACACCATAAGAATAGATAAAAACCTCAATAAAAGTAAAGACCGTAATTATTCCCAGAACCATTAAAACAGGAAAGACCAATGCTGCAAAACTTAATAAAAAGGTTACTAATTCAATGTTTGGCACTAAAGCCAAAGCTTCTTTTGCACCAACAACCATTGCTGCATATACTGGAATAATTGTTAAGCGGAATAATAGCTTTACACGCTGATTCAAGTTAAGTCCTCAACTTTCATTATGAACCCTTGATTATAATCCACACTTCAGTTGAGCTCCACAATTGTTGCAAGTAACGCATCCAGCCGAATCAATTAAAGTACCGATTGAACAAACCGGGCAAAGATCACCAATTTCATTACCGACTTTTTGTTCACCTTCAACTGGTTTGCCTAATTTATTAGCTGAAATAACTTCAAGATTGTCTTCCATTGTTTGGTCCTCATCACTTAGTGATAAAACTTGGGTGTCGCGACTCCCATCAACATAAACTGTACCACCTTTGGCACCACCTTTGTATAGTCGGTTGTAAATTTGTTCAACTTGCTTCACAGTATAACCTTTTGGGGCATTTACAGTTTTTGAAATTGAAGAATCAACTCAACGTTGAATAATGCATTGCACATCTGCGTGCTCTTCTGGTGATAATTCCATAGCAGAAACAAATATATCTGGTAGTGGTTTATCAATGAACTCTGGATTATATTTTAATCATTCCTCAACAATTCGGGCTTTAACTTCCATAAATTTACCAAGTCTTCCTGATCTAAAGTAAGAAAAGGCAAAATAAGGTTCTAATCCTGTTGAAGCCCCCACCATTGTTCCAGTTGATCCCGTTGGTGCAACCGTTAGAAGGTGAGAGTTTCGAATTCCATATTTTTCAATATCGTTTTGAATTTCTTTGGGTAGTGACTGGATGAATCCTGATTTAATAAATTCTTTTTTATTTTTTAAAAACGGAAACGATCCCTTTATTTTTGCAATTTCAATTGATTTTCGATAAGCACTTAAGCAAATTGTTTCAAAAACTTTATCAACTACTTTATTGGCCTCAGAAGATCCGTATCGCAATCCCGCTCAAATTAGCATGTCGTGAAGCCCCATTACCCCAAGTCCAACTCGTCGTTCTCCTAAAGCTTGAATTTTGTTTGCTTCTAAAAAATAAGGAGTTGCATCAATAACGTTGTCTTGCATTTGAACACAGTTGGCAACGGTTTCTGCTAATTTTTCATAAAGTATTGTTTTGTTTTGCTTATCTACAAAGTTTTCTAGATTAATCGCCGCTAGATTACAAACTGAGTACGGAGCTAAGGGTTGCTCTCCACAAGGATTAGTGGCAACAACTTTCATTCCATAACCTTGTGCATTAGTCATTTTATTTGCTTTATCGATAAAAAATATTCCTGGCTCAGCAGAGTAAGTTGCACAGAAATTAATTAGGTCTCAAAGGTCTCGAGCAGGGATTTTATTATAAACCTTGGTTGGCATATCTTTATTTTCCCACTCAAACACATCACCCATCTTGTCTCAATTTGTGTCATAGAAGTTTTTTTGCTTTGCATCTAAAGAATCTAAGTCAGGAAACTTTAGTTCTCAATCAAGATCGCGTTCAACCGCTCACATAAATTTATCTGTAATTGTTACTGAAATATTGGCCCCTGATAAAAAATCAGGATTTGCAACGGTTCAAACTCCTTCGGCTTTTAAAATTGCTTTTGAGTCTCCAACAATGTTTTCATCAATATTTTTTTTATTTTGAATTATGGCTTCGTGCATTTTGCGCTCATTTTGAGTTAAATGCTTAAAACGCAATTTGTTGTTGGCTTGTTCGCGAATCAATTGTGACTGTGAATGTTCACGCAATCACAATAAAATATTTGTATTTTGCATTTTTGAAATAATGAATTCGATAATGTCTGGGTGTCAATCAGCCATCATAATCATTTGCGCTCCTCGACGTGAACCACCTTGCTCAATTAAGTGAGTTAGTCCCGATAAATCATTTAATCAACTTACCGATCCAGAAGACTTTCCTCCAACAGACTTAGCAATTGCGCCTCTTGGTCGCAAGGTTGAACCATTGGTTCCAACCCCTCCACCACGGCTCATTATTTCTGCGACTTGTTGTCGATGCTCAGCAATTCCAACTCGATCATCTTTTATAAAGGGCATTACATAACAATTAAAAAAAGTTACAGCACTATTACTTCCAGCACCAAATAAAACTCTTCCCGCAGGAATAACATTTAATTTTTCAAGTTCTTGGGTGAATTTTTCGCTGATTATTTTTTGATCTGTTTTTTCAATTCTTCCAAGTGCTTGACCAACTCGATAAGCAATTTGCTCTCAAAAGATTTCTAGGGGTTTATCGATTTCAATTAAATTCTTTATGACAACATCTTCCAAACCACTTTCAATGGTTAGTTCTGGATCAATGATCCCAACATAGCTTGGTTCAATTTGTATTTGAAAGCGGTCATCTTTTAACTTCTTAATTATTTTACCAATTCCTCTTGATGGAAAAACTGGGTCGGGTTTAATTGTTGTAATTACAAGATCGCCAACTTTTAAAGTTTTTAATCCCAAATCCTTTTGAGAATAACGATCTAACATAACCATTCTAGAAACTCCCTCAAAAGTAATTTTAAAATTTGGGCTAATTTCTTTTAAGTTCTGAAAATTTGTTTTTATGTCATTATTTAGTGACTCAATTAGTTTTTTTGAATACATGGTAATCCTTTCATAATATAGTACATTTATTTTATCGCATTATTTTAATTAATTTCTAAAATAGCAGGATTTTTATAATTTAAATTTGAAAACACAATCACTTTATAGTATTATATTATTACTTGCTTTAATGTAAATCTTATATTAATTACCCAAAAAAATATGTTTTTTTAAATCATTAATCATAATTAAAAAATCGACTCTATTGAGTCGATTTTTAATAAATTTATAAAATATATTTTGTCCTTATAAAAGCATCTTTTGCAAAATTGGCTTTTTAAGGTAAGAATATTTTCGCTATTAACGTTTAGCCTTATCGAATGGGATTCCTGAAGCTTTTGGAGCTTTCGACCATTTACTAAATAACACCATAACAAGTAGCGAACCAAGAAATGGAAATACTTTTAATAAATCTGCATTTTGACTTATAAATAGTGGTACTCCATTGATTGCTCATAATCATTCTCCAAGACCAAACATTACTGAAAATAATAATGCGGCCGGGGCAATAAATTTCATTCTTCATTGCCCAACGATCATGATTGCCAAGGCCAAGAATCCTCAACCATCAGTTGAACCACGGAACGTTCCTGAAGTTTTTACAACAACGAACATTGCTCCCGCTAATCCAGCTAACATCCCTGATAAAACAATTGCAAAGTAGCGGTATTTAATTATGTTAATTCCAGCTGCATCAACAGCATTAGGATTTTCACCAACAGCTGCATAACGTTTACCAGTTTTAGTAAAGGTGAAGAATACCCCCACAGCAATTACAACAACGATGGCGATTACTAGATACAAGTTTAGAATCCCAGCATTACCATCAAATCGAACAGGTGAATAGTTTGTTGGAATTCTAGTACCATCTGATCCCAAGATTCCTGAAGTGGCCAAATATAAAGCAATTCCTTGCGCTAAAATATTTATTGCGGTTCCAACTACCACTTGATTTGATTTCAATCTAATTGAAGCGTACCCGTGAAGTAGCGCAAACAGTCCTGAAACTGCCATTGCTGCTGGCAAAGCAATAATTTGAGATCAATTATTTTGACCATCTTCATTCATAAAACTTCCAACGATTGCAAATGATAGAGCACCCATTGTCATAAAACCTTCAATCGAAATATTGACAACTCCAGCTCTCTCTGAAAGTGTTCCTGAAATTGCTGCGATTAGAAAGATGGCAAAAACTCCAGAAATGAAGGCGAACATTACTGTAATCATTAATATTTCACCTCCATTTTTTTCTCAAAGCTTTGGGCTTTTAAGTTCATAAGATTTTTTTCATAGTTATCTTTGAGATCTTTAATTTTTTGATTGTCACCTTTTGCAATTTCTAAATCTTTTTGATAAATACTTTTTAATTCTTGCAATTGGCTTTTCAAATTTTCTTCAATTACTTCATACTCTTTTTTTACCGATTCTAACATTAATTTATAATTTTCATTATTGACTTTAATAACTTTGTTGTAGGCGATAACTGATTTTTCCCCCGCAACTGCAGCTTCTTGCTTAGCATTTTTAATTTCTAAATCGCGACGTAATTTATAATCCATAAGCGATTCTTTAAAGTCGGTGTTAATGGCAATTGTCTTATCCAACAATTCTTGTTCTGCATTTTCAACCCCATGTTTTTGTTTGGCGTTTTGTTTTAAAATAGCATCATCAAGTTTTGAATCATTCATTTGTTCTGAATGTTTTAAAAATTGTTTAAAGGTTTTCTTGCTTTGCAAAACCTTATGGTTTCTTTCAATTACAAATTCAGTTAACTCGTCTAATGTTGTCCCTAAGATTAAATTGTCATTTTTTTGTTTTCAAGTTTTTATGCCGCGTAGTCCATTATTTAAGTAAATTTGATATCCTTCTTCTCAAATAATTTTGTTTAAAACTTTTAGAGAATTGATTTTGCTTTTAATGATACTTATACGATCATTAAATGGTGCTGCGGCAATTTCTTTTGGAGTTAATAAGTAGCTGATATCATTTTGATTTTTTTCTAATTTTTTTTCAACTTTAGGTACTAATTTTAAAGCTGCGTTACGTTCATTTTTAATACTGTTAATTTCTTGTTTATAATCCTTGATTGTTGCAAGGTTTTTTTTGTACTCGATCTTAGTTTTGAAATCCATTGCTTGATATATTCTAAACTTAATTTTTTGAATCGGTACAAAGCGGTAGAAGACTGAGTAAATGGCTGCCCCATAAATTACAGCTCCAAACATCAGTGATGCTGCCTCATTTGAAAGTCCATTATATAATGGATTCCCCGTTGCTGCTGTTGCAGAACTCTTAATCACAGCCCATAAGAATGAAATTGGAATTATTCCAAAAATATTATTAAAGGCCACAAGTGCAATGGATATTCCATCAAAACCAAATGTGGGAAGCGTGTTAGTTGCATAACCAATTTTTTTCTCGATTGAAATGTAATAGATAAAAGCAGCGATTCCGATCAAAGCCCCTGAAATAGCTGTTGCTACAATAACAAAAGATTTGTTATTAATACCAGCATATTTAGCCGCTTCATGTTGCTTTCCTACAACGTTGTATTTATAACCAAAAGTTGTAAATGTTAAAACAAAGAATACTATTCCAACACAAACAATCGCTAGGATTATCCCAAGAATTCATTGGTTACCCCCAATGCTTATTCAATTGTGATCAAAAGCTTTGGTTTCTTGATTTGTACTAATATAATCTTCTGAATTTCTCATGATGATTCAGCGAATAAAGTATCATATTGTTCAGTTCATCATAACAGTTGTTACAACTTCATGAATGTTGAAAAATACTTTTAAAACTCCAGCAAGAGCAGACACTGTCGCCGCAGATAATACAAAGATTAGGAAAATTACTACAATATAACTTCCCCCAACTGTGGCAAAAGAAATTCCAGTTGATTTTTCCATTTCAGCTACAAGGATGATTGAAAGACCAGCACCCAAAACAGCTTGCCCAGAACCACCAATATTAAATAGTCCTAGTTTAAATGCCATGGCTAATCCTAATGCCAAAATGATATAAGATGAAAAGTGACTCATCATTCGGTCGAAATCAGATTGCCCATTTCCAAATTTGATTGTGTTAAAAGAAACTTTGAATAACTCAAAAAAGTAACCGATTCCGTTATAACCATTTGCAAAAATGATAATAATTCCAAGAACGATACCAAAAGTTAAAGCAAGGGCAGAAGCCTTAATGTACTTTAGTTTGGTTTTTGTTTTATCTGACTTTAGCGAAATTTTTAGTTTTTCTCGCATTAGCCAGCTATCAATTTTAAAATCCATTTTAAGTAGCTCCTTTCCCTGTCATCATTAATCCAATTTCTTCTCGCTTGGCTCCTTTACCTGGAACCTCACCAATTTTTTTACCCCCATTTAGAATTACAATTCGATCAGCAAGGGCCATTACCTCGCTTAGCTCGTAACTTACAAGCAAAACCGCTTTACCTTTTTCTTTTTCTTTTAGGATTTCGTTATGAATGAACTCAATAGAACCTACATCTAATCCTCTTGTGGGTTGAAAAATAATTATTAAATTGTGATCTCTGGATAGCTCGCGACCAACAATGGCCTTTTGTTGGTTTCCTCCCGAAAGTTGACGCGAGATTGCAAAACCATTTTGCGATCCTCTAACGTCAAATTTGGCAATTATTTTTTGAGCATAACTTTGGATCGCATTTTTTTTCATGATTCCAAATCTGCTAAACTCAGGGTCGTCAATATTTTGAAGAACCATATTTTGAATAATATCATTTTCTAAAACCAAACCGTGTTTGTGACGGTCCTCAGGAATGTGATTAATTTTATATTTTTGGTAACGTTTTTTGATCGAAGCTTTTGTAATATCTTCATTATTTAAAAATAGTGTTCCCTGACTTACTTTTTCAAGTCCCGAAATTGCTCCAACCAACTCTTGTTGACCGTTTCCTTCAACACCGGCAATCGCAACAATTTCACCAGCATGAATATCTAAACTGAAATTTTCCAAACCAATTACTTTGTGGTTACTTAATTTTTTCATCGTTAAATTTTCAATTTTTAGTACCACTTTATCTTGACAAGGGGTGTAGTTATTTTTAACTTCAACCAATTTTCTTCCCACCATTGCTTCGGCTAGTTTTTCAATTGTTGTTTTGCTCATGTCAAAAGTTTCAATTTTTTTCCCTCTTCTAATTACTGTTGCTGAATTGGCAACCGCCTGAATTTCTGACATTTTATGAGTAATAAAAATTATAGTTTTACCGTCTTTTTGCAATTTTCTCATTACATCCAAAAGTCCTTTAATTTCAATTGGAGTTAGAACAGCTGTTGGCTCATCAAAAACCAGAATGTCAGCACTACGATAGAGAATTTTTAAAATCTCAGTACGTTGTTGCATCCCAACTGTAATATCTTCGATTTTTGCATCCAAATCTACTTCAAGATGATATTTTTCCATTATTTCAGTAATTTTAGCTTTAATTTTATTTTTATCTAAAAATAGTTTTGCTTTAGTAATCTCATCACCTAGTGCGATATTCATTCATACAGGATAAATGTCAACTAATTTAAAGTGTTGGTGAACCATTCCAATTCCAAGTTGGTTTGCCTTCACTGGCGACGAAATTGACTCCATCTTACCGTTAATTTTTATCTCACCTTGTGTTGGTTCGTATAAACCAAATAAAATCGACATTAAAGTTGATTTACCAGCTCCATTCTCACCAACAAGGGCGTGAATCTCACCTTTTTTTACTCTAAAGTCGATTTTATCATTTGCTATTAAGGTTTTGTTAAAAATCATAGTAATAGAATCCATTTCAACCGCATATTGAACTTCATTTTTCATTATTGTTTCCTCATTGATTCTACTAAGTAATTATATTATATTTTAAGATTTTTGTGAAGTTGACGAAGCAGCTGTTGCTAAGCTTGTAATAAAATCATATGAAAATACATAAGAGAAACTTTCTAAATTTTCTCCCGCTTGGTATACTTCACTCAATTTTTCACCGGCTTCTTTTAAAACTTCCATTAGTTTATTGGCTTGGTCAGCTTTGAATTTATTTTTTTCACCAGTAGCGATTTTTCCACCAAAGTAAACGTCTTGGCCATCTCATTTGCCAGTAACTTCAACTCCGTTTTTATCAGTTCCTTTAATAATTCCTTCCGCTGTTAAATCAATTTCTTGATCTTCAAACGCTTTACTGTGAATTAGAGCCGCTCTTCCAGCACCTTCTAAATCTTTCAAGGCACTTGTAATAAATTTATCACTATAGTTTGCATATAAATTTGTTTGGTCCACATCGGCCCCAACAACTAGTGCTTTTGAATTTTGATCTTTTATTACTTTTAAAGTATCTTCGGTTTGTGGTCCAGCAAATGGGAAAATTACACTGGCTTTATCAGCTTCATTTGATCCTGTAACTAATTTGGTAGATAGCGCAGTTCCCCCACCTTCATTAAATGTTTTTGTAAAAAAGTTATCTTCAATAATTGATTCTCCTGGTTTTCCAAGGTTTTGAACCGATGAGAACTTAACTGATTGTCCACCAGTTTTGTAATCTTCTGGAGTGTGACCAATGATTCCTAAAAGTTTAGTTAGTAATTCTGGAGTAGTTCCAGTTTTATTTTGTTCTAATAATTGATTCATAAAAGTTACAGAAGCAAAATATCCAGCTAGAGCATTCGATGTTGCAAATGGGGAGTGTGCCCCACCCCCATAGGCTGTAATAACTGGGGTTTTTTGATTATTTTGAAAATTATAAAGAATCGAAGCGACTCCAGCATAAAATCCTGAAATTTCTGCTTTAAATAAAACACCGATTACATTATCTAATTGTTTACCATCAGATTTAGAACTTCCATCAAGGAAAATTACAGATCCTTTTCTGTCACCCTCTGAATAAATTTTTGATGCTTGTTCAATGTGTTCTGCATGTTGATATCCAGGTAAAACCAAACCTTTACCACCATTTTTTCTTGATGCTTCATATGATTGAACCAACTGGCTAGTTACCGGTGGCTGCAAAAATGAACTTGTTGTTTCACGCTTCAAATCATTTTTTAGAAAAATGTTTGCTGCATTATACGCTGACTCGTTAAATGATTTATCATTTATTCTTCCAGTATCAGTCACAACCCAGACTTCTGAATCTTTGGTATTGCTTCCACACGCAACAACTGTCAATGCTGATGTTGTTGTTAGTGCTCCTACCGCTATTATACTTAATAATTTTTTCATATTTACCTCCTATTAATACTTTTTATGAGTACCTGTATTAGTGCTCATTACTATTATACATAAATTTAAAATATTATTGAAAAAATCGGAGATATTTTTTAATTAAAATTCTCTTGTGGTGATTTTTCCAATAACTTAAATTATATTTTTTTGGTTGCTGCAGCAGCAGCTAACCCCATTTTTGAAATGATTTGTGAATCTAAAATTTCTTGAGCGCTATTTTTTCCCTCTGTTAATTCGTGATAAGTTTCACTAAGTGCTTCACCAGCTCCTTCAAGTAATGCCATTAGTTGTCTGTAATTTTCTTCACTAACTTTATTGTCACTACCATAACTTATATCACCATTAAATCAAACATCATGTCCATCTCATGGTCCTGAAATTGGGGTTCCATCTTTCTCATAACCTTGATATTTAGCTTTGTCTTCTTTTGAAACGGTTCCTTCATAAACTTTACTATTAATTAAAGCTGCTTGTGTTGCCATAGAAAGAGTTTTAGAAGCTGATGTTATAAAGTAGTTTTTGTAGTTTTTGTATAATTGCACTTGGTCAGTATCAACCCCAACCACAAAAACTTTACCTTCCTTGTTACGTTCTTTGATTGTTCCTAAAGTGTCTTCGGTTTGTGGGCCTGCAACTGGAAAAATGATATTGGCTCCTTCACTAATTAGTTTTTCACTAATAGCCTTACCTCCACCAACTCCAAAAGAACCAGAAAATCAATTTTGATCGTCGTTTTTTGTGGGTTCATTTTTTTGAGAAGCGACTCTACTTACAGAATTTAAATCAGCTGACGATTTGTCAGGATTAAATACCTTAATTAAGCTATCCAAAGTTGTTTTATCTTCTTGATTTTGCAATTGATTAATAAATTCAATTGATGCCATATATCCGCTAATAAAATTAGTTACTCCTGTTGGGTTATGTAGTCCCCCATAAGCTGATAATTTTATATCTCTTTCACCTTGGCCAATCATGTAAAGAATTGAAGCAACCCCCGCATAAAAACCTGACATTTCTGAATTAAATTGTACACCAATAACATCCTTATTGTCATTTGATGAACCATCCAATAAAATAGCTGTTCCAGAATCTTTGATCACTTCTTGGGCGTGATCTACGTGTTCTTGATGAGCAAATCCTGGTAGCAATAATGTTTTAGCACCATTATTTCTTGCTGTATCGTACTGTTTTTCAATCTCGCTGGTTGTTGTTGGTAACAAGTATGAAATTTTTTGATCTGTAATTGATAGTTGTTCATTTAAAAATTTGTTTGCTCCATCATATGCTGACTCGTTGAATGATTTATCATTAATTCTTCCAACATCTGAAATTAGAAAAATATCAGTAAATTTATTATTTCCGCAGGCAACAACACTTGTAACAGAAGTCGTCACAAGGGCACTTGAAGCTATTATTGATAGTAATTTTTTCATTTTTTTTCTCTCCTTACTTTATAAATATCGCATAACTTAGCAAAAAAGTCACTGAATATAAAATCGTTTTTTAAATCTAAAATCGTTTTACGGATTATTGCCAATACGACCACAGTGGTTTAGTTCTTTGTTTTCAAAATCCCCTTTTAATCAATTGTTGAAGATTTATTGCTATAATGTATATGAGGTAAATAATATGGAAATTCAAAAATTTCGTAAAATAACCAAGAAGCCGGTCCTTTGAATCGGAGCAATAAACGCTTTCATTTTAATAATGGCTTTGACAATTATATTAAATATTAATTTTTCGCTTATTACAAAAATTACTTTAACAAGCCAATTTGTATTAGACTTAATAATCATTAACTCTGTTATTGGAATTCTTAATTTTGGAAAAACTTCAATTAGCTTCTTATATGAAAGCCATTTTGAAGTAAATACAGAAAATAATCAAGCAAAAAGCGTTGAGTTTAAGACTTCAAAGTATTGTCATGTTTTAGCAATTACAATTTCAATTGTCTCGTTTTTTATAATAGTTGCAAGTACATCAATTGCTAAAGGTTTTAATATCCAAGATAGCTTTAGGGTGGCTTGGGCTCCTGCATTAATTCTTGGAAGTATCAACATTTCGCTGCTGTATCTAAATTTTTTTATGACAACTTATCTTTTAAATAGTAGTGAGGAAATTAAAAAAAGTGCTTTAAAGTGAAGAATCGAATTCCAAACTAATATAAAAAAAGATACCAAGGAGCAAACTGAAAATTAAATAAAATAAAACATCAACTTTATATTTAAGTTGATGTTTTTTACTTGTTTATCTTAATTTTTTGTAATTAAAAGATAATTTATGTTTTTTCCTAATTGATGGAATTTGGTTTCGTATTCTGTTGGAATATTATCTTTTAACAAATTCTGATCGTTATATAAATCTGTTGATTGTTTCAAAATTTTTCAATTATTTAGGGCAACCATTTCCAAGGAGAACTCATACAACTTGTCGTTGTCGGTTTTAATTTGAATTTCTCCTTGGGGAATCAAAATTTTTTCATAAGTATTCAAAAATGTTGTAAACGTTAGTCGTTTTTTTGCGTGTCGAGATTTGGGTCAAGGATCTGAAAAATTTAAATAAATTTTTTTAACTGAATTTGTTAGAAAGTAGTCTTCTAAATTTTCAGCATAGTGATTTAAAAATTTCAGATTGTCCAAATCTGGGTCAAGATTAATTGTCTTCTTCAAGGCCACCCCAACTACAGTTGCTTCTTTTTCCATTGCTACAAAATTTTCATGTGGATTTAGCTTCGCAAGTTGTGTAATAAATTGGCCTTTGCCACAACCTATTTCCAAACTTAGCGGTTTAAAGTTATTAAAATTTTTTTCACTTGAAATGGGACTTAATTTATTGGGTTGCAGTAACCACTCATTGTGCTCTTTTAAAAAAGCACTTGTTCATGATTTATTTCTTAATCTCATAATTAAATTCCCAAAATTGGACTATACATTGCAAAGGCAATTCCTAGAAAAATAGCACTTGATAAAATATCAACAATTGTAGTGATGATTGGTGATGCAAAAATGGCGGCATCAATTTTTATAAACTTTGCAATTAGTGGCAGTGTAGACCCAATTAATTTAGAAATCACAACTGAAATAAATAGCGCGATTGAGGTGACGGCGATTGAGGTCCAAAGAATAACATTATTGATATCACCCTTAAATTGAACTGCATAAACTATTAGCATTCTTAAAAAATTACAAATAACTAAAATTAACCCAATAATTACTGATACACGAAGTTCTTTTCAAACAACTTTGAAGTAATCTTTTGTCTTGATTTCTTTTAGGGCTATAGATCTGGCAATCATTGTTGAAGATTGATTACCAGAGTTGCTAGCCGTTGTTAAGACAACAACCAACAAGGGCATTAAAATCATTGTCATGACATAGGTACTACTATTTAAATTATTATTGCTATCGTTAACTTTGAAAGCTACCATAAACGCAATTATTATTATTTGAACAATTGTTGCTGATAACATTAATGCTGTTAGCCAACCTGCTCGAGATCCTACCATCTTTCAAATATTATTATCAAAATAGCTATCCTCTAACGGTTTAATTCCTCCCATTTTATGTATATCTTCAGTGTTTTCTTCTTCAATGACATCAATGACATCATCAACGGTTATTATTCCAGCTAATTTATTTTCTGAGTTCAAAATTGGCAGAGTTTCAATATCATATTTTTTAAAAATATCAGCGACTTCTTCTTGATCGGTTGTAGTCTGCGCATAGATCAACCGCTTATCCATGATTTCTGAAATAATAATTTTTTCATTATTAAAGACTAAATCCTTTAATTTAACAGTTCCTTTTAGAGAATCAAATTTATCAACAACAAAGAAATCTTCATTTTCTTCGTTAGCGTCATGGAGTTTTCTAATTTCATTAATTGCTTCTTGGACAGTGACTTCTTCTTGCAGTTTAATAAATTCAACCGACATTATTGCCCCAGCGGTGGTTTCATCATATTCTAAAATTTGATTAACTTTCATTCTAACTTCTTGCGAAGCCAGTTTTAAAACTTTTTTTACAAGTTCAGCTGGTAGTTCATCAATGATATCGATTACATCATCAACGTAAATATCTTTTATGATTGGTTTTAGTTCGGCATTTGATAATTCCCTCACCAAATATTCTTGAGTCTTATGCCCCAAGTAAATAAAAATATGCGATGAATCCTCAATTTCCAAAAGTCTGATAATCTTCAAAACTGATTCGTGTTCGATTTCAGCTAAGGCTTCGGCGATATCCACTAGCGGATACGATTCACAAATTTTTTTTATTTCTTTCAAATCGTTTTTCTTAAACAGGGCAATTATTTGCTCTTCAATTTGTTTTACTTCAGTCATTTCCATTTTTTTCACCATTCTATATTATTTAATGATACCATATTCACATTTAGACTTTTTTATTTAATAAAAATAAGGTTTCCTCTGCTAGGTTGGGTTTTGGGATTCGGCTTTCCCCTAATAATTTTCCTCAAATCAAATCGGCGTTTTGTTTTTGAATTTTTTTGAAAATTGTGTAGTTATCAATTCCCTTGAAAATCATTTTAGCCTCAATTTTATTAGCAATATTAACTACTCTTTCAAAAATTTCATCGAAGGCTTTGACATTACCTAATTTGTGAATGATTTCTTCATCCATTATTACAAAATCAGGTTGATATCTACTAATGAGTTCATAATTTGTATTTTTAGAACCAAAGTGTTCTAAAGCGATTTGAATTTTATTTTTTTTGATTAAATTAATATTTTCTTCCAAAGTTGAGTAGGCGCTTATTTCTTTTCTTATATCAAAAACAAAAACTATTTCAATATCTTTTAATTGAAATGAATTAATTTTCTTCACTAGTTGTTTTATTGAGAAGTCTTCACTAGAAACAATTCATTGATCGTAATTTATAAAAACTTTCTTATTGACGATTGTCACTTTATGTTGTCTAATACTTTTTAAATTTTCAAAACTTAAAAATCGATTAAATAACGATTCAAGCCCAGCTTCATTGATAGTTTCCAAAGTTTTTTTGTTCGCGTTATCTGTTATATTCACCAAATTGATTTGGTTATTTAAATGAAAGCCAATTAAATTATTATTATCTCTTGAAAATATTGGTTCAAAACTATTTGAGCACTGATTTAAATCGACAATTTCGTTTAAGGCCAAAAGTTTACGATTTTGATTTTTTTGAAAATTAAATTCAATTGGGTCGATTAAAAGGATTTTGTTAACATTTTTTCCTCGAACCACAGCAGATTCTAAATAGCGATTAAAAGTTTGTAGCTGTTCAATGTCATTACTGTGGATTCCATAAATTGAAGCTGAAGCCAAAAGTTTTACAGAAATCAAATGATTGTCAATTTTAAAATCTGTTACGATTTTACTTATAGCATCTTGGACTCCCAATAAAATGTCGTCTCCGCTTCTAATAAGACTTTGATTATTTTTGATGGCTATTTGCACTTTATTTATTTCAATTTCTTCTAAAGGGATAAAAGCACCAAATAATTTAAAAGAGGATTTAAAGAAAAGGGTTTTGTCGTTTAAATCTTGAAACTTTTTGATTGCTTGACCAGAAATATTTTGGACAATATAGTCCCTGACACGACCGCTTACTTTTTTTTCAAACTTATCAAAACCACCAATATAGTAATTGACAAACAAACCATAACTAATTTTGTTTTTTGATATATATTCTGTAATAGCTGCATTAGCTCCGGTTTCTAAAACATAGCGATTTTGGTCATATGCAATTATGTTTCTCAATTTTAAAGCATGCTTATATACTGAGTCAATTACTGTGAAGGTTCCAAAGCAAAGGTACCCAGTTAAAATTCATGAAGAAAGTAGTAGAATTTTTTCAATCTGTTCAAAATCAAATTTTTCAGCTAAAATGAAAACCGTTCCTACACTAATAACCGCTAGTGAAAATATTGATCAGACTCATCAGTTATTAATTTTTTTAATGTATTTTTTTAAAATTGCCATCAGTGTAATTACAGAGTAACTGACAATAATTAAAGTTAAAATATAATCACTTGTAATGCCGTGAAATAACTTTGGAAATCAAAAAGGCATCACTAGTATGCTAACTAAATTAAGGCCCAAAACAATAAAGCCGGTTGTGTATCCATTAAACATCAAAGACAAACCAAAAACAAGGATTGATAAAAAAATTGCTAAATTAGTTATTTCTGGAGAAAATGATCTGGTTTTTATTATCACAGACATTATCACAGACAACATCCCATATAAAATCCCAATTATTATGTCATAATAAACCTTGATTTTAAAAAATAAGTGGCGAGTCAATCCAAAAGTCAGTGCATAAAAAAATGTTGCAAAAACAACAAAGGCCGAACAAATTGCAATGATGACTCAAATAGATTGTGACATAATTTTACCTCGCTTTTAAATTTTGAAACTTATAAAAAACAGTTATTTTGAATAAAAATTTTTTACAAATAAAAAAATGGTGGAGATGGCGGGAATCGAACCCGCGTCCAAAATAGTTCAGTGAAGAGCATCTACAGTTTAGATAACTTTGAGAGCATTTAATATAATAAAGTTATCAAAAAATTATAAAAAATGGTGACAGTAAAATTTCGAACTGACTTACTGTCGGTCATCAGTTCTATTGCAATAGGCTTACACAAAAACAATACTATGCAATTTATTGTTTTGCGGAAATACTATAATTCTAAAGAATTATTAAGCTGCTAAAGCAACTCCAGCTGATGCGTTATTGATCATAAATGCTGGCATTTCAAAGTTTTCGCTTTCGCGTTTTTTGTTTGCATTTTTTCAAACCTAGAAGTCTTATGGTCTACCAAACCACTGCAGCTTTTCACCGAAGATATCCTGTCGAAACCGGGACATCCCCATAAGTTAATTATATACCTTTATTGATTCAATTGTGATTGGAATCAATAAAGGAGAGTTCAACTACCTTGTTATATTTTATTTATTTTTGCAATTTTTCTTTCAACATCACGTTTTTTAATGGTTTCTCTTTTATCAATATTTTTTTTACCTCTTCCCAAACCTATTTCTAATTTGGCTAAATTATCTTTTAGGTAAAGACGCAACGGGATAAGTGTTAAGTTTTCTAACTGAATTTTTTTTAATATCTTTTGAAGTTCTTTTTTGTGAAGTAGCAAATATCGATTGCGATCTGGATCTAGTTTGATATTTGTTGCGTATTCGTATTTTTTAATTGTCATGTTTAAGATTTCTACACGACCTCGGCGAATTAAAATGAATGCCTCATTAATTGATGTTTCCTTTGCTCGAATTGATTTTATTTCTGGACCATTTAAAACAATTCCAGCCTCAAAGGTTTCAATAATTTCATAATTAAAATAAGCTTTTTTATTTTTAACAATAACATGTTCACCCACTTTAAACACCTATCCATTCTTTGCAAAAGTAAAATCAATTATTCTTTTTTTAACATCAGCGTTTTTAACCTGAATTCGAACTTTTTGACCCAAACGATAAATTTTGTTTTGTTTGCTAACCATTGTTTGCATTTTTTCATCATAGTGAAAATCAGTTCCTAATTCAGTAATATGGATTAGTCCCTCAACACAGTTAGGAAGTTGAACAAAAATTCCAAATTTTAAAACAGCTGAAATTATGCCATCATATTCTTTACCAATAAATTTAGTCATATATTCAGCCATACAGACTTTGGTTACTTCCCTTTCTGTATTTACACCTTTTTTTTCAGTCTCATTAATAATGTTGCAAGCTCTTTCAATAAAATTTTCATTTCGCTCAAGTGCTAAATGGTGTAAATCTTTATTTACTAAATATTGTTTTAAATAACGGTGCACCATTAAATCTGAATATCTTCGAATTGGAGAAGTAAAGTGAGTATAGCACGGACTTGCTAAACCAAAGTGACCAATATTTTCAATACTATACTCTGCTTTTTCCATAAATCTTAGTAATGTAATGTTTATTAATTCGCATTCATCTTTATCTTTGATTTGGTTTGAGATTTCTTTTAGGGTGTGGCGAATGTTTCTTGGGTCCAGCTTGCTCTCATCATTTAGTTTCGGGTTAATCCCAAAACTCGTTAACATGCCATATCACTCAATTAAGTTTTCGTCTTTGGGTTTACCATGGTCTCGGTAGACAAAGGGCAATGATTTTTCAAAAATAATCTGTGCAACACTTTCGTTTGCGCTAACCATGAAATTTTCTATTAATTTTTCACTTATTCCTGTACTTCTTGCAACAATGTCAATTACATTAGAATCGTTATCCAAAATTACCTTAGCTTCTTTAATGTCAAAATCAATCGACCCGCGAACATCTCGCTCTTTTTCGATTAAATTATGTAGTTCTCTGGCTGTTGACAACATGTTTTGAATTGCTTCATCTCTTGTGCTAATTTTATTTTGAAAAAATTCATTTACTTCTTTGTAAGTTAAACGAGCCTTAGAGTTCATAATTGATTCATAGACGGTTTTATTAATAATTTTTCCTGAACTATCAAATTCCATTTCACAAACTAGGCACAGTTTATCTTCGTTTGGGTTTAATGAGCAAACACCATTTGAAAGAGATTTCGGCAACATTGGAATTACCTTATTGGCCAAATAGACTGAGTTCCCGCGATACAACGCTTCGTTGTCTAAACTTGTTCTTGGTTCAACATAAAAACTAACATCAGCAATCGCTACATAAAGCTTATAATTACCATTTTCTATTTTTTCAACATAGATTGCATCGTCAAGATCTTTTGAATCTTCTCCATCGATTGTTACAAGTAGCTTGTCAACTATTATTTTATTTCTTCTTTTCACTTCTTCGTTATTGTAGTCAATTGGTTTTGCAACATCATCAGCTTGTTTTAGAGTTTCTTTTTTAAATTCTGTTGGCACATCAAATTCGTAGGCAATTGATAAAATACGATCCACTGCCTTGTTAGAATTCCCAATGATTTCAACAATTTTTGTAAACATCTTTTTTTCACGAATATCAATAATTTTAACTTTAATCAACTGATCTTTTTCTAACTTGAAGTTATTTTTATTAACCATCACAATGCGGTAATTTTTAAACCCATTTTCTGTTGGATGAAAATCCAAATACTTGCCATCTCACGAAGGCATGATTTCTCCAACTAAAAATTTTTTAGTTCGTTTGGCGATTGCTAAAATTACCGCTTTGCTGCGACCGTCATCTTCAGTCTCAACGCGGTAGACTACCTCATCACTTGTTATAGAACCTTTCAAAAAATTGGCAGGTACAAAATAGTCATTTTCTGAATCATTATTATCTCTAACAAAACCAAAGCCCTTATCATTAATCTTGATTGAACCAGTTTTAATATTGTTTTCAAGCAAAAAAATCTCGTCATTTTCAGTGGTAACAACTGTGTTGTTAGTTTCGAGTTGATTAATTATTTTCTGAAATTCTTCAATGTCAACAATATGAAGTTCGTTACTTAATTCATAAATTTTTCGACCATTTTTTTCCTTTAATTTTTTTATTATTAATTTAATCACTATTAATTCCTCAATTTCTAATAAAAAACACTATTATTTTAGAATAGTGTTGGTCAAAATACATATAATTATTGTAATAACAAATAAGCTAATTCCTAAAGAAAACATTCAAATTGACATTGTTTTATCTAGACCACGCTCTTTTGAATTTGAAAATAGTTCATCATTTCCACCATTTAAAGCGCTCAGTCCTGTCTGCGATTTTTTGTTTTGAATTAACCCAACTGCGATCATTAACAACGAAACAACTAACGCAAAAACTTCAAACACCGTAATTATAATATTTTGTATTTCATGTGTTCCTGCACCTTGCATATTTATCACCTAATCCTTTAATTATTTTACTATAAAAACTTAAATTATGTATAATTATTTTGAGGTATATTTATGCAGTTTATTGAATCAATTATAAAGTTTTTTGGTATGATTTTTACCAAAAATGCATTTAAAAGAAAATATCGAACAAAGAACTTGAAGAAAGTTCCAAAAATCATTAAATCTGCAAAATGACAAGTTATTGATATAAGACCTTCAGCTAGTTTTAGCACAAGTCACTTAAATGGTAGTGAAAATATTGACCACCTAACTTTTAAGATTCGTTATTTTAAAACTTTAAAGCGTCAAAAGAAAATTTTACTAATTAACGAAGATTATCGCAGCAACTTAGAAATTTACCATTTGCTAGATTCTCGAAAAATAAAAGTATATATACTCTATGGTGGTTATAAGGAGGTTAGAACCGCAGCCGCTCTTGACAACTACACAACATTTTGTACTTAAATAATAAAAAATGCAGATTAAAGTCAGCATTTTTTATTATTTAATCGTTGTTGTTAGAAAATAAATTTTCAACTGGAACTTCAAGTCCTTTGGCTATTTTTTCAACAGCCTTTATTGAAATGTTTCGCGTTCCACGCTCTGTGTCCGAAATATAATTTCTATGCAATCCTGAACGAAAACTTAACTCTTCTTGAGTAAGGTTTGCTTTAACTCTTAGTTCTTTCATATTTTTGCTCAATATTGAAATTACATTATCTTTTTTCATAATTTACCTCTTGACTATTTTTATAAAGTTTTTCTATGGTTCTAAACAAGTTGCTAATTCCAGACTTTGTTATTGGTATATTATTTTGATTTAAAATAGATTCTAATTCGGAAAAAGAGGCATCTGGTCGATCAAGTCTAGCATTTGCTAAAAATTTCGCCTTATCTGACAAATACCTAAAATAACCTTTTTCTTTCAAATTGTTGATTTGGTAAACTTGTCTTTGGCCGGCATCTAGAGTTTTTGCTTGATTTGAAATATCTATATTTATCATCCTATTGATATTGTTCAGCATATCTCTTGATATTCGCTGATTCTCAAAATTCATTACTGCATTTGGAGCATCGATTAACTTCAAAAAATCTGAAACAAAAGTTGACTTTTTCAAATAACTTATAAACTTAGCTTTTCTTTTTATTTTTTTAAAAGTAAATCCTAACGGCTCTAATAAATCATTGAAAAATAGCGATGACTCTTCATCTCTAAATTGTAACTCTAAATGGTAGTTGCTCGTCTTTGGAGAATTTACGCTACCAATCGCAATAAATACGCCTGAAATATAAGCTCTCAGTAAACTGGAATTATTCACCACTTCATCAACTACTGATATTATTTTAGCACTTTTATTAGTGTTGTAAATATTAAATTTAAATAAAAAATCAAAAACATTATCCTTTAAAGTTATCTGAAAAGTTTTATTTTTTCTGAGTTTTTGTGACTGTAAAATTGATATTAAAATTTCGCCCTCATAAAAGGTCTTTAAAAAACTAATAACAGTTCGAGCTATTCTGTTGCTGATTGTTGAGAGAATTAATTTAGGTTGGTTATTTGAGATAATAATTTCACCATTATATTTTATAAATCCACATAAAAAAGCACGCCTTTGTTCTTCGGAGAACGTGTGCGTAACAATTTCTTCTTTAACTTCCATAGCAAAAGACATAAAATCACCCACTATACTTTCTGTTTAAGTTTCATCAGTTTTTCTTGCGCTTTTTCTTGTTTTAAATTATCTTTGTTTGATGTTTTGACTTTACTTTTTTTAGATTTGACTTCAATAACTTTAAAATATTCTTTTTCAAAAACATATCCCGGTTTTCTAAACAGATACGGCGATACAAATTGTGAAAATAAAATCATTCCAATACCAACTAAAGCAGTAAGGAAAATAAGTGTTAATGAAAGTGGTTTGTTATGCTGAATGAATAAGTGGTTTGAAGGTCTTTGTAATTCTAATATAAATCTTACAAAGTTTCATGCAAAGAAGTAGGCTCCAGCCTCAGCTCCAACCCTCATTACCTTGAATCTGTAGGGGTTATTTGCCTCTTCCAAGGATTTTCCGACTTTTCAACGATATTTTATAAATGAAATTTCCTTATTTTGGCGCTTGGCATCTAAATCAGCTTTGGTTTTATGGTAATTATCAATACCATACTTTGAAATATTTTGTGTAAAAACACGATTGAATTTTCAAGTTCTATATCCAGTAAATGGGAGCTCTAAATTGCTTGGTACAAAAGAACTAAAGTATTCCTCTTTTAATTGCAGAGTTAATTTTGACATATTAATATTTTCTGGTTTTTTACCAAATCATTTTAAAATATTTGGCAATACAAATGTGATCACTACTCAAGCGAAAGTTAACCAAAAAGCTTCATAAACAAAAATCGGATTTAATTGATATAATTGACCATTCTCTAGTGTGATGCCATTTATTACAGAACCAGTTTGCCCTTTATATAGAGCTTGAGTATTTTGAGTAATAAAATTTGGCAGTCATCAAAGTTTATTTTCTGATGCCAAGGCAATTGGAGGCCCTGTTATTTCATGGTTGAAAAAGTTTCCTCAACGTCCAATTCCTTGACCCAATAAAATATTTGGAATTATTGCATCCATATAGGTTCAGACTGAAACCTTACTTTTTCTTCCCATTAGGTAAAAAATAATTATCCCCACAAAGGAACCAACAAAAACCCCTCCATGAATAGACATTCCAGGTTGTCAAAAAGCAAATAGTGACATAATTCCACCGAATGTATTTTGGTCATATCCTCCTGTGTTTAATTTACCAAAAAAACTTCCACCAAACAAAGAAAATATTACAATTGGTACAGCTCCAATGCCTAAATGTGTAATTTGAAGCTCTTTTCTTCAAAACTTAAATGCCGAAAAAGCAATTGCAACAATTACTCCAGTTGTCATTGTAAAGGCGTACACTCTAAATCATCCATATGATTCTTGAACTCAACCAAGTTTTCAAATTTCTCATTCGTTGGTGTCGAAAATTCAATCTACCATAGAAATTTACCTCACTTTTTTTAATTCTAACATAATTTTAATTTATTAATATGATTTTTCATATAATCAATCGATTTTACGATATTTTTTAGGTGAAATTACCTGAGCAAAAACTATAAAAAATAGAGCAAATAGAGCAAATAGAGCAAATAGTAACATATCAGCGACAAAATAATGTTTAATTACAAGTTCAACATCAGTTCGGCGGGTTTCCAAAACTCATCTTAATACCATATAACTAAATAAGTAAAACCCGGTCTGGGTGCCACAGTGGACTATAAAATAATTATTTGGGTTGTTGGCTTGATATAACTCTCTTGAATCTGCTTTTCAACAACGTGAAAATCAAGATAATTCAGATTTCAGGCTTTTTATTTTAGGTTGATATTCTTTAATTATCTTTTTTTCTTCGATTTTCTTAGATTTCTTTAAAGCTTTTTTTTCATCTTTAGTTGTTATCTTCTTAACTTGCTTTGCAAAACTATTATTTAAAGTTTGCAGACTTAGGCTTTTGTTACTTTTTATTTTTTCAAGCTGAGTAACTTTTGATTGAAAATTTTTATCAATTTCAATTTCTTTATTTGTAAAGTAGATTATCTGGTCTTTGTCTAGCATTTTTAAGTAGTAGGCTTTATTTCATGATTCTCAAAAGCCTATTGATAACATTTCAATTCCATTTTTAGTTTTTTTGCGATAGCGAATTGGTCGTTGATAATCAGAAATTTCTATATTATCTTGATTCACCCACTTATTATAAGGGTAATCTTTAGGGTAGATTTTCCAAGGTTTTTTACTGAAAAATCTTCCTAGGTTAGCAATAAAAAATGTTGTTAAAATAAACAAAGCAAAACAACCAATTGATTCATACAAAAAAAGCGGTTCTCGATATATAACATATCATTGATCTGTTGGGAGGGCATCTGGGGAAGGATTTATTGGGTATCACAACTTAGAAACGATTCAATCTGGTAATCATTTTAATAAGCTTTTCAGACTTGTTTCCCTTCCCATGATTTCATGATTAAATAAATTCCCCCAGCGTCCAATTGCTTGACCCAAAAAAACATTTGGAATTATGCAATCTGCATAAACTCATGTAGAAATTCGATAGTGTTGTCCTTTTTTGTAAAACCAAGCAAAACCACAAGCGCCTCCAAAAATTAATCCTCCAAAAATTGACATTCCTGGTTGTCAGAAAAATAATAGTTCTCAAACTCTTCAGTTGTTATATAAGAGGTCAAATTTTCCCAATACACTTGCTCCAACAAGTCCAGTAGGAATAATTATAAAGATTGACATTCCCAACTCTTGAAGCGGGATATTACGCATTCTGAACTTTATAATTGAAGCAATCAAAACCGCAATAACACCGGCAAAAATGAAAAGCGGGTAGATTGGCATCCATCCTCAAAAGCGATCATTTTGTGCCTGATTTTTTAGAAAATCATCAATTGGAGTTCCAGGCGCTGGGATGTTTGCCAATAAATTAGTTATCATCTTGATTTACTTTGTCAATTCGATTTGAAATAATTTTAGTTGGATTAACTCAATTACCGCTTTGCTTAATTTTTAATTGGGCCACAGCTGTTTCAATGATATTGGCGATATTTCTTCCCGAAGAAACAGGAATTCTAATGTGAGGAATTTTAACCCCTAAAATATTTTTACTGTTGTATTCATTTCCAAGGCGATCTGTGTCATCAATACCGTTCTCCCCAAATTTTATTAAGTCAATTATTAATTCAATCTCAGTTTCATCAAGAATTACCTGATAACCATTTGTTTGAGCAATATCAACAATTCCAATTCCTCGAACTTCAACTAAATTATTTAGAATTTCATGGCTCTTTCCAAAAATTTTACTTGCTTTACGCATTGCAACAATTCGATCATCACCAACAAATAAATGATTTTTTTTAACAAGTTCGATTGTGATTTCAGATTTCCCAATTCCAGATTTCCCCATAATCATTACCCCTTTACCGTAAATATTCACAAGCGAACCATGAAATTCTTCGGTTGGGGAAAAATAATCATCATATAGGCCTAAGACTTGTTGGGTAAATTCACTTGTAGTTTGCCCAACAACTCTCAATAGCGGGATTTCTAAATCTTTTGTTACTTTTGCTAAAAATTCATCATGAAATCTTTCAGTAATAATAACCGCCGGAATTCCTATTTTCAGCATTGAATAATATTTTTTTTCACGCTCTTCTGGTGAGAAAGTACTTATATAGTTATTTTCCTTATTTGAAAACAAAACTACCCTTCTCTTTTGATCGTCTTTTTCTACATATCCAGCCAATTCTAGTCCCGCTCGATTCAAACCATAAACCTCAATAATGTTATCTAAGTGTTCTGATCCCGAAATTACTTCTAAATCAAAATGATCAACTAAATTTTTAATTCTCAATTTGCTCATGTTCATTCTCCTGTTTTTCAACTTTTATTGAAGTTGATTCTTTACTTATTTTACCAAAGAAATCAATTTTTCCCTTGCGAAAACATCAAACTTGATAGGGGTCCCAATCATTAACCAGTTTTGTCACCGTTATAAAACTAAAATACGTCAGAAGCGGATAAATAGCAATCCCAAAAGGCAATTTAATTAATTTAAAAACAAAATTGACAAAAACAGCTTCACCCCAACCAGATGCATATAGTCAAATTGGATTTAGCAGCAATGAGGTTATTGTGTAAATAATTCCATAAATCAATAAGATTTTTAAGTAAATAAAATTATTTGTTCTAAAATAAAAAATCAGCGCTCCCCCAAAACCAAGCATTACTTTTATTAACATAAAACCTAGATGAAAGGTTCCAGAGATTTGGATTAGTGATCCGGTTAGGTCAACACAAATACCAACAATTACACCAGCTAGTGGTCCAAAAGTTAAACCGGTTAAAAATAATATTCAATCCCCAAAAGCTAAAATTACAGTTCCCCCAAACAAGGGAAAACTGTAACCTATAAAATTTGTCAGCACAACTGACATAGCAGTTAATAAAGATATTACTGAGATGGTTTTTATATTAAGTTTTTTAAAACTTCAACCCTCCATAAAAAAGGCTAAAATAAATAAAATAAAAATACCTAAAGCAGCAGCTAAATTAGTTCAAAGGTATAGCATTATCAATCCCTCGATTTCATTCATTCATATACGATTGGAATAAAGTATAGACTTCCACAAATTAAAGTGTCTTTTTTGTTTTTAATATTTTTTAAAATTTTATCTTTTCAATCAGTCACTTCAAATTTTTTTTGCGAATTTCAATTATTAGTTTCTTGAAATTCTGCGAAATAAACATTTTTAAAATTTTTTTGTAAAATTTTTATTTCATCAAGATAATTTTTCTTAAACGAACTTGCAAAAATAACATCTGGGTTTGTTAATTTGGTTTTAACAGAATTAACCAATGCCTCAATGGCACCAACGTTATGAGCTCCATCAATAATTATTTTGGGGTTTTGACAAATTTCAGTCATTCGACCTAGCGGAGGAAGTTGATTAAAAAAACTATTGTCAATTTCAAAGTTAAACAATTGAAATAACTTCGCGACTAAACCCTTGTTTCCGCTTTGATAAGTTTTATCACCTAAATAATATTGGGCTTGGAAGATGTTTATCTGTTTTAGATTTGGGTCTGTTAAAATTTTTTCAATTAGGTTTTTGTTGTCAGCACTTGCTATTAAAAAACCCGATTTACAAATTCCTATTTTTTGACTTAAAATTTTTTCAATGGTGTGCCCTAAAATTTCTTCGTGATCTAAGCTAATTGAAGTTAGCAATGTTCCCAACTGGTTTGTAAAAAGATTAGTTGTGTCAAAACGACCACCGATTCCCGCTTCAACTATGGCAATATCGACATTATTTTCCCAAAAGTATCACATTGCGATTAGGGTGTAAATTTCAAAAAAATTTAATTTCTCCTCGTTAATCTCAATGATAAATTTATTTAAAATTCTTTTAAAGTCTTTATCACTAATATATTCGTTATTAATTTGAATTCGCTCATTTTGAAATAAAAAGGCTGGAGAAATAAATAATCCGACTTTTGAATAATATTTTTTAAATCCCAATGAGGCAAAGTAACTTGTTGTCCCTTTGCCGTTGGTTCCCACAACATTTATGACCGGAATATTATTTTGAAAGTTGCCATACTTTTTCAAAATTTTATCTAAGTTTTTGGTGCTTGGTTCTAAAAAACTAGGAAGCAATTCCTCGTTGACACTAATCATTTTTAAAATACTTTCTTAAATATTTGGCTGTGTAGCTTACTTCATTTTTAATAATTTGTTCTGGCGTTCCAGTTACAATAACTTGGCCACCCCCGCTGCCACCTTCAGGTCCTAAATCAATAATATAATCAGATACCTTAATGAAGTCAAGATTATGTTCAATAGTGAGAACTGTATTTCCTAAATCAACTAGGCGATTTAAAACAGAAATTAAACGTTTGACGTCATCAACGTGGAGTCCTGTTGTTGGTTCGTCTAATAAAAATAATGTTTTTCCAGTTTGTTTTTTTAGTAAAAAAGTTGATAACTTAATTCTTTGAGCTTCTCCCCCTGAAAGAGTTTTTGCATTTTGGCCTAGTTTTATATACCCAAGACCAACTTCTAAAATTGTATCTAACTTCAATTTTATTTGAGGAATATTTTCAAAAAATATCGCAGCTTCTTCAACGCTCATACTTAAAACATCAAAAATATTTTTGCCTTTAAACTCAACTTGTAGTGTTTGTTCATTATATCTTTTTCCATCACAAGTTTCACAAACAACTTCAACACTTGGCATAAATTGCATCGAAATAGTTATTATCCCATCACCTTGACAGTTTTCACAACGTCCTCCAGGAACATTAAAACTAAAACGACCTTTTTTATACCCGCGCATTTTGGCCTCTGTGGTTTCGGCAAACAAATCTCGAATATCATCAAAAACCGAAGTGTAAGTTGCTGGATTTGATCTTGGTGTTTTTCCGATTGGTTCTTGAGAAACATAAATTACTTTGTCAATATTTTCCAGTCCTTTTATAGATTTGTGAGCTCCGGGACGAATTTGTTCATTATGTAACGATTTTTTTAAACTCTTATAAATGATATCTTCCATTAAAGTTGATTTTCCACTACCACTAACTCCGGTTATACTAATAAATTTATTTAAAGGAATTGTTACATCAATGTTTTGTAAATTATTTTCTGTGGCTCCAAAAATTTCAATTTTTTTGCCATTACCTCCGCGATAATTTTTTGGCAACGGAATACTTTCTCGACCGCTCAGATATCTTCCTGTTAGAGATTTTTCATTTCTAAGAATGTCATCGATTGTTCCTTCAAAAATAATTTCTCCTCCGTGAAGTCCAGCCCCCGGGCCAATGTCAACAATTCAATCACTTGCGCGCATTGTATCTTCATCATGTTCAACGACTATTAATGTATTTCCTAAGTCACGTAAGTGTTTTAGAGTTGCAATTAATTTGTCATTGTCTTTTTGGTGCAATCCAATTGATGGTTCATCAAGTACATATAAAATTCCTGTCAGCTGTGAACCGATTTGTTTGGCGAGTCTAATTCGTTGAGCCTCTCCCCCTGAAAGAGTTGTAGCAGTTCGAGATAAATTTAAATAGCTCAAACCAACTTCATTTAAAAAACTAATTCGTGAAATAATTTCTTTTAAAACAAGGTTAGCAATTTTTTCTTGGTTAGGTGTTAATTGAATGTTCAAAACAAAATCTAATTCTTTATCAATTGCTAAATTTGTAAATTCTGTTATTGAAAAATTATTTATCTTTATTGCTAAAGCGGTTTGGTTTAGTCTCGCCCCTTTACAAGTTTTACAAGTTTTAGAACTCATAAATTTTGCATATCATTTACGATTTTCTTCAGATTTAGTTTCCAAATAGCGTCGTTTAATTAAACTAGCAATCCCTTCAATGTAATCAAAAGAAGCAAAAGTATTTCCCCCAGAAGATTTAATTTTATATTCAATTGGCTCGTCACTTCCTCATAACATTAAGTCCAATTCTTTTTGAGAAAGATTTTTTATTGGGCTTGCTAAGTCAATATAATAATGATCGCAGAGTATTTTAAAGCGTTGTCATTCTATATTTTCCTTTGCAATAATATTTTTATAGTAAACGATTCCCCCTTCAGAAACAGATAGGCTACGATCAGGAATTATTAAGTCATTATCTGGTTCAAGATTAATCCCTAAACCATTACAATCTTCACAAGCTCCTTGAGGAGCGTTAAAAGAAAAAAGTCGGGGCTCTAAATCCGCAATACTAAATCCACAAGTTTTACATGAATAAATTGTTGAGAATAACTTATCCAATTTATTTTGGTTTGGATAATGCACCTTGATTAGACCATTAGAATACTTCAAACCAACTTCAATTGCTGAATAAATTCGCGATTTAATTTCTTCATCATTTTTAAAAATTAATCGGTCGATAACAATATCGATGTTATGGCGAATATTTTTATCAAGTTCAATTTCATCATCTAAATTTTTTATTTCTCCGTCAACTTGAACTCTTATAAATCCTTCGCTTTTTAATTTTTCAAGGCGATCTTTAAAAGACCCTTTTTTATCAATTACAATTGGAGCTAAAATAAATACTTGCTCATCATTTGTGGTCTCTTTTTCAATTGACTCTAATACTTCTTTAATCGATGATGCTTTAATTTCTCCATGGCCATTAATACAATACGGGGTTCCAACTCTAGCGTACAGCAGACGTAGATAGTCATAAATTTCTGTCACCGTTCCAACTGTTGAGCGAGGGTTATGAGAAGTCGTTTTTTGGTCTATTGAAATTGCTGGACTAAGTCCTTCAATTGAATCAACATCTGGCTTTTCATTTCCTCCTAAAAATTGGCGTGCATAAGCTGACAGCGATTCAATATATCTGCGACGTCCTTCAGCATAGATTGTGTTAAAAGCTAATGAAGATTTTCCACTACCTGACAATCCTGTAAAAATTACTAACTTGTTTTTAGGAATCTCAATGTCAACATTTTTTAAGTTATGTTCACGAGCCCCTTTTACAATAATTACATCTTTTTTCATATTTTTATCCTTCTAGTTCAATAATAATATCTCGAATTTGAGCAGCCTTCTCAAAATTTAATTCCTTAGCAGCGGCAACCATATCAGCTCGCAATTTCTCAACCAAACTATTTTTTTGATTCTTCGCACTATTCTTTTTAGTCGTCATTGAAATAATTTGCTTTCTAGTGGCATCATCAATACCAAAGTCTGAAATTTTTTTCAAAATAGTTTTTGGCACAATATTATTTTCTAAATTGTAGCGAGCTTGAATTTCGCGGCGGCGATCTGTCTCATCAATAGTTTCTTGCATTGCTTTTGAAATTTGGTCTGCATAAAAAATTACTAAACCCGAAGCATTACGAGCAGCTCGGCCTGTGGTTTGAATCAAACTTCGTGTGTTTCGTAAAAATCCCTGTTTATCAGCATCTAAAATACAAACCAAACTTACTTCTGGAATATCCAAACCTTCTCTTAAAAGGTTAACTCCCACTATTGCTTCATAAACTCCCTTTCTTAAATCATTTAGAACCGTTGTTCTTTCAATTGTTTTTAATTCTGAGTGCAAGTAAGCAACTTTAATGTTTCGTTCTTGCAAGTAGCTTGTTAAGTCTTCTGACATTCGAATAGTTAGGGTTGTTATAAAAACTCGTTCATTTTTCTCTCTACGCTTTAAAATTTCTTCAATAATGTTCTCAATTTGATTTTCTGTTGAGCGAACTTCAATTATTGGATCTAGTAATCCTGTTGGACGAATAATTTGCTGAACAAATTTTCCCTCGGTTAATTCCATTTCATAATCTCCAGGAGTTGCTGAAGTGTAAATCACTTGATTTAATTTATTTGAAAACTCTTCAAAATTTAATGGGCGATTATCCATTGCACTAGGTAAACGAAAACCGTAATCCACTAAATTTTTTTTTCGGCTTTTATCAGTATTTGACATTCCTCGAACTTGTGGGATCATCATATGAGATTCATCAATCACTGTTAGAAAATCTTTTTCAAAATAATCCAGCAATGTGTATGGGGGAACACCTGGGGCCCTAAAATCTAAGTGTGCAGAATAGTTTTCAACTCCACTTACAGTACCAAACTCACTCAAGGATTCCAAATCATAGTTAGTTCTTTGTTCCAATCTCTGAGCCTCTAACATTTTTCCGTCTTCACGAAGTTCTTTGAGGCGATCTTTTAATTCTGCTTTAATGTTTTCTATTACAGTTTTCATTTTGTCTTCAGCTGTTACATAACTTGTTGCTGGGAAAATTGTTGCCAGTGTCATTCTTTGAATTATTTTGTTATTATATGGTTCCAAAGTTTCAATTGACTCAATTTCGTTTCCAAATAGTGAAATTCTAAATATTAATTGGTCCGTTCAACTTGGGACAATTTTTATGACATCTCCGTTTGCTGAGAATGTTCCTCGTACAGTTTCGATTTCGTTTCGAACATATCCTGTTTTAATTAAGAATGATAATAATTCTTTTTTACTTAAGGTTTCTCCAACACGCAATTCAAAAAAAACTGCTCCGTATTCTTCGGGATTTTGTGCAGCATAAATTGATGCAACAGAAGCTACTACAATTGTGTCTTTTCGCAACATTAAACCGTTCATTGCGCTTAGGCGCATCATATCCAACTCTTGATTTATTTTGGCATCTTTATCAATATATAAATCTCTGGCTGGCATATAAGCCTCTGGCTGAAAGAAGTCAAAGTTGGAGACAAAATATTCTACACGATTTTCTGGGAAAAATTCTTTTAACTCAATATACAATTGCATAGCAAGGGTTTTATTATGAGCTAGTACTAGTGTCTGTTTTTGAAATTTTTGAATTATATTTGCAATAGTGAAAGTCTTCCCTGTTCCTGTTGCCCCCAAAAGCACTTGGTGTTTCTTGTTCTCTTTTAGGCCATTATAAAGTTCTAAAATTGCTTGAGGCTGGTCTCCGGCCGGTTGATAATCGGTTACTAATTTAAAATCATTTTGTTCTTGCTTCATTTCATCACTTATCAATCTATGTGGAAAAAAACTAGAAATTACTTCTAGTTTTTGCTAAACTATTTACTAACCGATTTTTGATTTTGATTGGACTTGTTCACTATCGTCAACATCATCAATATCAATACCGCTTGTTTTAATTTTCTTTTTAATATTTCCTGAGTTATCTTCAACAACAAATTCTTTTTTAGCCTTTGCAATTTGAGGACCAACATTTAGAATTACTTCTTTTTCAAATAGAAGTCTTTGCAGTTCTTTTGGGTTTGCATCTTTATCTACTGCTGCTGACAACTTTTTAAATTTACTTTCGACTTTTTTGGTATCAACTTCATCTCCAGGCTTGAAACCAAATTTTTTAAAAATAACTTCAACATCTTTTTGACTTAAATTTACATTAAGTGATTGTGATCCAGCACCACTACGGACTCTGTCAATTTCATTCATCAAACCCTTCAACACTTCTTGTTGGAATAAAAGTTTTTTAGTTGCTTCGTCGTTTTTATTATCACTAGCCTCTTTAATTAGTTCTTCAAAACGCTTTTGAACATTTTCTCTTGTAAATTCGTCTTTACTCAAATTAATGTCTGTCAAAATTTTATCAATATCTTTTTCTGAAATTTCAATTACTGGACGGTTATTTCTTGATGCCATTGGACTTGTATTTCGTTCTTCTTCGCGAATAACAACTTGTGAAAGATTTTCAATTACCTCAGCGGCTGTATCAATTTTCATTTTATTAAATAGTCGAGCTGCTTCTTCAATATATTCATGAAGGGGGTTATTTTGTGCATACTGTTGCAAATAAATTCCTGAACGCAATTTATTTGCTAAGTTAATATGACGAGTTCAGAATTTGTCCAATGATTGCAGAATTGTGCGGCGCTCAATCTCCTTAGAAACTTCATCTGGAACATGATCAATACGCTCCTTATAAAATTCCATCATTGCGTCACTTATCATTTTAGCAACTTTAACTTTATCTTGGTGAGCAAAATCTGATTTTTTAAAAGTTCCTGGTTTTACAAAACTGTTATCAACCGCTGCAATAAGCATTTCTGCATTAATTGTACTTTCTCCGCGAACTAATTCTGAGTTTTTGAGAACCAATTCAAATGCTGTTGTATACTGGAATCGTGAAAGCACTAGTTTCAAGTCTTCTTGTTTTAAGATTTCATCTCTTTGAGAATAAATTGCCTCTCGATGTTGAGCTAAAACGTTGTCATAATCTAGAACATTTTTACGTTGATCAAAGTTCAGTCCTTCAAGTTTTTTTTGAGCATTTGTAATTGCTCTAGTAAACATAGCTGACTTAATAGCTTCATCTCCTAAGCGTAAAAACATTTGACGAACTTTAGGAGCTGTAAAACGTACCATTAGTTCATCTTCCATTGAAATATAGAAACGCGAGTTTCCTGGATCTCCTTGACGACCACTTCGTCCACGCAATTGATTATCAATTCTTCGGGCTTCATTTCGTTCAACCCCAAAAACAAATAGACCTCCAAGTTGTCTTGTCTCTTCTGTCAATTTAATATCTGTTCCACGCCCAGCCATATTTGTTGCAAGTGTAATTGCTCCTCTTTGTCCGGCTTTTTCAACAATTTCTGCTTCACGGTTATGGTTTTTGGCGTTAATCATTTCAAATTTTAAACCAGCTTTTGATAAATAACGTTCAATCTGTTCTGAAGATTCAACACTTGTTGTCCCAATAAGCACAGGTCGACCCAATTCATTTAATTCCTTTAGGTCAATAATTAAACTTTTTAATGCGGCGTTCTTGGTAGCATAAGTTAAGTCAATTTCGTCTTTTCTAATTATTGGTTTATTGGTTGGAGTAACTACAACGCGAGTGTTATAAATTTTAATAAATTCTTCTTCTTCGGTTTTAGCTGTCCCTGTCATCCCTGATAGTTTACTATATAGGCGATAGAAGTTTTGGTACGTAATTGTTGCAAGAGTTGCGGTTTCTTCTTCAATCGCTACTCCTTCTTTTGCTTGTAAAGCCTGTTGAAGACCATCACTATATGAACGACCTTCCATTATTCTTCCTGTAAATTGATCAATTAAAACGATTTCATTATTTTGAGCAGCATACTCAACACCTTCTTTAAAAGTAAAGTTGGCTTTTAGGGCATTCATTATTAAGTGAAATAGTTCTGTATTTTTAACATCAAATAAATTTTTCACTGAGAAAAATTTATTAGCTTTTTCCATTCCAATATCATTTAAGTATACTTGTTTTGTTTCTAAATCAATGTCAAAATCATCTGTTTGTTTTAGAGTTTTAGCAAACTGATCTGCTGCTTGGTACATATTTGCTCGATTACTACTTCCCCCAGAAATAATTAGAGGTGTTCGAGCCTCATCAATAAGAACAGAGTCAGCTTCATCGATAATTGCAAAGTTTAGTCCACGTTGAACTTTGGCTCCAAAGCTGTAAACCATATTATCACGCAAGTAATCAAATCCAATTTCTGAGTTTGTTGTGTATGTCACGTCTTGTGCGTAAGCTTGACGTTTTTGGTCTTTTGAAAGCCCTCGACCATTAAGACCGACTGTTACTCCTAAAAAATTATAAACTTGTCCATTAATTTCACTATCCCTTTGTGATAAATATTCGTTTACCGTAACAATGTGAACACCTTTTCCTGTTAGTGAGTTTAAGTAAGCTGGAAATAAACCTGTCAAGGTTTTTCCTTCTCCTGTTCTCATTTCAGCAATGTCACCACTATTTAAAATAATTCCCCCAATTAATTGGACGCGATAAGCTTTTAATTTTAGTACTCTTCAAGCCGCTTCACGAACAACAGCATAAGCATCAACCAAAATGTCGTCAACTGATTCGCTATTTTCTTGAATGCGTTGTTTGAACTCATCTGTTTTAGCTCGTAATTGCTCATCAGAAAAATTAGAATAGTGTTCCTCTAAAGCTATAATTTTATCAGCGATAATTCCTAATTTTTTTATAATCGATTTGTCTCTTGCCATATTCTTTCCCTACTTTTTATTAAATCATTAGTAATATTTTAACAAAAAAAACAAGTAAAAACTAATTTGAATAGTTCATTTTGAAATTTAATGGCTAAAAAATTCCACCGCTTGACAGTAGGTTATTATTATAATGCAATTGTTGGTCTATGTTAAAAAAATAAAAAAACCTTCTAAAAGAAGGTTTTGATAAATTAATTATTTGAATTTTTTCGATGTCTTCGCTTTTGATATGAGTGAATATCCATTGTCGAATCGCGCAATAATTTTTGGTTATTTGCGATTTTTGGACGACGGTATTTTTTAAAGCGGCGGCGAATACGACTTTCAAAGCCTGGTTCACCTTGATTTCGAATTTTTTGAGTTTTAATGACAAGCATTAAAGCAATTGTAATTGCTGGGGAAATTGTCAAAATTGCAATTGACAATCATAATTGTCAATTTAAACTACTAATTTTGAAAACACCACGAACTCCTGGAACAAAAACAACGATTACATTTAATGTAAATGCTCCAAGCATTGATCCAAATAAAGCTCAGTTTGCATTTTTGAATCGTTCTTTGTAACTAATGCGGCGTTCTTTTTTCTCGGGGCGAAACTTCATCATTCACACAAAGAAGATTGGTGAAAAAGCAATTGTAATAAATGCTGCAGTCTGACCCGTTAGAACAGGATTGGCTCCCGGGAAAATATAAAATCCTGCGACAAAAGCTAAGATTACCGCAATTCCTGTTGAGGTGATCGTCACAAATATGAGACTCCAAATACCTGCAAAAATAGATTCATTATTTTTAATTGGTTTTAAATTCATGACATTTGGGTCTGATTTTGACATTCCAATTGGAATTGCTAAAATAGTTTCCACGATTAAGTTAAATCATAAAATATTTATTGAATTTAGTGGTGAAACACCTGTTATTAAAATTATTAAAAACATCGCAATGATTTGGGGATTAGCTCCTAAAACAAATGCAACCGAAGTTTTAATTTTACGGTAAGAATTTCTTCCTTCACTTACCCCAGCAACAATAGTGCTAAAGTTATCATCTGCTAAAATTACGTTTGCAGCATCCTTAGCAGCTTCTGTTCCGTTCATTCCCATTGCGATTCCAACGTTAGCTTTTCTTAAACTTGGGGCATCGTTGATTCCATCACCTGTCATCGCAACAATCAGACCTTTTTCTTGTAAAACTGTTACAATGCGAGTTTTGTGATCTGGATTTACTCGGGCAAAAACCGAAATACGGTCAATTCTTTTTGTAAGTTCCTCATCTGACATCTTGTCCAAGTCTTCTCCAGTGACTCCAGCAAAACCTTCACGGACTAAACCAAGTTTTTCTCCAATTGCCATAGCAGTTGCTAGGTGGTCACCTGTAATCATTACAACTCGAATCCCAGCTCGATGAGCGATTTTAATTGCTGAAATAGCTTCTTCTCGTGGAGGGTCAATCATTCCAACAATTCCTGTTAGCACCAAATCGCTGACATAGTCTTTTGATTTCATATCTGCATCGTTAACATATTTGAAAGCTGTTGTGATTACTCTCAAAGCTTCACCAGACATTTTTTCGGCGTTTTCTAGGACTTGTTTTTTAATTTGAGGTGTTAATTTAACAATTTCTCCCCCAACAACAGCACGAGAACATTTTTGCAATATTCTATCAATCGCCCCTTTGACATAAACTACTTTTTTATCGTCAACTTGGTTGACTGTTACCATGTACTTGTTATCTGATGAAAATGGAACATCATCGATGCGCATATATTTATGTCGCAATGTTAATGGGTCAAACCCCATTTTGTCCATTCAGTCATATAAGGCAAGTTCTGTTGGTAAACCCATTCGGTTTTTTTCATTTACTATTGAATCGTTACACAAAGTTAATGCATTAACAAAATGGATATCACCAATATCATCTGCCACATAAGTAAAGTTATTTGCAGTTCGAGTTACCCCGACTTGATTATATTTGGTTACTGTCATTTTATTTATTGTTAGGGTTCCGGTTTTGTCAGAACAAATTACATTAACTTTTCCCAAGGTTTCAACAGCTTGAAGTTGTTTAACAATTACGTTTTGTTTACTCATTTGGTTAGTTGAAACTGACAAAATAATCGATACGATAACTGTCAGTGAGGCTGGAATAATCGCAATTGCTGAAGATACTGAAAGTAGTAGGTTTTCTGATCAAGCGATTCCACTATGATCAGCACGAATTATATCAATTATAATTAGTAAACCAAACAAAAATAATGCTGTTACTGTCGCAATCACCGAAACTCATTTTGTCAAACGATTTAACTTCAATTGTAGTGGTGTTTTTTGAGCCTTGGTTTCAGCGATGGTTGAGGCAATTTTTCCCATAGTTGAAGTTGGAGCTTGTTCAACAACAATTCCTGTTGCTCGACCAGATTGAACAAAAGTTGACATAAAAACTAGGTTTTTTTGTTCTGCCAAAATCGGGGTAGCATCATTTAGGACTTCAGTATTTTTAACAACTGGCATTGATTCACCTGTTAGCGCAGATTCATCAACAGTTAAGTGCGATGAAGAAATTAATCTAATATCAGCTGGAATGAATTCCCCAGTTTGTAAAATAACAATATCTCCTGGAACTAAATCATGAGCTGAAATTTCCATTTGCTTTCCTGAACGAATTACTGTCGCGTTTGGATTTGAAAGGCGTTGCAAGGCTTTAACTGAACTTCGCGCCTTTAACTCTTGGGTCATTCCCAATAAGGTATTAATAAAAATCATTCCAAGAATTACACCAAATTCAACTCATTCTGGATGGCCACCAGCAAAATAGGGAGCAACCACAACGATAATTGCTGTTACTAGCAAAACAATTGAAAGTGGTTCTAATAATCCTTTTAAGAATAATAAGTATCACGGTACTTGTTTGGGTTCGGGAAGTTTATTTTGGCCATAACGCGTGATTCTGTCATGAGCTTCACTTGTTGAAAGTCCAGTTACTACCTCTGTTGATAATTCTTTTTCAATTTCATTAACTGACTTTTGATATCAACCCTTATTAGGGGCTATTGGTGAAATCGATTTAGAATTGTTTTTAATTTTTAAATCTTTCATTTTTATTCCCCTTCTGTGTATTAAATATTGTTTATAGCACAAAATAATTATATTATAAATGACAGGCATATTTTTATTTAATGAAAATTCTTTTTAATTTTTTACAAATTAAATTAAATATTTTTTTTATATTTTAGAATATAAATAGTAAAATAATTTGGAGGTTAAAATGAAAACTATTCTCAAAGAAATTAGCAGTTTAACGATCGAAGTTAAAAAGTCTAAATTTAAAGCAACTATTGCCCAGGTTACAACTATTGAAGAAGTAAAAACTTTTTTAGAAAAACACGTTAACACTAAAGCAACCCATAACTGTTTTGCTTATCGTGTTGGTTGAGAAGCTAATACGACCGGATTTTCTAGTGACGGGGAACCGCACGGCACTGCAGGAGAACCACTTTTAAACCTCATTAAACATAATAATTTAACAAACATAATAATTATGGTTACAAGATGATTTGGTGGTATTAAACTTGGTGTCGGTCCTTTAACTAGGGCTTATGTCAAAGTTGCAAAAGATTTAATCACAACATTAGAACTGCAACGGTGAATTTTGGGATGGGAAATAAATTTTAGCGTAGAAATAAAAAATTTAAAAGTCGTTGAAAAATATTTAATTCACAAGCAAATTTTTTATCACAAGAGCTATAATGAATTAGTTTTTATTACTGCAGAAACAAATCAATCAGACATTTTAGAACCCATTAATTATTTTGTTAACATAAACAATATTATTAGTAAATATATTAAATGAAATTAACACTAGATATTAAATTTAAGGAAGTGTGCAGCATGGAGAAGAAAACAAGCACCATCAATAATCAAATTTTGATTATTGATGGTTACCACTTATTGCACAAAGGTTATTATGGCTCTTTAAAGCGATCGAAGTTGCCCCGGAATCGAGAAGGAATCTTAATTAATGCCGTTTATACATTTGTCGCCAATATTAATGACTTCATTAATTCAAATAAATATCGAACTATTATTGTTACATTTGATGTTGGCAAAGGGTGTTGACGTAAAGAATTGTATCCCGAATACAAAGCAAAACGAAAGGATACACCCCTAGATTTGATTCCACAAATGCAATTGGTTCGTGAGTTTTTAACATTTATCAATATTCCTTGGTATGAGAAAGAAAATTTTGAAGGCGATGATGTAATGGGTACGATTGCTAAACTTTCAAATCATCTAGGATATGATGTTCATATTTTATCCAATGATAAAGACACCTTCCAACTAATAAATGATAAAACTTCTGTCATTGTAAAGGGAAATAAAAATGAAGATGATGAAGAAATTTGTGAACAAACCGTTATTGAGAAACTTGGATGTTTACCAATTCAAATTCCAGATTTGAAAAGTTTAATGGGAGATGCCAGTGATAACATTAAGGGTGTGCGAGGAATGCATTATAGTACAGCGATTGAACTGTTGAAAAAATACCAAAATATAGAAACCGTCTTTCAAAACATTAAAAATATGGATGAACGCAACAAGGAGCGTCTTTTATCAAATAAAGAACAAATTCTTTTAAATAAAAAGATTGCAACGATTCAAAAAAATTTGAAATTGGGTCGCATCGACTTTAGACCCTTAAAGATAAATTATAAACGGTATGCGTATTTTTTGAAACGCGAAAGAATGTGAGCCTTCGTTAGTCTTATTGAAAAAAAGATCGACGATAAATTAAAAATCGAAGAAGAATAAAGTTATCTACAAATTTAAGTTTAATATTTTTTTATTATTAATAGGGAGTAATAAACTTAGGTCTTTGTATTTATTTACTTTTACAAAAAAAATGTTGTATTAACAACATTTTTTTTGTAAAAATTTAAACTATTTTATTTTTATTCCTTTTGAATCAACTGGGTACAATCTTTCTGTAATAATTCTTACCTGACCCTTGCTAACTTTCAAAATTCCTCGGTGAACATGAACGTACTTAACTTTGTTATCTTGGCGATAATTTAAAGTTCCGATTCGCAAAGTCGCCACCAAAGGAATATGATTTGCTAAAATTCCCAAATCTCCATCAGTTGTTTGAACATTAACGATATCAACTAAAATATCGTTGAGATAAATCCCCTCTGGGGTAATAATTTTTAGTTTGGTTGTCATATTTTGCACCTCGCGTTCAAAATTTTTATACTATTTTTTCCTATTTTTTGGGGTTGCGGCTCGCTCCATAACCTCTTCAATACTTCCAGCATACATAAATAATAATTCTGGGATTTCATCAGCACTACCAGAAATGATAGCATCAAATGATTTAACAGTGTCCTCAATAGAGACATACTTCCCAGCTCGGCCAGTAAATTTTTCTCCAACTGTAAAAGGTTGACTTAAAAAGTTACGAACCTTTCGTGCACGACTGACCACAATTTTGTCTTCTTCTGAAAGCTCTTCTAATCCCAAAATAGCAATAATTGATTGTAAATCTTTGTACTTTTGAAGAATTTGTTGAACCGCCAAAGCAACTTGGTAATGTTTTTCTCCAACAATTTCAGGGTCTAGCATTCTAGAACTTGATGCTAGGGGGTCGATTGCTGGATAAATTCCAAGAGCTGCAATTGAACGATCCAAAACAATTCTAGCATCAAGGTGTGAGAACGTTGTTGCTGGGGCTGGATCGGTTAAATCATCTGCTGGAACATAGACCGCTTGAACTGAGGTAATTGAACCATTTATTGTTGAAGTAATGCGCTCTTGAAGTGCTCCCATTTCTGTTGAAAGGGTTGGTTGGTAACCAACAGCACTTGGCATTCTTCCCAACAAAGCTGAAACCTCACTCCCTGCTTGGGTAAATCTAAAAATATTATCAATGAACAATAAAACGTCCTGATTTTTGACATCCCTAAAGTATTCTGCAATCGTTAAACCTGTTAAAGCCACTCGCATTCTAGCTCCTGGGGGTTCGTTCATTTGGCCAAAAACCAAACTTGTTTTTTCCAATACCCCAGCTTCTTTCATTTCAAAGTATAAATCATTTCCTTCACGGGTTCTTTCTCCAACTCCGGCAAAAACCGAAATTCCCCCATGTGCTTTGGCGACATTATTAATTAGCTCTTGTACTAAAACAGTCTTTCCTACTCCAGCTCCTCCGAATAAACCAATTTTACCACCCTTTGCAAATGGAGTCATTAAGTCAACAACTTTGATTCCTGTTTCTAAAATTTCAGCTGAGGTTGTTAGTTCCTCGTAAATTGGTGCCTGACGATGAATGGGCATTTTTTTGGTTTTTACTATTGGCATGTTGTCAATGGGTTCTCCCAAGACATTAAACATTCGACCAAGAACTTCATTACCAACTGGAACTGAAATTGGGGAACCCGAATCTGTTACTTTAATTCCTCGCACTAATCCTTCTGTTGGTCCCATGGCAATTGTTCTAACAATTTCATCACCAATGTGCTGAATTACCTCAAGGGTTAAATCCGTATCTTGATTTTTTAAGACCAGGGCGTTGTAAAGACGAGGAACTTTATTTTCATCAAATTTTACGTCAACAACAGGCCCCAATACTTGAACGACCTCTCCTGTATTTCCCATAATTTTCTACCCCCTATTTATCATTTTGAGCATTTGCTCCACTTACTATTTCTGTTATCTCTTGTGTAATTGTGTTTTGACGTTTACGATTATAGACTATGGATAAATTGTCTGATAATTCTTTTCCGTTTTTTGTGGCATTCTCCATCGCCATTCTTCGACTCGCTTGTTCTGATACTTGTGATTCAATTATTGTTCCAAATATAATCGTATTTATATACAACATTACCGATGCTTCTAAAACCTCTTCAGCACTGGGCTCAAAAATAGTTTCTGCCACCCGAATAGCTTTTGAATTTTCTATTTTAACAATTGGAAATAGTTGCAGTAGTGTTGGCTCAAAAGTAACATTATTTATAAATTTTGTATAAGCGATTTGAATTTCATCAAATTCTTCATTTGTGAATTTGGCTAAAATTTCAACACTGATTTTTCGGGCATGATCATTGGTGAAGTTAACATCTACATCCAAAATCGAACCGTTAATTTGTTTTTTATTTTCTTTAAAAAAATTAACAGCCTTACCCCCAATTGCTAAAATTTCATCTTGGGGTTTCATGTTTTTTAAAACCATTTTATTTATGTTAGAATTGTAGCCCCCTGCCAAACCCAAATTAGAGTTGATGACAATTCACAATGTTTTAGCTATTTTTTTTGCAGGATTGGCTAAAAAAATGGATTTATCTGTTGATGAAATAATTTCATTAAAAACCTGGTACACTTCTGTAACATACGCTTTAATTTCGTTAACTCGTTTGGCAACACGTTTTAACTTTGCTGTTGCAACCAACTCCATGGCGCTTGTGATTTTACCAATATCTTTAACATTGGCAATTTCGCTTTTTAAATTACTTAAATTTGCCATGTGGTTTTAAATCTTCTTATATTCTTCAATTTTGCCATATTGACTATAATCATACTTATCAATTAATTTTATTGCACGCTTTAACATAATTTTAATTTCTGCTAAAACATCTTGTTCTAATTTGTCATCAAAAGCTTGCGCTTTATCAAGTCGAGTTCACAATTTTTTACCTTCTGGAGATTTATTGAAGTGGTGGATTAAAGAGTCTTTAAAGTAGCTCATAAAATCAACTGGCAATCATTTTATTAAGCGACTTTTAATTGCTAGTAAAATGATGGCTTGATCAATTTGTGAGATTGGGCGATACTGACGCTGTTTTAATAACTCAATAATTCTTTTTCCGTGCTCTAAGGTTTGCTGAGTTGATTCATCCAAATCACTACCAAATTTGGCAAATGCTGCAAGTTCATAATATTGAGCTAGCTCAAGCTTTAGGGTTCCACCCATTTGTTTAATTGCTTTAATTTGAGCGGCAGAACCAACCCTTGAAACAGATAACCCTGTATCAACTGCGGGTCTCACACCAGACTTAAATGAAGATTCACTTAAAAATATTTGTCCATCTGTGATGGAAATAACGTTTGTTGGAATATATGCGGAAATGTCCCCGGCTTGAGTTTCAATAATTGGTAAAGCTGTAATGCTTCCTCCACCAAATTCTTTGGTTACCCGAGCTGCTCGTTCAAGTAATCTTGAATGTAAATAAAAGACATCCCCTGGATAGGCTTCTCTTCCTGGTGCGCGACGTAACAACAGGGCCATTGTACGATAAGCAACGGCATGCTTTGATAAATCATCATAGACAATTAAAACATCATCGCCTTTACTCATTCACTCTTCTGCAATTGTTACTCCTGTATATGGAGCAATGTATTGTAAGGGCGCCAACTCACTAGCTGATGCTGAAACAACGGTTGTAAATTCCATTGCCCCCGCTTGTTTTAGTTTTTCTACAATCTGAACAACTGTGGATTCTTTTTGGCCAATTGCAACATAAACACATTTAACATTTTTTCCAATTTGATTAATAATTGCATCAATTGCAATTGCTGTTTTTCCTGTTTGACGATCACCAATTATAAGTTCACGTTGCCCCTTACCAATAGGAATGATGGCATCAATTCCCAAAATACCAGTTTCAAGTGGTTCTTCAACAGATTTTCTAGCCATAACCCCCGAGGCAATTTTTTCTACAGGACGAAATTCTTTTGAATTAATTGGACCATTACCATCAATTGGAACCCCCAAGGCATTAACAACTCGGCCAAGTAAAGCGTCTCCCACCAATGTTTCAACAACTTTACCAGAACGTTTGACAATATCTCCTTCTTTAACAAGCGAGTCGTCTCCCATTAAAACAGCTCCGATAGCTCCTTCTTCTAGGTTCAGAACCATACCATAAACATCGTTTGGAAAAATTAACAATTCTCCCATCATTGCGTTCTCTAGACCGTAAAGCATCGCAACCCCATCTCCGACAGTAACGACTGTTCCATCTTCGGTGTGAACAATATCTTTGCCATAATTTTTAATTTGTTGTTCGATTACTTCAAAAATGTCTTTAATATTAATTGCCAAAATAATCACTCTACTCTCTATTGCTTAATGATGATGTTTTTATTGCTTGGAGTTTTCCCCTAATAGATCCATCAAAAGTATTACCCTTAACAATAACTTGGATACCACCAATTAGTTTTGGGTCTAATTTGTTTATTAAAACAACATTTTGTTGTAATTTTAAACTTATTTTTTTCTCAATTTTTTTAATTTGTTCGGGGTTTAATTCAATTGTTGATCAAATTGTTCCAAACAAAATATGTTGCTCTTCATGTAAATTTTTTCGCAGCTTTTTAAAAATAGCACGACAATAAATGAACGACTTTTGTCTAACAAGGATTCGTATGGCATTAACGATATAAGGTTCAAAGTCAAACTTTACAAAAATTTCGTCAATGATTTTCATTTTTTTATCAAAGTCAATATTTGGGGTTGACAAAATTTGATTCAAACCCTGCTTTTCTTTTAAAATTTCAATAATAACACTTGCTTGTTGGCTATAGGTTTCAATTTTGTTTTCTTTTTTAGCAATACTTAGGAGGGCATGACCCCAGTTGCTAATAATTGATTCTTTTAAAATCATTTTATTCGACCTTGTCTAAATCTTCAATAAAGTTTTCAATCATTTTTTGATTTTCCTCAATTGAAATATTTTTTTCTAAAACTTTTTCTGCTGCTGAGAAAGCTATGCCAATAGCGTTTTTTCGAATTTCTTCTTTAAGCGCTTCTCTCTCATGCTCGATAGAAATTTTTGCATGATTTTGAATGTTATTAGCCTCGCGTCGAGCGCGTTCTAAAATAGCCATTTTGTTTGTATCTGCTTCTGAGTTAGCATTTTTAATAATACTTAGCGAATCATTTTTTGCATTTTTTAATAATATTTCAGCTTCTTTTTTATCCCGATTTGCTTTTGTCGTTTTATCAATTGCTTCATCGATTAAAATATTAATTTTTTTACGACGATCTTCAATTGAATTTTTAAAAGGCTTGTAAACTAATTTAGCCAATAAAATTATCAAGACAATTGTTGATAAAACGTGAGCAATAAAGTTAGGAAGATTGGGAAATAGCCCAAGGGTTATTTCTGGTATTCCTGGTGTTGCAAATAATATCATTTAGCGACTAAACAAAAATTAGTAAAAGCGAAATAATTAATGCGTAAATTGCTCCTGATTCTGCAATTCCTGCAGCCAAGATCATTGTTTTTGTAATTTGACCAGCTAGTTCTGGATTGCGACCAATTGCCAAACAAGCTCCTTGACCTGTTATTCCTTGGCCAATTCCAGCACCCAAAACACCAATGGCAGCCATTCCGGCTCCAAGGGCTTTAAGTCCATCTCCTGTTGTTAGTCCTTCTGCAAAAAAGAAGTTTGGTAAAATTACCGATAATGTTAAAACATAGTTTGTAAAAACTGTTGTCATAAATTCTGTATTCATTTCATAATCTCCTATAATTTAAATTCTAACCACTTGGGGTTTTCTTTTATCTGTTTTTGATACTCCAGAAATTGAACTCTGACGACGTTCTGGTTCTTCTTCGTGTTCTTCGCCCATGGCATCCCCTCAATAGGATACCGTCAAAATTACAAACACAAATGCCTGTATCATCCCTTCAAATAAATCAAAATAAATATGTAAGAAAGGGCCAAAGGCTGTTGTAAATATATTTATACCCGATCAAAAATAAGTATATTGGGCTTTTCATGTCAAGTCCAAATGATTTGGGTCGACATTTCAAATATCATTGTTGAGTCAACCCTTTTTAACCGCCTCATTTATGCCTAATAACGCCGATTTGTCTCCACTAAAACCAGCCTGAACTCCGATAAAAAAAGCATAGAATAATCCTAAAATTATGCTTCCTGCTAAAATATTACCAAAAAGTCGGAATGCCATTGAAAGTAATGGTACGAACTGAGTTATTAATTCTAGTGGATTAATATATTTTTTAAAAAATGCTAATTTTTGATATTTCAAGCCAAAGTAGTAAATTCCAATAAAGGTTACAAAAGCCATTGAGAAAGTTACTGTTAACGATGTCATCGCCGATTCAAATCCTAGTAAGGAAAATAAACAAGATATGAAAATGTATAAAATAATATACATTGCGTATGGTGTTAATTTTCGGTATTTTTTTCCCATAACACTCACTATTAAATCTTCTAAACCAACAATAAACATTTCTGTTAATATTAGAAAACCACTTAATTTTTCGCGGTTTTCAACATTTCTTATTTTAACGTTGTAGATAATGCATAAAGTAGTAATGGTTATAAAAGTTAATAAGATCGAGACAAGTTGTGGAGTAAAGGCATAAAGTGAATCTTTAATTTGGTCCCCGATGGGACTTTCAGCAAGAAGCATTTATTGCACTTCCTTTCTTTTACCATCTTGTTAATTAAATTTTTTAAACACTCTTATATTTAAAAAATGGATAAAAAATGCTATTAACCAATCCAATTAAAAAACCTTCAATTGCAAATAGGTCATTTAGTAATAATACCGTCACGGTAGTAATAAAATACACTCCAATTCTTAATAAAAACATAAAATAAAGAAAATAGTGGTTTTCAGTCTTAATTAATAATCTAGCTGATTTACTAACAAGCAAAAAAGAAGTGTACGATGTGATAGTTCCAAGCAAAACGCCAGTGATTCAATTTCAGCTGACTATTTTTAAAATAACAAGGGTGCTAACTATTGTAATTGAAATTGTGAAAATTACTACAAGTCCGATTATTAAAAAATAATTAGTCATCATCTTATTTCGCCAACTTTGCATGAAAGTTCTCCTTGTGGTGGAATTAACAGTCCATCTTATTAATATTAGCACTTTGAAAATAAAAAAAATGGAAAAAATTATTTTTTTTACAATAATAATTGAATTCCATTTATTTTTAATTTATATTATATTTTTTTCCATTTCAGAACTATTTTGTTCCAAAAATTCGATCTCCAGCATCTCCTAAACCTGGCTCAATAAATCCTATATCATTTAACTTCTCATCTAATGCTGCTGTGTAAATTTCAACATCAGGATGAGATTCTTGTAGTTTTTTAACGCCTTCTGGAACAGCGACGAGGCAAACAAATTTAATGTTTTTGGCTCCTCATTTTTTGGCAATTTCTATTGCTTTAGCGGCGCTTCCTCCAGTTGCTAACATTGGATCTACAACAATAACATAACTTTCATCGATATTTTTGGTTGATTTTGCATAGTATTCAACAGGCTCTAAGGTAGTTTCGTCGCGATAAAGACCAATATGGGCAATGCGCGCTGTAGGAATTAGTCTTTGAATTCCTTCGGTCATTCCTAATCCAGCTCTAATAATGGGGATTAGCACAACCGGGATGTCAACAGTGTAACCTACGGCTTTTTTGACCGGTGTTTCAATTTCCAACTCTTTTAAAGGAATATCTCTGAAAATTTCATAAACCATTAGCTGTCCAATCTCATTTAAATTTTCGCGAAAATCCTTTGAGCTTGTTTCAATTCGTCGCATCCTAGTTAATTTGTCCAGGATTAACGGATGCTTAATTATTGTAAAAGACATATTTTTTTACCCCCTAATAATTAAAGTTATCATAAATTGGGTGCTTTTGACACAATTTATGAACTTTTTTACTTAATTCCTGTAAATTATTTTCAGAGTGATCATTCAAGGCACTAACTATGATTTTTCCAACTTCTTGAAAATCAATTTTTTTAAAACCTCGAGTAGTCATCGCCGGAGTTCCAATTCTAATTCCGCTAGTATAAAAGGCTTTTTGTTTGTCAAAAGGGATCATATTTTTATTAACAATGATTCCAATCCCACCAAGAATATCTTCTGCTTGTTTGCCTGTTAAATTAAATTGACTCATTACATCAATGTTGATTAAATGATTATCTGTTCCTTGAGCCACTAGACGCAAGCCCCCTTTTTGAAGCTCATCCCCCAAAGTTTTTGCGTTTTCAACAACCCCCTTGCAATAATCTTGAAAATCTGGTTTTGAAGCTTCAATAAAAGCTTGGGCCTTACCAGCAATCATATTTTCAAGAGGTCCTCCTTGAATCCCAGGAAATAGAGCTGAGTTAATTTTTTTAGAAATAGCTTCATCGTTTGTCAAAATTAATCCCCCTCTTGCTCCGCGAAGAGTTTTGTGGGTTGTTGAAGTCACAATGTGTGCATAAGGAACCGGGTTTTGATGCATACCCCCAGCTACCAAGCCAGCGATGTGGGCCATGTCAACCATTAATTTTGCCCCGACTTTATCAGCAATTTCTCGAAATTTTTGAAAATCAATTGCCCGTGAATAGGCACTGGCCCCAGCAACAATTAATTTTGGTTTATGTTCTTTGGCAATTTTTTCAATTACGTCATAGTCAATCATTTCCGTTTTTTCATCAACACCATAAAAGACGAATTCATAAGTCTTTCCAGAAAAATTAAGCGGATAACCGTGAGTTAAGTGGCCTCCAGCATCCAGACTCATTCCCAAAACTTTGTCGCCGTGTTCTAAAAGAGCCATATATGCCGCCGCATTTGCTTGACTACCTGAATGGGGTTGAACATTTGCAAAACTTGCTTTAAATAATTTTTTAGCTGTTTGGATTGCTAAATTTTCAATTTTATCAATTGCTTCACAGCCCCCATAGTAACGCTTTCCTGGATACCCTTCAGCGTACTTATTTGTTGCAATGCTTCCCATTGCTTTTAAAACTGATTCAGAAACATAATTCTCAGAAGCGATTAGTTCAATGTGGTTTTGTTGGCGTTTTAATTCCTCGTTTAAATATGATTTTAATTCGTTATCCATTATAATCACACAACTTTCTAACTCGTTCGCTGTGGCGATCTTCTTCAAACTGAGTTTGTAAAAAAACTTTGACTAATTCTACAGCCTTGTAAACAGCTATAAAGCGTGCTCCCAAAGCCAAAATATTAGCATTATTATGTTGTCTTGCTAATTCAACCGCTTCTTTTTCATAACAAAGTGCGGCACGTATACCAGGAACTTTATTTGCTGCAATTGAAATTCCAATGCCACTTCCACAAATCACAATTCCAAGCGATGTCACATCTTTTCCAACGGCTTCCCCAACAGCAAAACCCAAATCTGGGTAATCTACAGGATTTAAATCGTTTGTTCCTAAATTTATGACTTCGTGACCTTGCGACTCTAAGTATTCAACAATAGCAGTTTTCATTTCAACTGCGGTGTGGTCATTTCCTATAAAAATTTTCATTTAAATTCCTCCTCTTTTTTATAATACACTATATAGTCGTGATAAAATAAATCAAAATAGAAATAAATTGTAAGGAACATTAATATGAAAAATAAAATTAGTTACTCTTTTTTTTGAATTATGCTTATAGCACTGTGAATTTTTTTAATATCAGATATTGTTCTTGGAGTTTATCGTCCAGCCCCTCGTTTTGCTGGGGAAATTAATAACGAACAAGGTTTTGCTGTAATGAATGGTTGACAAAGGGTTTTGGCCAGTTTTAGCTTTTGAACCACATGAAGTAATTGATTGCTTGCAATATTTTTTACTGTTGTACTTTTGAAACCGAAAGGGAAAATAAACTTTAATTGGTGAACAATTATGGCATCATATATGACCCTAACAATGATTTTATTTTGAATGGGACTAGCTGGGGTCAAAGCTGTTGGGGAAGGATTTCAAACCAAATTTATAAATGACTACTCAGATATTACTCGATTAATTTATAGTATTATTCTTCATCTGGTTACACCCGGATTTATTATCGGGGCTTGAACTTACCAGTGTGGAAAACAAAAAATAAACCAACTTGAGTTTAATAAATTTTATATTTTAATTGCGGTCGGATTTTTAGTATTTTACCTTATCTTTGTTTTAACAAGGGGGATGATTCGTACCAATCAAGGAGCTGATATTTGAACTTCTTATCCGTATTTCTTTTTTGCAATTGGTATAGAAAAGGGAATATTTTTATTATCAATTAGTAGTATTGTTATTATTTTAGTAATGGTTGGAATACTTCTTGGATTTACAAAAATCAATAATTTTGTGGCTCAAAAACAAGGAAACAACCAAGAAGTTAATTTGGGATTTCAAATAAAATTGTTAAACTACAATTTAAAGTCAAAGATTATTTATTTATTATTATCAATTATTGCATCACTTGCAATGATCGGCTTAGGAATTTGACTGTTAACAGGGGTGGAAAACTATTTAGGAAACCAAACAAAAGAAGAACATAAATATTTTTTTGTTAGCAACATTGCTTGGGTGTTTTGTCTAAGTTTGTGGGTGGTCTCAGGGGTAGTGGTTATTTGCCTATCAGCATTTGCTTTTAAATACTCAAAAGTTCTTAAAATACAAAATCAATTTTTGCTAATTTTAGGAGTTTCTAGCCTACTGTTTTATGGGGTTGGGCTTTTTGCAGTCGGACTATTTTTATGAAAATATTATAGCACCGATTACTTAGGGGTAACTAAGTAATTAAAAAATAAAAACTATTATAGAATTTTAGATTCAAAAAATAAAAACTACAAATTTCGGAATGGCTTGTTGGTGATCTTCACCATAAAGTTAGGCTATAAAAAATTATCTTCAAATTATAGAAAAATAAAAAACCCTATACGAATGTACGGGGTTTTTTATTTTTTTTATTTTTAATATTCGTTTGCCAAACTTTCTTGGCCACGTTTGATAATTTCAGCACTTCCTGTTAGTCCGGTTCCCGCAGGAATTAGGTTTCCTAACATAATGTTTTCTTTCAGTCCTTCAAGCTTATCAATTTTACCTTTGATTATTGCTTTTACAAGAACTCTAGCTGTATCTTGGAACGAGGCTGACGATAGTCATGACTCAGACTCCAAAGGAGCTTTTTTAATACCGAAAATTGTGTATTTAGCTAACGGTGGTTTTTTGCCTTCAACAATCGCTTTGGTAATAACAGATTTGTAATTTTTAACTGTTACAATTTCCCCGGGAAGCAGATCGGTGTCACCTGAATCAATAATTTTAACTTTATTTAACATTTGTTTTACAATAATTTCGATGTATTTATCTGAAATTTCAATTCCTTGCAAACGGTAAACTTTTTGCACTTCTTTTAAAATATAGTTTTCTACATCTTCAATACGCGCAACTTCAAGTAAATCTTTGATATTAATCGCACCCTCAGTTAATTTCTGACCACGAGTCACAGGTTCGCCAACTTTAACACGGATAATTGCTCCGTATTGTGACTTGTATTTTCTTTCATCATTGTTTGATTTTACAATGACAGTAAACATTCCATCTTCTTCGATAATCTCTGAGATTACTCCGTCAATTTGAGAAATAATCGCAACACTTCCTTTTGGGTTTGTTACGTCAAGAAGTTCTTTAATACGTGGAAGACCTTGAGTGATATCATCTCCCCCGGCAACCCCTCCGGTATGGAAGGTACGCATTGTTAACTGAGTTCCTGGCTCACCAATTGACTGGGCAGCAATAACTCCGACAGGTTCACCAATTTCAACAAGCTCTCCTGTTGCTAGATTAATTCCATAACATTTTTTACATATTCCCTTATCACTATCACAAGTTAATACCGAACGAATTTGAACGGTTTTTACCCCGGCTTCGATAATTTGATTTGCTATTTCTTCATCTACTAAAGTATCACCACGAACTATGGTATTTCCTTTTTCATCTTCAACATCAGCAAATATATAGCGTCCCATTAAACGGTCTCGCAGCGGAACAATGATGTTATCATGTTTTGTTTCAACAACATCTCCGATTTCAAACCCTTTTGATGGTTCACAGTCTGTTTCTGTAATAATAATCTCTTGAGATACATCAACAAGTCTACGAGTTAAATACCCTGAATCGGCAGTTTTTAAGGCGATATCCGCCATCCCTTTACGAGCCCCATGAGTTGAAATAAAGTATTCTGAAACTGTTAGACCTTCACGGAACGATGACTTAATTGGAATTTCTTTAATATCACCTTTCGGGTCATTCATAAGACCACGCATACCTACAAGCTGAGTAAAGTTGGAAACATTACCCCTTGCTCCTGAATCTGCCATTACAAATACTGGATTTTTTGGATCTTGCTTTAATACCGATTCCAATTGCGTTTGAATCTCATCTTTAACAGCTGATCAAACATTAATCACTCGGCGTTTCTTCTCTGAAAATGTTAACATACCCATGTTGTAAAATTCTGTAATTTGAGCAACTTTTTTATCTGCAACCTTAAAATCTTCGTATTTATTTTTGTAGGCAACAACGTCACCTGCAGAAATTGTTGTTCCAGATTTTGAAGAATATTTAAATCCTAAATCCTTCATATTATCTAACATTTGAGCAGTCTTTTGTGAACCATAAGTTCTAAAGTAGCGATCAATAATTTCTGATAAATCCTTTTTCTTAATTGGTTGTTGAGTTTCATATTTGTTGGCGATGTATTCAGAAATGTTAGTGTCATCACTTACAATAAATTTATCAACTTCATTCTCAGCTTGAAAAATATTGCTATTGTTTAGCCAAGGGAAATTTTCTGAGAAGATTTCATTAAATAAAATCTTTCCTACAGTTGTTATTAAATAACCGGATTTATCTGTTGAAAAGTGTTTCTTATCCAAAGAGTTTACATCCAATGCAATAATAGAGTTTAAAGATACCACTCCTGCTTCATAAGCAATTTTAGCCTCTGCAGGGTTTGAAAATAGCATTCCTTCACCTTTTTGGCCTTTTTCTTCAAATGTAACATAGTAGTTTCCTAAAATCATATCTTGGGTTGGAGTAACAATAGGTTTTCCATCTTTTGGACCTAAAATCGCTTTACTTCCAAGCATTAAGACACGAGCTTCTGCGACCGCTTCTGGAGATATTGGTAAGTGGACCGCCATTTGATCCCCATCAAAGTCAGCATTAAATGCTGTTGTTACTAACGGGTGTAAACGAATAGCTTTTCCCTTTACCAGTTTTGGTTCAAAGGCTTGAATTCCAAGACGGTGTAAAGTTGGAGCACGGTTTAAAAGCACTGGTCGGTCTTTTGTAACACTTTCAAGTGCTTCCCAGATTTTTAAGTCTCCTGATTGGATCATTTTTTCGGCCACTTTAACATTTTCAGCATGGTTGTGTTCTTGTAGTCATTTAATTACAAATGGTTTAAACAAAATAATTGCCATATCTCGAGGAATTCCTGCTTGATACATTTTTAAATCAGGCCCAATTGCGATAACCGAACGCCCAGAGTAATCAACACGCTTTCCAAGTAAATTCTGACGGAAACGACCTTGTTTACCTTTTAAAATTGATGTTAGTGATTTTAAAGCACGCTTGTCTTTTCCTGTTACAGGGCGAGCTTTACGTTCGTTATCCAATAGGGCGTCAACAGCTTCTTGAAGCATACGTTTTTCGTTATTTACAATAATGCTTGGTGCTCCCATTGATTTAACTTTTTTTAATCGTTCATTTCTAATAATAATACGACGGTACAAGTCATTAATTTCAGATGTAGTAAATCTTCCACCATCTAATTGAATTATTGGACGAATGTCTGGGGGAATTACTGGAATAACATGTAAAATCATTCATTCTGGTCGTGAATTTGACTTTTTCAGTGAATCTAGAACTTCCAATCGTTTCATCATTTTATTTTGTTCAACGCTTCCACGCTTTTCTTTTAATTCTTCTTTGATTTTAATAATTGCTTCATCTAAATTAATATTCTTTAATAACTCTTCAATGGCGCTTGCTCCGATTCCAAATTTGGCATTTGTATACTTTCCAATAAAACTTGCTGCCTCGTCCATAGAAAAAGGAATTGAAGCATTTCTTAATTCTTCAATCATTTTTTCAGCGCGGCGAAAACCAATTTCTTGTTTTGGATCGCTTAAATCAAAATCTTCTTTAATATCTTCTAGAGTTTTTGTCAATTTTTCACGAGTTTTTATACTTATTTTAGTGTTTCCTAAATCTAGAACCTGACCTTTTTTTAAATATTTTGAGGTTCCTGGTTCTAAAACAATATGGGAAACAAAGTAGACAACTTCCTCAAGTTCTTTTGTTTTAAGATCTAAAATTGCTGCTATTCGGCTTGGAGCCACCTTCAACATTCAGATATGAGTTACTGGTTCCTCTAGTTCAATATGCCCCATTCGTTCACGACGAACGATTGACTCTGTAATTTCAACTAGACAACGCTCACAAACCTTACCTTTGTTTTTGACTTTTTTATACTTACCACAAGCACATTCATAGTTTTTTGTTGGTCCAAATATTCTTTCATCAAAAAGACCATCGCGTTCAGTTTTTAAAGTTTTATAGTTGATTGTTTCAGCTTTTGTAACTTCTCCTCGAGATCAAGAACGAATTACATCGGGACTAGCTAGGTCAATTTTTATCATTCTTTTTTCATTTTTTGAATTTACCATTATTTAATTTCCCCTTACTAATCGAAATTTTGTTCTAAATCTAGTTCTTCTTCTGGCTCGTCCAAGCCAAGATCATCTAAATCAATGTTATTAACAACTTCTTGTTAAGCTTGAGAAATTGTTCGATTATTGTTTTTTTCATATTCTGTGAAATCATCTAGAATTTCATCTTCGTATGCATTAATTAAAACTTTATTACCAAACTCATCAATCATATGCATATCAAAACCAAGACCCATTATTTCTTTTGTTAAAACATTAAATGATTCTGGAATTCCTGGATTTGGGATTTCTTTACTACGAACGATCGCTTCATAAGTTTTTATTCTTCCGCGAATATCATCTGATTTAATTGTTAGGATTTCTCTTAGAGTATAAGCAGCACCATAAGCCTCAAGAGCTCATACTTCCATTTCTCCAAATCGTTGTCCCCCATTTTGGGCTTTACCACCTAATGGTTGTTGTGTTATTAATGAATATGGTCCTACATTTCTTGCATGTAATTTATCATCAACCATGTGTGAAAGTTTTAACATATACATTACACCAACAGCGATCGGTTTATCAAAAGCTTCTCCGGTTCTTCCATCAATTAAGGTAACTTTACCATAATTTTTCATTCCCGCTTCTGCCATAATATCTTGAAGTTCTTCGTCATTCAAACCTTCAAAAACTGGGGTTGAGACTTTAATTCCAAGTTTTTCCGCAGCCATTCCTAAGTGGATTTCTAAAACTTGACCAATATTCATACGAGAAGGTACCCCTTGTGGATTCAACATAATATCAACCGGAGTTCCATCTTCCATGTATGGCATATCTTCAACTGGTAAAATTTTTGAAATAACCCCTTTGTTACCATGGCGACCGGCCATTTTATCCCCTTCTTGAATTTTACGTTTTTGAACAACAAAAACTTTAATTACTTCAAGAATATCTGCTGGTAAATCATAGCCATCAGCTCGAGAAAAACGACGAATTGATTGAACAATTCCTTCACCTCCGTTAGGAACTCTTAATGAGTTATCCTTAACGTTTCTTGATTTTTCCCCAAAAATAGCATGTAATAATTTATCCTCTGGTGATAACTGAGTTTGTGATTTTGGAGTAACTTTACCAACCAAAATATCACCAACTTTAACCTCAGAACCAATTGCAATAATTCCGCTTTCGTCAAGATATTTTTTGCTAGCTTCTGAAATATTTGGAATTTCTCTAGTAATTTCTTCTGGACCTTGTTTTGTCTGGCGTTTTTCAATTGTATATTCATCGATGTGAATTGATGTAAATCGATCATCAATTACAATTCGCTCAGAAACAATAACGGCATCCTCATAGTTATAACCATTTCAAGTGGTAAATGCTACAACAACATTTTGCCCTAGAGCTAATTCACCTTTTTCCATTGAAGGGCCATCAGCTAAAATATCACCTTTTTTAACTTTTTGATTTAGTTTGACGATTGGAGAGTGGGTAATCGCAGTTCCATTATTTGAGCGAATAAAATCACTTAAAACATAATGCTTTGGTCCCTCTTTGGTTTCCAAAGTAATTTTTCTTGAATCTAAAAATTTAACAATACCATCTTCGCGAGCAACAATAGCATCACCCGAATCACGAGCTGCTTCAAATTCAACTCCGGTTCCAACAACTGGAGACTGAGGATTTATTAAAGGTACAGCTTGACGTTGCATATTGGCACCCATCAATGCTCGGTTGGCATCATCATTTTCTAAAAACGGAATTAAACTTGTGGCAATTGACACAATTTGTTTTGGTGAAACGTCAACATAGTCAACATCTTCTGCATTTGCCATAATGTCGTCTCCACGATAACGCGCAACAACATTATCATCCAAAATAGTTCCATCTTTATCAATTTTAATGTTTGCTTGAGCAACAATGAAGTCACGTTCTTGATCGGCTGTCAAGTATTCGTACTTATCGGGAACAACTTTTTTATTTTCAACTTTGCGGTAAGGAGTTTCGATGAAACCATATTCATTAATTCGAGCATATGTTGATAAGTTATTAATTAAACCAATGTTTGGTCCCTCGGGAGTTTCAATTGGACAAATTCTACCATAGTGACTTGGGTGAACGTCTCGAACTTCAAGACCAGCACGTTCACGGCTAAGTCCCCCAGGACCTAGTGCTGTTAAACGTCTTTTGTTTGTTAATTCAGCTAGTGGGTTGGTTTGGTCCATAAATTGTGAAAGTTGTGAAAGATTAAAAAATTCACCAATTATTGCGGTTAACGGTTTATTGTTAATAATGCTTGATGGTTTCATTTTAAAGGGATTAGTTGTTGAAATTTTTTCCTTTACATTTTTTTCAATACGCATCATCCCAATTCGGAATTGATTTTGCAATAATTCTCCAACTGTTCGCACACGACGATTTCCCAAGTGATCAATGTCATCAACTTCTCCAATGCCATCCATTAAGTTAAGGGCAAATGAAAGTGTTGATATAATGTCAGGAACATTAATATATTCATCACTGCGAGTTTTTGTTACTCCGATTATTGTTGCGGTTTCTTGTCTTAAATCATTGTCTTTAAATACTTTAATTTTTTGAATTTCATTTCCAGAATCAATTGAACTATTAAAGTTAATTTTTGAAATCATTGCGCCATCTTCTAAAATTTTGCTAACTTCTTTTAAAACGTCTTTTGTAACTTCGGTACCCATTTTAAAGGCAACGACTCCATTTTTGTCAATTAAATCTTCGGCCAGAATTTTTCCTAGTAAACGATTCTTAACAGCTAATTTTTGTTGTAATTTAAAACGTCCTGCTTTTGTTAAGTCGTACTTGCGTTTATCAAATAGTAAACCAAAAATGTATTTACATGCGCCGTCTGCTGTTGCAGTTTCGCCTTGTCGAATTTTTTTGTATATTTCTTGGATTTGGTTTTCTCAATCGATACTGATTTCACCAGTTAAATTATCTTGCTCTAAAGTTGTTTCAATAACACTATTGTTATCAAAAATGTTCAAAATTTCATCTTTTTGCATTCCCAGTGAAGTCAAAAGACTTGTTGCGGTTGTTTTACGTGATTTGTCAATTTTAACAAATAGTGCATTTGTCATTTTATTATCGATTTGTTTTTTAATATCTGTTTCAAATTCTAATCAAGTACCTCGACTTGGGATGATATCAGCAGAATAAATTGTCTCTCCGTTTTTACGGTTTAGTTCTGTTTTGAAATAACTACCTGGAGATCTTACAAGTTGAGAAACAACAACTTTTTCACTACCATTAACAATGAAAGTACCGCGATCTGTCATTAGAGGGAAGTCTCCAAAGAAAACTTCTCCCACTTTATAAATATCAACATTTGCTGTCACAATTTCACCGTTGTCATCAATTAATTCAATCTGAATTGTTTCAATATCTCCAGTTTTATTTTTTACTTCATAAAAATAAAGTTTGTCAACCTTTTTAACAAAGCTAACATTTGTGGTTTCTATTTTTTCTTGTAATCAACCCTTTAAGAAAGTTTCGGTTTTTCCTGAAATATTTTCTTTTTCAATCTCGACACTTTCCATGCGAATTGTTAATGTTAAATTAGCATAAATTGGCGCCTCAAAAATTTTTGATTCTTCTTTTGCTCTTGCTACTGGAATTCTTGGTTCTTTGAATTCTCAATCTTTTAAACTTAGTACAATTTCACCATCATTTGAAACAACGGGAAATACCTCTTGAAAAACTTCATCAATTCCCTTTTTTTGGAATCAATCAAAAGTATCGGTTTGTAACTCTATTAAATTTGGCAATGGTAAATTACCAGATACTTTAGTATAATCCCTTCTTTGAACGGCTTGGTTTATTTTCTTTACAGTATAACTCATCTTATATTCCTCCAATTAAAGCAAAATCTACGCAATAACAATTTTATGTTATATAAATAGCAAAGTCAAGAGAAAAACTGATTTATTTATTTATTTGCAAAAAAAATATTCCCATTGTCTAAACGAGAATATTTTTTTTGCAAAACTATTTTTTGGCTGTTCATTTAAATGTGAAAGCTGTTATTAAGAAAAGTGCGGTAATTATTAATAAAGCCCCTAGAACCGGTTGCCAAGTTGCTGTAAAATCACGACCAATTCCAATATGATTATTAAAAGAAGAATCTCAACCCTGAGCAATTGCTCCTTGAGTTGCAAATAAGAATAAAAAAACACTATATTTATGGGGAATAAAATATGTAAAAATTATCATTCCTTTTGAAGATTCTATTACTTCTGGGGGAAGCATTATTCCTGAAAAAAATATTGAAAAGAAGTAAATCATCATTACAACCCCTTGTAGTGCTCCATCGGAATTAAATAACCCGCCAAGAAGTGTTGCCAAGCCGATTGAAGTTAATGATACCAAGATTGATGAACCGATAAATGCTCCCCAATTTACCATACTCATTGTTTTGACAAATGTTTGCAGCTCTGGATCTCTACCTAGTGGTGGGGTTATTATTAAGCTAACTAGTAACCCTGTTGTAAGCATTATAACAAGAGCAACAATTGAAACCAAAAGATAAAAAACTCATAAAGCCGCTATGAAAACTCCTTTTTTAACTCCTGTTGTATCAATTCTTTTTAAAAACACTGAGTTTTTTCATTCAACAATCGCGGGCGCAAGAGATGTTAGTATTGTCATTGATGGTAACAACATATAAGCATATAGAGCCATTCCCCCACTAGCGTTGTTCCCAATTACTGCAAAAAACATAATCATAAAAAATATTGGAACAACAAACATAAATAGTGGCCCTCGAGGGTTTCGAAAAAATGATTTTCTAACTAAGCCGAAAATATTTGCAAAAACCGCTAAATTGTTTTTAAAACTAAAGTCACTTTTTTTTAAATTAATTGTCATATTTCAAACTCCCTTCAAAATGTTTATTCATTATGTTTCTGACACTCTTAAATTCTTTTAATGCCTCAGAAATTTTACGATCAAAAGCTACTTTTCCATCATTTATGATTATCATCCTTGTACACAATAATTCCACTTCTTCTGGACTGTGGGAAACTAGTAGCAATGTTTTTTTATCTTCTTCCATTTTTTTCTTAAAAAAAGATATTATTGAAAACTGTAACTGCATATCTAATCCAGTTGTTAATTCATCTAAAATAACCAATGCTGGGTCGTTCATCATCGAAATCATTGCATTAAATCTTTGCTTTTGACCTCCTGATAGTTTTCGTAATCCTCGATTTTTAAATTCTTCAATATCAAAAACTTTGTTTAGCTCTTCTTCTCAAGATTGAGTAAACTTTGGATAAACAGATCGGTAGAACTTCAACATGTCATTTGCACAAATTCCAACCGGTCACTCACCTTGTTGAAATTGAATACCAATTTCTTTTTTGATATCTCCTTGAATATTTAACTCTATTGTTCCTGAAGTTGGGATAGAGGTCTGAGCTATCATTTCAACCAAGGTTGTTTTACCACAACCATTAGACCCTAAGATGGCAACTCTCTCACCCTGGTTAATTTGCAAATTAAGATCTTTTAAAACTTTTTTCTTTCCAAATTTTTTTTCTAGATTTTTTATTGTAATTAATGTTTCCATACTGCTCCTTTCGATTTATTTTGTTTAAAAAAACACCGTTAATCGGTGTTTTTTTAAACAAAGGGTTTTCAATTTTTATTTATTAATTTTCGATTGCAACTTTAATTCCAGGACCCATTGTTGTTGAGATTACTATATTTTTAATATAGGCACCTTTAACTGCGTTTGGCTTTCCTTTTTTAATTGCATCTAAAATTGCACCAAAGTTTAATATCAGTTGCTCTTCTTTAAATGAAGACTTTCCTAAAATTGCATGCACATTTCCTTCTTTATCAGTTCTGTACTCAATTTTACCTTTTTTAACATCGTCCAAAGCTTTTTTAACATCAACTGTTACAGTTCCGGTTTTAGGGTTTGGCATTAATCCTTTTGGACCAAGAATTTTTCCGATTTTACCTAATTCTGCCATCATTTCTGGGGTTGCGATAATTACATCAAAATCAAATCAGTTTTCCTTTTGAATTTTTTGAATTAAATCAACACCACCAATAAAATCAGCACCAGCTTCTTCAGCTTCTTTAACTTTCGTGTTAGTTAGAACTAAAACTTTTTGAGTTTTACCTGTTCCAGCTGGCAACACTATCGCTCCTCTAATTTGTTGATCGGCGTGACGAGGATCAACATTTAAATTAAATGCTACCTCAACTGTTGAATCAAACTTTGTTGTTGAAGTTTCTTTTGCCAACTTTGCAGCTTCAGCAATTGGGTAAGCAGTATTTTTATCTACTTTAGAAACAACAGCATTATATTTTTTACCAAATTTAGCCATTTTTCTAACCTAGGCCTTTTCAGGCATTCCTTCTACTTTTATACCCATTTGTCTTGCTGTTCCTTCGATTGTTTTCATTGCAGCCTCAATTGAGTTTGCAGTTAAGTCAACCATTTTATATTCGGCAATTTTTCTAACTTCATCTGCCGAAATTGTTGCAACAGTTTCAGTTCCAGAAAGTTTTGCTCCCTTTTGCAATTTTGCAGCTTTTTTTAATAAAATTGCTGCTGGTGTAGTTTTTAGAATAAAATCAAAAGATTTATCATCATATGCGGTAATCACAACAGGAACTACATCTCCTGCGCGGTCCTTAGTAGCGTCATTAAATTGTTGGGTGAATTGAGGCATGTTTATTCCAAGAGAAGCTAATTCTGCTCCTGGTTTTGCTTGCATTGCCATAAATTCTAATTTTGCTATACGTGTAACTTTTTTAGCCACGGGCAACACCTCCTTATGTTTCTCGCTGTGGTCCAAACGAATGACATTTGTCATTCTTCCACAATAAAAATCAGCCATATTTATATTATCATAAACTTAGCTGATTTTTCAATTTTTTTAAACTATTATTATCTCTTTAATGACAATCGGTTCTATTGGAACATCATCATGAAAATTTTTTGAAGTGGTTGGTGCTCGAGATATTTCAATTGCGACTGCTTCGCTTTCGCGGTTTTTCAACTTGCCAAACGCAGCATAATTTCCGTCTAAAAAGTTTGAAGCTTTGGTTACTATAAAAAATTGCGAAGTCGCACTATTTGGATCTGATGTTCTTGCCATCGATAATGTTCCTAGATTGTGCTTTAAATCGTTTCCTTCAAATCCGTTTGCCAAAAACTCGCCATTTATTGCTTTCTCGAAATTTTTTTCTTGAAAATTCTCGTCAAAACCTCCGGTTTGAATCATAAAGTTTTCAATTACACGGTGAAAAATGACCTCATTGTAAAATTTTTGTTTTACTAATTCAAGAAATCGGCTAACTGATTCTGGGGCCTTTTCAGGAAAAAGGGTTGCTTCCATTTCTCTTCCATCTTTAAGTATTATTTTTATATCAATATTTTTCATATTTAAACCTTTTATAACTTGTATGCAAGTTCAGCATTTTCATATGATACTTCTGTTGGTGTATGGCGACCAAACATTTCGATGTTAACAATTGCCACACCCTTATCAGGATCCATTTCAACAACTTGTCCCTCGCGGCCGTTAAATGGACCTTCTTTTATTAAAACTATATCTTTTAATTTAAATGAAGCGACATGTATTTTCTTCTCTTTTTTAATTTGGCCATTTGCACTTGTTGTTGTTTTTTTTGATTCCTCATCTTCGGGGTTTAACATTTTCGCAACTTCCATATTTGTAAGAGGTAGCGGTTTTGCACCCTTTCCAGAAGACCCAATAAATCCAGTAACTCCAGGAGTGTTTCGAACCGTAAATCATGCAGCATCAGTCATTTCCATGTTTATAAAAATGTATCCAGGAAACTTATTTTTTTCAAGAATTTTACCATTTTTACTTGGTGCTGGGGTTTTTGAAATTCTAATATCAAAAATTAAGTTTTGCAGCGAGTTTGTTTCGATTTTTTGTAAGAGATCTGATTTAACTCTTTCCTCATGGCCACTGTTACAATTAATAACAAACCATTGTCCCTTATAGAGGCTCAACTCATCCTCAAGTAACTCTAAATTTTCTGTCATTTTAATTCCTCTTTCTTAAATAATATAGATTGACTCAAACAATTTTTGAAGTCCTAAATCGACTGTGAAAAAAAATAAGGCAAATATAAATACAAATATAAGCGTATATAAAAATTTCTTACCTAGTGTGTTACCAGATGTTCAGCGAATTTTATTTACTTCCTTTACCATCTTTACTGGAAATTCCTTCAGCCCTAATCTTCAATCTGAATTATCTTTCTCTTTTTTTATTTTTTTCATTTTTGCCTTTTTGGCAATATTTGTTGGATTCGAGTCAAGTTCATTTGGAGCGTTTAAGGCTTTATATAGTTCTTCACGTTCCCTTTTGGCATTTAGTTTAGCTAGGGCTTTTTCTTCTTTTTTCTGCAATTTATCTGATTTTAAATTTTCTTCTAGTTCCAAATTTTCTTCAGTTTTATCTTTTTTATCTTTTGCCATTAAAAATCACTGTCCTATCTAGTTTCTTTATGAAGGGTATGGGTATTACACAAATTACAAAATTTTTTAATTTCCAAGCGTTCTTTTTGTGTAAGTACACTCTTGGTCAGTGAGTAGTTTCTTGATAAACAGTTCTCACAAACTAAGATAATTTTTCTTTTATTACTTCCCAAAACAAATACCTTCAATCTCTAAATATTATATATAAATATAGATTTTAAGCAAGTTTGCTTTTTAAATTATGTAAAACCGTTTTTAATCGTCGCTTCATCGTTCTTGGAGAACAGACCATTTCATCGGCCATATTTTCAATTGAGTCACCCTCTAAGAAACCTTTTAGGGTTTTTCTGTCTTGCTCATTTGCAGCATCGATATATTCTTGAATGCAGTTTACAACTTCTCTAAACTTTCAGGGGTCATCTGCGCTCATATCAACTAGTGCAAAATCATTATCACTATCTCAGGTTTTAATTGGTTTGGTTAGGGCGAGGTTAATTGTTTTATGGCGATTTGTTAAAAATTTTCTAATGTAATCCATTGATCGTCAATAAACCATTTCAAGATAATATTTAATAAATCCCCTTTTGCTAATTTTTGAATCAAATTTTCTTAAAGCCTCACAAAGAGCCAGTCAACTTTCCGTAACCAAGTCATCAATTTCGAGAGGAATATTTCTAAATTTTAACAAGGCTTTTCGGGAAAACATTTTGGCTTGAATTTTTAATTCTTTAAAAATTTTCTCTTTAATTATTTCTAAATTTGTTTCCTCTTCTTGGATTTGTAAATCTATTATAAATAACTGTTCATTAACAATTAAATCTCTTTGAATTTTTAATGCTGAAATTAACTCTTTAATAACGTCATGGTCTTTAATAAGCTTATTAATAAGTTCTTCATTAACCATTTAAACTAAATAGACAATTATATTTTTTGCAATTTTCTTGCAATATCAAACATAAAAATTCCTGCCGCAACAGAGACATTTAAAGAATCTATTACTTTTAATGTAGGAATATGAATGTTTATATCACTCATCTTAGTGATTTTGTCTCCAACACCCTTGCTTTCGTTTCCTAAAATGAGCGTGGTTTTAGTATTGAATTCTACGTTGAAAAAGTTTTGCGAATCCTCATTTAAGTTAGAAGAATAAATTCAAAATCCTTCTTCTTTTAGTAATTTTATAATATTACCTAGATTAGCAACCCGGCAGACATCAATATGAAATGCGGTTCCCCCAGAAGCTTTGATTACTGTTGGGGTGATTTCTACTTGATTATGGTCAAGGGTTATGATAGCGTCGACCCCCATTAACACAGCAGATCTGATTATTGCCCCAAAATTATAGGGGTCGTGAATTTGGTCAAGAATTATATAAAAAGCATTTTTGTTATCCAAATTTTTTGTAGTCAAATCTTTAAAGGGGGTGTAATTAAATTGTTTGTACTCTAAAACGATTCCTTGGTGAGTTAAGTTTTTTTCTCCAAGCAACTTATCCAAATCATCTTTATTAACAATCTTGGTTAGAAAAGGGTGGTTTTGAAATTTGCTTTTCAAATCTACTAAAGTTGTAAAAACCGTAATAACTTTTTCGGGAAAATTAGCGATAAATTCAATGGTGGCATTTTTGCCATAAATATAATTCTTTTGCACTTTATCCCCCTATAAAACATCTTTCTTAATTAAAACTTCTCTTAGCTCATCGGCTTTGGTGAAATTTTTGCTTTTTACATAACCATCTCATTCTCTTATTAGTTGCAATGTGGGTTGATCATATTTTGGAAATTCAAAATTGAATCCTAAAACCACAAGAATTTCTAGTAGCTCATCTAACAAGTTATTGAGCTTTTTTTGATCAATTTGTTTATTAATATCTTTTATCATTTGCTCAATTAAAGTAATAACTCGAGGGGTGTTAAGGTCGTCTTGCATTAAATCTTTAAACTGTGAAATATAATTTTTTAAATTAAAATCTTCATCTACTGGTCGGTCATTGTTCTTTGTTACTTCATTTAAAGCGATTTTCAAACTTATTTTTTTAAATAGTGCTGAAATTTTTTGAATTGCAATTCTTGATTGATTAATTAGATCATCGGTTAAATTTATTGGTTGGCGGTAATTTGTTGTTAAGAGCAAGTATCTCAAAACATTAGCCCCATGATCTTTTATAAAATCCTTAACCATTAATGTATTTCCTAAAGATTTTGACATCTTTTGTGAATTAAAACTAACGTGGCCATTGTGCAATCAAATTTTAGATAGTTCCTTTTTGGTTGCTGCTAAATATTGGATTCTTTCGTTTTCATGATGTGGAAATTTTAAATCAATTCCTCCAATATGAATATCAACTTGTGATTGAAAATAGTTGTCAATTAATGCTACACACTCTGTGTGCCAACCCGGGCGACCCGAACTTCAATTAGAAACTCAATTTTTACCATTTTTTGTTTTTTTTCAAAGAGCAAAATCACTTGCGTTTCTTTTATTAGGGTTAACCTCAACCCTAGAACCAGAAATTAATTCTTCAATTCGTTTGTTTGATAGCTCCCCATAACTATTCGTGCTATTTATGTCAAAATACACGTCACCTTTAGATTCATATGCAACTTCTTTGGTAATCAATTTATTAATAAAATCTATTATGACGTCCATTTTTGTGCTTATTGGGATTATTTTATTGGGCTTTTTAATGTTTAGATTGCTCAAATCCTCAAGGTAGTCATTAATATATTTTTCAGCTACTTGGGTCTCTGAAATTTTTAAATCATTAGCTTTTGCAATTATTTTATCGTCAATATCTGTAATATTTTGTAAATAATCGACTTTGATTCCAATGAACTCAAAAAAACGAACAAGAACATCGCCTAAAACCAGGGGTCGTGCATTACCAATGTGAATGTTATCATAAACAGTTGGCCCGCAGCAATATATTTTTACCCTATCATTATCAAAAGAAGTTAAATTGTTTTCGTGTAGAGAGTTTGAAAGTTTCATTATCTTGCCTCCATTTATATTTATTAGCGATCGTTTTTAATAAGTGGTGAGACCGCAACAAAGGTAAAGTAAAGGATTCCTGTGTTAATAACAATCTTTAGCGGTGCTTGTACCAATCTCAAGATTACACTCAGGATATATCCTCCTGATTCAGGGGATTTATCCAAAATTAAGAATCCACTATCTCCCCAAGCAGAGATTACAGTTGTTGAAATATATTCACAAGCTATTGCTATTAAAATAATTGGGAGAATCTGATTCAACATTTTATTCTTTTTCTTAAAAACTAAATAAAGATAGAACGCCCATATTCCAACCAAGGTGATTCCGATTCCCAAACCAAACAATATGTTAAATCCAAAAGTACTTAAACTTGCTCCAAAAAGAGGAATTGGTTTATTATATAAAGTAATTATGGCGATAAAGAAGATTAAAAGTAAAACCAAAAAAATTGTAATTAGCATCATGATGACTCAGTTATTTTTTTCTGACATTCTTTTAAAGCTAAGACCAATTCCAGAAATAAGTCCATAAGCGCAAATTACTATTATAAAAGCGGGGTGAATAAATGATGGGACCATTAACATTACCAAAATTTCGGTAACTAGTCCTACAATTAGTCCTACAATTGGCCCAAAAATCAAACCAACAATTTTTACCATTACCCCCTCAATCGCAATTCGAATTGGTGGGAAAACCGTTACTGGAATTGTTAAAGATATTACAACAGTGACACTAACACTTACAGCAGTAAACATTGTTATGTATGCAATATTTTTTGTAGTAAACCTAATTCCGTGATATCTTTCCTTTAAAATATAAAAAGATAAAACATTATAGACAATATATATCGAGGCGATAATTGCCAGGGCAATCGATGTTGCAATTGCTAGGTTATTTCCAGTCAATAATCATTCGCTGATATTTGCCATAAATTCACACCTTTCCTGTTTAATTGTTACCTCATTTTATTGGCTTTTTATGGCTCTTAACTAGTAGGTCATTAATTTTGCTAAACGGCCTGCTTCCTTGATAAAGATGATAACTGAAGGGAGAAGGGTGCCCAGACGAAATAATTTCAACCTTCTTCGTATTTTTATATCTTACTTTATTATATATTCTTTTTGCAAAATTTCCTCATAAACAGTAAATTAAGTTTTTGTTTATTTCATTTATAAATTCTAAAACATTGATTGTAAATTCCTCTCAACCTTGATTTTTATGGCTTGCGGGCTTACCCGCTTCAACACTCATAACCGAATTTATCAAAAAAACCCCTTGTTCGACTCAATCACTCAAATCCAGATTATCAAAATGGTCAATTTTTAGGTCATTGAGTAGCTCCTTAAAAATATTTCTTAGGCTTGGGGGTATTTTATTATTATTTTCGCAACTAAAGGCAATACCGTTTGCTTGATTTAAACCATGATAGGGATCTTGTCCGATAATAATAACCTTTATTTGCGATGGTTTGATTAATTGAAAAATTCTAAACAATTTTTCTTCTGGAGGAAAAATTGTCTTAGATTTATATTCGCTTTCAAGGAAATTTAATAGATTTTTAAAATAAGTTTTCTCAGATTGACTTTCGAAAAACGGTTTTCAATCGTCTTGGAATATTATATTCATTTTAACCTCCAAATAAAAAAAATAATCTTTGGATTATTTTCATTTTTTTTCTAATTTCAAACGTTTTTTTTCTGCTTTTTCTGCTGCTGCTTGGTCTTTTTTGGTTTTTTTGGCCAAGGCTTTATCATCAAGTTCTTTTTCATCATCACTTGAATCAGCGTCTTCTGGTTCTGGATCAATATCTTGAGTTTCTTCTTCTGGGCCCAAGTCTAAAACTGTATCTTGGTGAGCTAACAGATCGTTTGGAACTAACATTTGGGTGTTGTCGACTGTTTCATTATTTTCTAAAGCTTCGTTTTTTTGAATGTTTCTTGAAAGCTCGTACTCTAAAGCCCCATTTACATTTTCAATTGTGCTTCCAATTTCAATTGTTGGCTCAATAATGATTGGTGTTGAAAGTGCTTTTTTAAGATTTCGACCAAAAGCGTCATTTTCAATAGTTTTTGTGTAATCAACTTTAATTAGATCTTCATTTGTGATTGCTCGCATTGTGGCTGCGCTCAATGATTCAAGATTTTCATAGGCACTAGTTTCCCCAAGGCTTTTATCGCTTATATTTGCTAACTTTGCTTTTTTACCATTTTTCTTAATAAAGGCTCCCTCTGTTGAAGTAAATTTATTAATATCAAAATTGAATGTTGAAGTATAGTCATTAAATTCAGTATCATTATTTAATGTATTTTCTGAAATTTTATAGACGTCATCTTGAACGTAACTATTTTTATTATTGTGGTATTTGTTTCTTAAGCGGGCTTTTTCTGCACTTGGATTTATTGGGTCATTATGTTGAAAATAATTATTTTGTTGACTGTCATCAAAATAACTAGTATTTTCATAACTTGTATTTTCATAATTGGTTGCATATTCTTCATCATAGCGATTCATATCAAGAGTATTGCTTGTTGGATCAACTTGCTCATAGTTTGCTTGGTTTTGGTCGTAATGGAATGGGTTTTGTGGCCCTGGGTTATTTACTTTGTTTTGGTTAACGATTGGATCTTGTTGGGGTAATGAATCATTGTGTTGTCAATTATTGAATTCTTGATTTCTATATCTTGAATCTTCAAATTTATTATCATTTGGAGCTCCATTTTTATATTGTTCTCTTCTTGGACGATATTCCTCACGAGGATAATTATAGTAGTCCATTTCTGCTGATCTGCGATATTGATTATCAAAACGATCGCGTGGCTCATAAAAGTCTTCACGGTAACGAGGGTAGCGATCTTCATAGTGACGAGGCTCAATAATATATCGATCATTTGAGTTTTTTGAAATTGTTGACATTGTTGACATTAATGACCCAAATCCAGAAATCATTGTGTTCATCATATTGCCCAATCCAGAAATCATATTTATTGAACCATTGGGATCATTTTGAACCGGTTGCATTGGTGGGTAAACTGGCATCATTGGTGGTGGCATGAAGTTATGACCCATCGGAGGCATTCCACCAATTCCTGAAGGCCCTTGATTTAAAGCTAAATTTTGATCTTCAATTTCATTTATTATAAAATTTCGAGCTGAAGTTTCAGAGGGGAAAAGCGCAATTACTTTTCCAGCGGTTACATCATAAACCTGAAATAAATTATTAAATTGTCTAATTTGAAGTTTTCGCATAAGTAACCCCCCGTTTCTTTAAAAATCAATATAATTATATCAAAAAAACCCCGCTTTTAAAACAGGGTTAGCTATTAAGGTTTATATTTTCTCAATGTTTATTTGATCGATTTTTAAATCATCAAAAGTTCCTTGCATTGTTTCTAGTGAGCCTGTCGAAGTTACTTTCTCATTATTAAACTGATATCTTCTTAGGAATCAAAAGTAGTTTTTGTCAATTTTTTCATTTTCAACATCTGCTTGTGTTGGGGACGCTGCCATAAGCGATAGAATTCCTCTCAAACCTGATATTGTCATTGAAATTTTAAATTTTTTTTCATTAGAAACGAAATAAGTTTGAAAGATAAAGTCATCGACTTTAAAACTTAAAGAAACCTCGGGGGTGACAATATTTTGTTTTATATTGCCATCTTTTCCCTTGACTTCTACCTCTCTTATGTAAGGTGCTAAATCGGTTTCTTGACTAATATCTTTTAAATCGAAATCAATTTTACCATTTTCATCTAATCCTACTTTTTTAGTAAGTGTTGACTTTTCAGGAATTGTTGTTAATTTATCATTAGAGATTTTTATCCCCTCTGTTAAATCTTCAGATCTTAAAATTTTTGCTTTATAAGGTTCAAATTTATCAAAATTTGGCAATGACTCCTTATCCTTTGCTTCTTTTAGTCTTATAAATTTAGGTGATGCTCCATCAAGATCTTTTTCAGGATTTCTAATTTGCATCATTGCTAAATCAATAGATTGAAACGCTTCAACACCGGTTGTTGGTTCAAAGTGAACATCTGTAAAACTACTATTATATGGTTGTTGGTATTCGTCTTTAAATTCTTCGGCATCTTTTCCGGTAATAATTTCACTATTGCTATTTATTAGTTCTTCAAAAGAATATAATTTATTTTCTTTTGTTGTTCGTAATTTTTTCTGTTCCTCATATTTTTTTACATCTGGGTACATTTCTTTTTTAAAGTTTAAAACATTCATAATTTCTGAAGCCAACACGTTTAAAGCCATTAGTCCACCATTAAAACTTTTTAAAGTATCTTTGTCCCCATTACTCCCAACATTTATAGTTATTGTTGATTGTGGTATCGCACAAGAAACAACGCTCATTGTAGTGCTAACTGCCAAAGAAAAGGCTCCCAATATTGCTAATAATTTTTTCATCACTTTTTCCTCTTTTTTCTATAAAATTATACACTCTTTTGTTGTTTAAATATCAGTAAATTTACCATAACTTTTATGGAAGTTTAACTTAACAATCCCTGTTGCTCCGTTACGGTGTTTTGAAATAATTAAATCAGTTTCTTCGGTATTGTCTAAGACTTCATCATAGCCTGATTTTTTTTCATAATAAGCTTCACGGTACAAAAACATAATAACATCAGCATCTTGTTCAATGGCACCAGAATCACGTAAGTCCGACATTATTGGGGTGCGGTCTTCTCGTTTTTCTACCGAACGCGATAGCTGTGATAAACACACAATTGGAACACCGACTTCACGAGCAATTTTTTTTAGTTGTCGCGAAATTGTTGCAATCTCATTTTGTCGATTATCACCATTCCCGATTGTTGAAATAAGTTGTAAGTAGTCAATCACACAAATACTGATATTATGATCTCTTTTCATTTTACGGAGTTTAGCCTGAATTTGTAAAATGTTAATTCCCGGAGAATCATCAATTACAATATTCATTTTTTTAATTTTATCTGCTGCTGCGGTAATGGCTTTTCAAGATTCATTTGTTAAACCCGTTCCCGATCTAATTTTTGAAGATTCAATTTTGGTTGTACTCCCTAGAATTCTCTGGACAAGTTGTTCTTTGGGCATTTCCAGCGAAAAGAATGCAACCCCGTGATGGTTTTGAGCAGCGTTATAAGCCAAGTTTAATGCCAGTGCGGTTTTTCCCATTGAAGGTCGCGCAGCTAAAATAATGAAATCTCCTGCTTGCAACCCATTTGTAATTTTATCGAGTTTATCAAACCCGGTTGTCACTCCAGTTAAAACATCTCCTTGTTGTTCAAGCAAATGAATTTTTTCAACAACCTCTTGAATTGTCTTAGAAATTGGAACAATGTCATCATGATTGCTATCGGTTTTAATATCTAAAATTCTACTCTGGGCTTCAGAGAAAATATCCTCAACCGGGATTTCTTGATTTCTTAAGTCTTTGATATAATTTAAAGCAAAATCTAATTGCCTCCCGATGCTATTTTTAAAAACAATGTCAATGAACTCTTCTATACCCTCGTCTGTATAAAAATATCCAGAAATTTGTGTTAAATATTCAATACCCCCAACACGATCCAATTTTTTCTCTTTTAACAATTCATGGGCTATTTTTGTGACTGAAGTTTCTGAACCTTCAATTTGTTGACGCATTAAAACATCGTAAATCATTTGATGAGATTGTAAAGAAAAGTCGTCTGCTTTCAACCGACTCATAACCTCAAAACTTGCTTTTGCTGAGTGAATTGCGGTAGCCAAAACCATTCTTTCAGCATCTTCAATTATGAGATTTCTAGCATTACTTGTTTGATTCATTATTCTTTACTTTCTATTTTAACATTAATAGTTGCTTCAATATTGAAATCCAATTTTAACTTAATGTAAAATAATCCAATTTGATTTAGGTTTTCATGTTTTAAAAGTTTGCGTTTATCAATTTTTATTTGGTATTCTTTTAACATTTTTTCTTCAATTTGCGCTTGAGATACTGAACCAAAAGATTTTCCATCCTTTTGTGCTAATTTAAAATTTAAAGTAATTGCTTCAATAGCTTCTTTCAATTTTTGGGTTTTTTCAATATCGGCTTTTTTGTTAATGTCCTCTTTTTTAATTTTGCTTTTTAATAAGTTTATTGATTCTTGACTCGCTTTTACTGCTAATTTTTTTGGTAGTAAGTAGTTCATTGCATAGCCATCTGAAACTTCGACTACTTGATCTTTTTTGCCATAATTTTTAACATCTTGTAATAAAATAACTTGCATACAAAACCTCCATTACTTTTAATTATAAACAAAAAAACCAGAATCATCTGGTAATTTTTTTATAATCATTTTTTAAATACTTTAATATATCCAACTTTAACAAGTTGACCTAAAACCAAATACATTCCTACAAGCGCAATTGCAACCGGTATAAATGTAAATGCTGGGCGTTCCATTCCCAAGCCAGTATTAATATATGGCAAGTAAGGAATTGCCACCGCGGCTACACATGTGAAAATTGTCATAACATTGAGTTGTCACGAAGCTTTTGAGTGAAGGAATGGTATTTTTTCAGTTCTCATTACTTGAACAACAAGTGATTGGGTGGTTAATCCGACCATAAACCAACCAGCATTAAACATTTTGACTTTATCAGCATCGAAGTATTGATAACCAAATCCTAAAATAGCAAATGTTGCTAAATCGAAAATACTACTTACTGGTCCATTTATCAAAATGAAGGGTACCATATCCTTGGCACTTCACCTTTGGGGCGTCATTAAAAATTTCTTATCTACTTTATCGAATGCAACTGCAAATTGTGAAAAGTCATATAATAAGTTTTGAAATAGCAATTGCACCGGTTGCATTGCAAAAAATGGTAATGCTGCCGCTGAAATTGATAAACTTAGTGCATTTCCAAAATTAGAAGATGCGGTTATTTTGATATATTTTAATATGTTACCAAAAATAGTTCTTCCCTGAATGATAGCTTTTTCTAGAACTAAAAGTGATTTTTCTAGAAGAATTATATCACTCGCCTCTTTGGCAATATCTGTTGCGTTATGAACCGAAATTGCAACATCGCTTTGTCTTAAAACTGGAGCATCGTTAATCCCATCTCCCATGAAACCAACAATATGATCATTGCTTTTTAAAACTTCAATTACTTTAACTTTTTGTAATGGGTTTAATTTTACAAAAACATTTGTACGTTCAACAGCCGCTTTTAATTGTAATTCAGTCATTTTTTCAATATCAGTTCCTGATAGGACTCCGCGAATTTTTAACCCCACTCGTTTACAAATGGTTTTTGTTATTTCCTCGTTGTCACCAGTTAGTATTTTTAAATCAACACCGTTATCTTTTAATAACTTTATCATTTTCGAAGCTGAAGGTTTTGGAGCATCTAAAAAACTTGCAAATCCTTTAAAAATTAAATCGTGTTCGTCTTTTTCTGTATAGCTTTCCTTTGTTGCGTCAGTCTCTTCACGATAAGCCACACCCAAGCAACGCAAGCCTTCTTTATTCATTCGACTAGCAGTTGATAAAATTTGTCTTCTTAAATCTTCATCTAAATCAATGATTTCATTTTTATAATAAACCTTTGTGCAAGTTTTAATTAATTCTTCAACCGCTCCCTTACAAATAATTGTTTTATTACCTTCGTTATCGTTGACAACAATGGTTAGTTTACGTCTATTAAAATCGAATGGAATTTCATCATATTTTTGGTATTTATCTTGAATAGAAATTTTATTACCTTCCATAATATAATCTAAGACAGCATTATCCATTGGGTTTTTTAAACCGGTTTGAAAATAACTATTAAGATACAACAACTTTAACACTTCGTCACTTTCTTTATTGTCCAGAGTGTGAACTTTTGTTAATTCGATTTTATCATTTGTTAAGGTTCCGGTTTTATCAGTACAAAGAATATCAATTGCGCCCAAATTTTGAATTGAACCCAAATTTTTTATAACTACTTTTTCTTTACTTAACTTATTGGCACCTCTTGATAAATTTGCTGTTACAATTACTGGCAAAAGTTCTGGGGTCAATCCCACAGCAACAGAAAATGCTAGAATTAAAGCTCCAGATCAGTCACTCTTAGTTGATCCATATAGAGCAAAAACAATTGGAACCATTACTATCATAAAACACATTAACATTGCAGTTACTTTTCTTATTCCCTTTTCAAAACTATTTAAAGGTTTTTTAGCACGAACAATTGTTTGAATGGCTGAAAAATAAGTTTGAGTCCCAGTGAAAACAACAACCGCTAGGGCCGCTCCTGAAACAACACTAGTCCCAGATAGACAAATGTTATTAAATTCTAATAAGGTTTCTCCTTTGTTTTTAGCATTTTTTTCAACTGGCATTGATTCACCAGTTAAAGACGATTGATTAACAAACATGTCTTTGCTTCATAAAATTCTAACATCTGCGGGAATCATATCCCCACTTGACAAATAAATCAAATCCCCCGGAACCAAATCAACAATGTTAATTTCGCGGCTTTTTTTTACTAATTTTAAATAGTTATTCTTGTTGATAACTGTTTCTCGTTCTTCATTGGATCTAATAACTGTTGCCGTATTAGTTACTATCGAACTTAGTCGTTTAGAAATATAAAATGATTTTATTGACTGAACATATCCAATTGTCCCGCTTAAAAGAATCATTGTTAATACTATTAAAGCCCCTACCAGGGAAAAAATATCAGAATCTGCTGCTGTAAAATATTCTGTAAAATTATAAGCAGTGATTGCCATTAAAATTAAATTAAATGGTCCAAAATAGTTTTTAAAAAATTCTAAAGCGAAGTTGTAACGAATTTTTTTTAATGTATTTTTACCAAATGCTGCTGTCTTTTCTTCAACTTCTTTACGGCTTAGACCAAATCCCGAAACATTAAATTCTTTCAATATTTGATCTTGATCTAAATTGGCATAATTTTCTAGTAAAGCATCATTTTTATAAACAATTTTATTTGTTTTATTAACTTTTGAAATTTTGTGCATTGTATGCCTCCTTATCATCTATTGATAACATACAACCACAATTAAAATTACTTTTTAAAAGTAGAGTGGTTATATTTATCATTATTATTATTAAATATCGGTACATCGTCATTAAAACTGGATAACGGACTCATATAACCACCTCTTTTCACCTTTTTCATTATACTATATATTGCTCAAATTCAATTATTAATTGGCAAAATATCGTTTTTCCTTTTAAAGTAGCAATCAAAAATAAAACCCAACCAGGTGGTTGGGTTTTGAAACTATTGAACTACGAAAGGAAGTAGTCCCATTATTCTTGCGCGTTTAATCGCTGTTGATAGCATTCTTTGATGCTTTGGTGAAGTTCCTGTTACACGTTTTGGTAAAATTTGGCCATTACCTGAAATGAATTTCTTTAGCAACTCAACATCTTTATAGTCAATATAGTTTATTTCATTTTTTGCAAAAAAGTTTACTTTTTTTCTTCTTACATTAAATTTTTTCATTTTTTCTTTTTCCTTTAATCTCATAAAATTGAATCATCATCATCATTTGAAAATGATTGTTTCACTGGTGTTTCCTTATTCTCGTTTGCAGAGAAATTATTAACAACATCTAAATCAAAATTTGAATTTGGCTGTGGGTTAAAATCTTGAACTGGTTCAAAATCTCTGCTTTGATTCGAATTACGTGATTCTAGAAATTCAACTCTTTGAGCAGTTACAGTTACAATGTTTTGATAAACACCGTCTTTGTTTTCACTTCTAGCACTTATAGAACCTTCAACCGCAATTAAGCTACCCTTTGATAAATATTTTGCCATATTTTCAGCACTTCGTTCTCAAGCGAAGCAAGGAATAAAGTTTGTGAATTCCTTCCCTGAACTATATGAACTAACCGCTAAAGTAAAAGCAACAAAAGATTTTCCTGCCGAAGAGTTTCTTAATTCTAAATCTTTGGTAATACGACCGATCAATTGAACTTGATTCATTATTTCATGCCTCGCTTATTCTACTTCTTTTTCGATTTTTTCTACTTTTTGCTCAGAACTTGTTGGTGTTGTGTTGGGCCCTTTATAACCTTCACGATTAAAGCGTTTTTCAAATGGCTTTGGAGCACGTTTCTCTTCTTTATATTTTGTCATATCTGTTTTTGATAATTTTGTTGTTTGTTCGTATCTTTTTTCAGATTCAGTGTTTATAACCATTACTCGAACTACATTCTTATCGATTTTTGCAATACGTTGAAATTCATTGATATTTTCTGAAGAAGTTTCAGTAATCAAAACTGTGTAGTATCCTTTTTCTTTACGATTGATTTCGTAAGCAAAGTTTTTTAGCCCCCAGTCAGAAGATTCAATAATTTTTCCCCCGTTAGTTTCTAGAATTGCATGCAATTTAGACTGTATATCTTTTACCTCTGTTGTGTCTTGGTCAAGGATATACATGATTTCATATTTTCTTACCATGTTTTATTCTCCTTATGGTCTACGGCCTACTAAAAGGCAAGGAGTTAATTTTTTATTAACTCGCTTAAAAATTATATATTATTTTTTGATAAAAATTAAGTGTTTGGGGATAAATCTTCAATAAAGGTGATTTTTTTGTTACTTATTTCTCCTTCAACTAATTTTATTCTCACTTTTAATTTTAAATTTTCAACAGCCTCGCAGTCATCAAAGAAATCATCTCTGTCAGATTTTTTGTATGCTAGTTTAATAATTTTAGTTGAGAACCCTTGAGGAGTTTGAGTTTGAATAAAATCCTCACGATTTAGAGTCTGAATTTGGGGATTAATTTTTTTTAATGTATTTGTCACTGGAATTCAAGGAACCACAGCATCATTTCGTTTTGTTTCTTGCAAGATTTTATTTAAAAGTCTTTGTGAAGCAAATGGTCTTGCTCCATCATGGATTAGAACTTTCGGGGTTTTACAAATTTTTAATCCCTTTTTAACTGAGTCAGATCTAGTGCAGCCTCCATTAGTGAAAACGATTTTTTCATTATTTTTAAATACCTCACGAATATGTTTTTCAATCTCAAATTTACAAACAACAATGATTTTTTCAATTTCATTTTCTTGTAAAAATAATTGGCAAGTTTTTTGAATTACTGCATCATTACCAATTTTAGAAAGTAACTTGTCTTCTTTTCCAAAGCGGTCGCTATTGCCCGATGCTACTATAATTACTGAAGTCATTTTTTACCACCCTTCGAACTTTATAAACTAAAAAATATTTATATTGTTTTTTTGACAAAAAATCTCGAATTCTTTTGGTCAAATTGATGATTGTACTTCCGCGATGTGATTTTTTTCTAAAATTAGCATCGTGAGTTTTGACAGGAATATTCCCCCTGTTAAAGTTAGTGGTAGTTTTTCTGTTGTTACTAAGTGATTAAACCCAGTTTTAGTTTTGAAATTTTCTTTTAAAAGCCGGTTTTGCTCTTGAAGGATTTCTCGATCTACTGAATAACCAATGTAAGCGATTGAAATCGATGTTTCTGTTATCGAATTATAGGCATACAACTTTATATAGGAATTAAAGTCAAAAACATCTTCAGAAAAATTATTTAATTCTTTTGAGTTAAATAATTTTTTTACAAAATTTGTTAATGCAAAACTACCATTCTCTCTTCCAAAACGATTCAGTCGTTCTCTAAAAGAGAGAAATGGGTATAAGCTTTTTAATTTTGTAAAACTAATGAAAGTTAGTTCATTTGATAATTGCACTCTTTGAAGTTTTGGATATAATTCCTTAATTTCATCACTTATCATAAGTATTTGACTATAAAGTCCAACAACAAATTCATTTAAATTAGATGAATCGTAGTTATTTACAACTATTTCAAAACCAATCTCATCGTAAACATTCGAAATAGTGTTACTTGTTTTTACATCCCTTTTAACACAAGAAAAATCTGAAATAAAACCATCACCGACATTTTTCAAATCGTTTTTCATTAACAAATATCTACGGTACTTATTGTTAGATTGTAATAACTCACCATAAAAACTTTGCTCCAAAATGTCAAAATCAATTGCTCTTTGAGTTCCTTGAAAGTCATCATTTAGTCAAAGTGATTTATTTGTAACAATTGCTGGATTAATTTCTAGTAAAAGATTTTTTTCAATTAATTTTGTCTTTAACTTTTTTTTAATTTCACTTATTCCCTTAATTGTTTCCAACTTATCTAGTTTTGAACTATAACCTAAACTTATGCCATACTTCATTCTTAGCTTCTCGGTTTCATTTGAGGAAATAATAGAACATCTTTTATAGACTCTGAGTTTGTTAGCAACATGACAAGGCGATCAATGCCAATTCCGATTCCAGCAGTTGGTGGAAACCCATATTCCAGAGCCTCAATAAAGTCAATGTCCATTCCTGTTGCTTCATCGTTTCCAGCGTCAGCTTCTTTAATTTGGTCTACAAATCGCTCATATTGGTCAATTGGGTTGTTTAACTCTGCAAAAGCGTTTGCATACTCACGACCGATTATGAATAACTCGAAACGATCTGTAAATCTTGAATCCTGATTATTTGTTTTTGATAATGGCGAAATTTCTTTTGGATGACCATAAATAAATGTTGGTTCAATAATTTTATCCTCAACAAATTCTTCGAAAAATAAGTTAATTATGTGGCCAACAGAGAGATGGTGTTTTTCAACTTGAATGCCTTTCTGTTTAGCTATTTTTGTGGCTTCAGCATAGGTCATTTGTTTTCAAAAATCAATACCTGTAATTTCTTTTATTGCATCAACCATGTGTCAGCGTTTCCACTTTTTACCAAGTTCTAGTTTATGACCACCATATTCAATATTTGTTTTTTCTTGAATCAACAACGAACATTCTTTAAAAATGTTTTCTGTTAAATCCATTAAAAAATCCATGTCTTCATACGCCACATAAAGTTCTATTGAAGTAAATTCTGGATTATGTCTTGTGTCCATTCCTTCATTTCTAAAAATACGTCCGATTTCATAAACTCCCTCAAAGCCACCAACAATTAACCTTTTTAAATGAAGCTCAGTGGCAATCCGTAAATAGAACTCCCTGTCCAAAGCGTTGTAGTGGGTAATAAATGGTTTTGCAGCAGCCCCTCCGTTTATGGTATGTAAAATCGGGGTTTCGACCTCCATGTAACCTTTATTATCTAGAATATCTTGAATTTTTCTAATTATTTTTGTTCTTGCTTGAAAAGTTTTCTTTGTTTCTGGATTCATTATCAAATCAACATAGCGACGGCGGTACTTTTCTTCGATGTCAGCAATTCCTGAATGTTTATCTGGTAATGGTCGTAAACTTTTTGACAGAAGTGTGTATTTCTTAACTCTTAGTGTTAATTCTCCATGATCTGTTTTCATTAAAGTTCCTTCTAGACCAATAATGTCTCCTAAATCAAGGTCACGAAAATATTCAAATTCTGAATCACCCAACTCGTCTTGACGTGCATAAATTTGAATATTGCTTTCTTGGTCTTGAATATTTGCAAAGATTGCTTTTTTACCAGCTTCTCTAAACAAACGAATTCTTCCTGCAATTTTTAGATTTTCTTGTTTTAAATTTAATAAATCTTCTTTTGTAAAACTGCTAAATTTTTCAATAGCTTCTTGAATGGTTGTTGTTCGGGAAAACTTAGTTACCTTAAATGGGTCGCGATTTTCATGAGCTAGTTTTTTATATTTTTCTCTGCGAACTTGTTCTTGTTCTGTAAAGGCTCTTTCAAATTTATCTTTCATATAATCTCCTTTATTCGTAAAGATTTATTAATGCCAAAATATCATTTAAAGTTTCAACTTTAACACAAATCTTTTTCATTTCCATTATTTTATCATTTTTAGGGAGAACCGCAAGGTATCATAAAATTTGCTTACGCATTTCTCTGACCCCTAAATCTTCACCCTTCATTTCAATTAGAAGTTTAGTGTGTCTTATTACAACATTTTTTCATTCCTCAAATGTTGGTGGTCCAAGTTCTTCACGTGTTTCTAAAAAGTGATTAATTTGTTTAAAAATTCATGGATTTCCTTGGGCTGCGCGAGCAACCATAACTGCGTCACAATTTGTTTCCTTTAGCATTTTCAAAGCACTAGGACCATCAACGACGTCTCCGTTACCAATAATCGGAATCTTAACGGCATCTTTTACCATTTTTATGTAACTTCAGTCTGCCTTACCGGTAAAAAATTGTGCTCTTGTTCGCCCGTGGATGGTAAGGGCACTAGCGCCTGCAGCTTCACACAATTTGGCGATTTCAACAACGTTTTTACAACTTTCATCTCACCCAATTCGCAATTTGACAGTGACGGGTTTGTTGACGACTTTAACAACTTCTTTTACAATTTCATAAATTTTCTCTGGATATTTGAGAAGGTTTGCTCCAGCCTGACTTTTTACAGCAACTTTTGGTGCTGGACATCCCATATTTATATCAATAATATCGCAATTTGATTCCTTATTTACCATTTGAGCAGCTTTGACAAATGACTTTAAATCGAAGCCAAAAATCTGTAATGTGATTGGGTGTTCAATTTCTTCAACCTTAATCATCTCAAAAGATTTTTTATTGCCATGAACCAAGCCTTCAGAACTAACCATTTCAGCAAATACTAAATTTGCTCCATTTTCTTTACAAATTATTCTAAATGCGGCATTCGTTGTTCCAGCCATCGGTCCTAGAACGGCAAGTCCATTAATCTCAATATCACCAATTTTCATTAAGATTTTTTACCAGACTTGTAGTAGTTATCATCGATTTCTGAAAAAATTACAACAGTTTCTTTTTTAGAATCTATTTGTGTGAAAAAGTTTTGCAATAAATCAGAGACCCATGCCTTCATTGCTTCTTCGCGTTTTTTTCACTTTATCTCAATTTTAACAAGATTTGTGTTTGTCGAGATTGATGTTATATTTCAAAAAGAAAAAGCTTGTTCTGGGGCATTTAAGTTCAATGCTAATTCTGACGATTTAGCTGCAAATTTTTTTACAACTTCTTCGTTTGTTCCATAAAAATTAAATATTGGCATTTAAATTCTCCATTCTTTTCATTATTATATACTTTTTGTTAAAAAATTTTAAATGGTTTTAAAAATAAAACAACGTTTAAAAGCTTAGAACTGCGGTAAACGTTGTTTTTTTTATGATCAATCAATTTCTGAAGGTTTTTTTGGTTTGGGATTGTTTTTAACTTCGTCGATCAATCCATTACGAACATGAACCACAGTGTTTGCAATATCTGCAATATTTGGGTTATGAGTTACAATAATAACTGTTGTTTTATATTTAGCATTTACTTGGATTAAAATTTCTAAAACCTTTCGGCCCATTTCCTCATCCAATGCACCAGTAGGTTCATCTCCAAATAAGATATCAGGATTTTTAGCCAAGGCTCTGGCGATCGAAACCCTTTGTTGTTGACCACCCGACATTTGGTGTGGATATTTGTTCATTTGTTCTTTCATTCCAATTGTTTCAAAAATGTCTTCAATTGTCATATCTTTGTTTTTGTTTTTACTTAAATTTTCTCCAACTTCTGCATTTTCTTTAGCAGTTAAGTTAGCCAACAAGTTGTATTGTTGAAAAATAAAACCCACATTGTCTCTTCTAAATTTTGTTAAATGCGAATCTTTTAATAGAGATAAGTTTGAACCAAGAACAAAAACATCACCTTCACTAGTTTTGTCAAGACCAGAAATTAAATTAAGCAGTGTGGTTTTTCCTGAACCTGATGGTCCCAAAATCACTATAAAACTTCCTTTTTTAAAAGTTATGTCTACACCTTTTAAAACCGGAGTTTCAACATCACCAGTTACATATGATTTTTTTACCCCAACAAGTTCAATAACATTTTTGTCTAAATAGGGTTTTGAACCCGAAGTAGAAACAACTTTTCCCTCAAGGATTTGTTTTGAATATTTATTTGTTAATTGTTTTTGATGTTTATTTTTAGCTTTGATAGCCTTAACACCTTCTTCGGATGTAATAAAGGGTTCTGTTACAATAAATTCGCTTTCTGGATTTCTTACTTCGAATTCTCCTTCTGGATTGATGGCAACATTTTTTTCTTTATTGTTCATATTTTTCTCCTTATTATTTCTTTTTAAAATGATATCATATTTTGAGTTAAATAATTTTTTTAATTTCTTCTCCTGAAATATTATACTTTAATTTACAAAAATCGCACACAACTTCAACAAACTCATCAGTGTTAATGATATTTTGCAGTTCATCTTCGCCAAGCAATAAAATTGTTGCAAGTACTTTATCTTTTGAACAAGTACACTTGTATTTTAATTGATTAACTTCAAGTATTTTAGCATCGCTTGCAATATCTTTTATTAACTCTTCATAAACAGTTGTTTTTTTTAAGGTATCTAGAAGGTGGTCCAGAGAGCCGAGTTTTTCTTCTAAAAACTCAATATCAGCTTCACTGTGTCCAGGCAGCATTTGAATCATAATTCCAGCGGCTTTTATTACTTCGTTGGCCTCATTTAGTTCCACTAAACTTGATATTAAAGACGGAACTTGATCGCTTTGATTTAATAGGTACATATAGTCAATATTTATCTCACCATTGACAATTTGAACTTTTGAAATATACGGTTCTTTCATATTAATATCTTTTGAAACTTGCAAAAAGCCAATTTTTCCAACGACTTGGCTCAAAGGACTTCCATCTTTTTCTTTAATTTCATTTAAATCAAAATTTGGAACTTGAATATAGCCTCGAACTGTTTTATTTTGAAATTCAGCTATCATGGTTCCTGCAAGGCCAGCCCCATTAATATTTGAAGTAACTTTATTATTTTCCTTTAAATCAGCCCCAATTAAGCAATTGGCAATAACTAATTTTCCTAAGGCAATACTGGCCAAAGAGTTACTATCTTGGAGCTTAATTATCTCCTGAACTGATTCGCTTAAATCAACAATACTAATTTTTAAATTATGGCTTTGGCTTAGCGCTCTAACTTCTAGATCCATAAAAACCTCTATTCTTTTCTATAATTTTAGCAAAAGGTCTGCAAAAACAGACCTTTTTTAATCTGGGGTAAATTCTAAGATTTCCCCATTTTCTTCTTTTCTTTTATACTCTTCTTGGCGAAGTTTTTCTTCTTCGACTTCTTTTGGTAATTTATTTTTTTCATTAATGTAATCAATTTGCTCTGCTGTAATTGTTTCTAAAACACGAAGTGATTCAGCAATTAGTTCCAGAGTTTTTTTATTAGATTTAATAATATCAAAAGCCGACTTATAACACGCTTCAAGCATTTTTTGAATTTCTAAGTCAATTTTTAATGCGGTTTCATCTGAATAGACCCCTTTGGTTTGACCAAAAGCTTCCTCAGACATTGTGACAAATTTTGTCAATCCTAAAGTTGACATCCCAAACTGAGTTACCATTCTTCGAGCAATGTTTGTTGCCTTATCTAAATCGTCATGTGCTCCTGTTGTAATTTTATTTTTTCCAAATATAAATTCTTCAGCCGCACGACCACCAAGATAACCAGTAATGGATGCAAAGAGGTCCTCTTTTGAAGAGAAAACACTTTCATCCTTTGGAGTCATAATTGTGTATCCTCCCGCATTACCACGAGGTATTATTGTTACTTTTTGAACTTTACTTGCACTTTCAAGTTTCAATCCAATTACTGCATGACCCGCTTCATGGTATGAAACAATGTCTTTGTCCATCATTGTCATTGCACGAGATTTTTTAGCAGGTCCCCCAACAACACGATCGATTGCTTCATCAATTTCTGCCAAACCAATTAATTTCTTACCTTCACGAACCACAAGTATTGCAGCCTCGTTTAAAACGTTTTCTAACTGAGCTCCTGAGAATCCAGGGGTTCTTTCAGCAATTCTTTTTCAATCGATTGATGGTGATATTATTTTATTTTTAGAATGAAGTTTTAAAATGGCTTCACGCTCTCTAATATCGGGAAGTGAGATTTGGATTGTTCTGTCGAAACGACCAGGTCTTAACAGCGCAGCATCTAAGACATCAACTCTATTTGTAGCAGCCATTACAATTACCCCTGAATTAGTTCCAAAACCATCCATTTCAACTAAAAGTTGGTTTAAAGTTTGTTCGCTTGTTCCACTACCAATTGACTGGCTACGTTTACGACCAACAGCATCAATTTCATCAATGAAAATAATGCAGGGTGCCGCTTTTTTCGCTTCTGAGAACATTTCACGAACACGGCTCGCTCCTACACCAACAAACATTTCTTCAAATTCAGAACCAGAAATTGAGAAAAACGCAACACCAGCTTCACCGGCAACAGCTTTAGCTAATAGGGTTTTACCAGTTCCTGGTGGACCTTCCATTAGAACTCCTTTAGGAGCTCTAGCGCCTTGATCGTCATATTTTTTAGGGTTTTTTAAATAATCAACTAATTCTAATAGTTCTTGTTTTTCTTCTGTAATCCCAGCGATGTCTGAAAATTTAACATTTGATTTTGCTTCTCTGGCACGGTTTTTACCCATACCAAATACGCCTCCACCAGCTCCAGCTCCGCCTTTCATTGATCTGAAAATTATTACATAAAATACAATTAATAATATAAATGGTAGCAATTGTAAAAATACACCAAGTATTGATGATCCACTATTTACAACGACATGTGCCCCTTGAACAAAAGCCTTAAATGCTGGAGATTCATTTTGTAAGTCCTGAAATTGCCCTTCCCCCATATTTAAAAAGAATTGTTTAACGGTATTGTTGGCATTATTTTGAAGTATTCCGCTTATCTGAATAACTCCGTTTTGACCATAAACAATTGAGACATTATACATTCTGTGATCTGGGCTATTTAATAGCTCAAGAAATCTTTCAATTGTTAGCTGTTCTTGCGTTCCAGCGATTGATTGAAATATTCAAGCTGCAATAATTACTAATGCTAAACATAGCAGTATAATTCACCAGTAATTGATTTTTTTGTTCTTCATTTAATTCACCATTTTCTAAAAATCACTATTATAATAACATTTTAATTCAATTAATAAAAGCATATTAAAAAATGTATAAAATCGATTTTTGCTCATAATCTAAAATAAAAAAAATTTTTAGACGATCAAAGTAATTTTTTTTTCGTCCACTATAAATTTTTGATAGGGTTTTGTTGTTAAATCTAGGGTTTGTTTTGAATTTGTTGTAGTCGTTTGAAATTCAAACAGGAAAATTAATTTGCGTTATCAAAAATTCCTCCCCCAAATCGATAAATTCACCGAGTTCTTTGGCGGAATTAACTAAATTAGTTTTCGTTTGAATCTCAGTTTTTTTTATAAGTTTTAACTCGTTAAAATCCTTCATGATTATATTATCCTTGGTTTTTATTAAAATAAAAGGTTTTGTGCTAATACAAATTTTTTGAATTTCAGAAAGCAACTTTTTTTTACTAAAAACTAAAACATCTTTAAAAGGTGATTCTAGAATGAATTTTGCAATTATCATTTTTTGAGAAAAATCGCTTTGCTTATCTAATTGATTTATTTTTAAAATATTTTCTGATTGATTTTCTTTGAGAAACCGATCTCTTTTAACCTGCATTTTTTTCATTTCTATATTTGCCAACTTGATTTCTCGAGAGTAAGATTGAAATTCTGATTCTTCTAAGTTTTTGCGAATCTTATTTCGCAAAAACTTTTCATCAAAATTAGTTGAATCAATAGCATAAGCAATGTTTTCTGAATCTAAGGTTTTTAATATCGATGATTTAGTTTTTTCTAAAAGCGGTCTTATAATTTTTAAATTTTGGTAGTGACTGATCTTCGCAATTCCATAAGTTTCAACAATGTTATTTCTAATTTTTTGTAGCAAATAAGTTTCGATTACATCATTCAAGTTATGAGCAACTAGCAAGTTTCAAATATTAAACTTTTGAGCACAATCAATAAAAAAATTATAGCGGACGTTTCTAGCAAAATCTTCAAAATTTTCTTTTAAATTTTTATAGTCCTTTTGTAAATTCATTACCTCAAGTCTTAAATTGTATTTGTGACAAAGTTGCTCAACAATTTTTTGATCTTTTATTGAGTCTGATCGATAATTGTAATTAACATGGCAAATAACAAAATTTTCACTTTTAAATTTTTCGTGAGCAACAATTCTGGTTAAAAGAAAAATGCTGTCTGGGCCCCCAGAAACAGCAACTAAATATCTTGATTTTCAGTCCAATTCTTTTAACATAAACTAATCCTCAAACAATTCTAAGACTTCTTTAGTGTATTCTCCGTTATCATAATGGGCGATTAATGGTGGTAAAATTGTTATTCCAGAGTTACCTTGGTAAATACCATCAATCAGCACAGTTTTAGCTTTTTGACCCGCTTTTGAATAAACAAATTGTAAATTCTTTGCTTTAATTTCATATTTATTAAAGTGGTTTAAAATTTCTTCAAACCTTTCTGCGCGATGGACGATTGAAAACCTACCACCTTGTTTTAGACACTTAGCAGCACAAGCAATGATTTCCTCAAGATTAATGTGAGTTTCGTGCCTTGCAGGTGTTAGAAGTTCGCTTTTCTCATTTAGATTTGAACCCTCGTTTACCTTGAAAAAGGGCGGATTGCAAATTACTATATCAAAATTGTGATTTTGTGATTTTGCAAAGTCCTTGATATTTTGATTTAAAACTTCGATTCTGCTTTGCAAATTGTTTTTTTTAATATTTTCAAGCGCGATATTGAATGCATCTTTTTGAATTTCTACGCCAACTATTTTGGCATTTGTGTATTTTGAAATTATTAGTGGTATTACAGCATTATTAGTTCCAAAATCTGCAATCATTTTAGTTTTTGAATTTAATTTAACAAATCTAGCTAAAAGAATTGTATCCAAAGAAAACCGAAACATATCTGTGTCTTGAACTAAAACAAGGTCTTTATAACCCAAGATTGTGTTAACTACTTTCATTTACAGAACCTCGTTCATTTTAATTAAAAAGTTTTCAACTATTAAATTCAAAGGCATTTTGTTTTCCAAATCATTAATAAATTGCAGACAAAGTTCAGCAATTTCTGGATTATTTTTAAGACAATAAAAGCGATAAAAATCACTAACAATTTCTAGAATTTCTTTTTTGTCTAGCTTAGCTAGCTCCTGACCGAAAAGAAATATTTCTTCTTTATCACCAATTTTAGTAAGCTCTATTAATTTGTTTTCCTTTAGTGGCAAAAAATCCGAACTAATAGTAAAAACTTGACAGCGTGATTTAATTGTTGAAATTAATTTTTGTAAATCTCTAGTTTTTAAAATTGCCATTGTGTTTTGGGGTGGTTCTTCCAAAAACTTCAAAATTGAATTTGCAGATTCGTTTGTTAAATTTTCAGCATTGCTCAAGCAGTATATCTTCACTCCCCGGTTCTCTAGAGCAGTAAGCGAAAGTTGTTTAATAACCCCTTGAACCTGGTCCTTGCCGATTGTTGAAAAACCGTCACCAATCAAAATGATGTCACTTATCAAATTTTTAGAAAACCGAATACAGTAATTGCAATTGTCATTTGGCAGCGATTTTTGCGGACAATATAAAATTCTGATTATTTCAAATGCGCTTTTATCCATTAATTCCTGATCGTTGCAATTTATTAAGATGGCATGATTTAGAGAATTTCTTAAACTCAACTGTTGAATTTTCTTAATTAATTCAGGAGCTCTCATTGTTTATGACTTTTTTAATCTTTCTTCAAGAGCTTCTAGAATTAGGAACTCAACTTGCTGAACAACTTCATTAACTGATTTACGAGCATCAACAACTTTGATTCGGTCGGTGTTGTTACTGATTAATAACTGATAACCCTCATAGACTACTTGGTGAAATTTCTCATCTTCTAAGTCCAGGCGGTCAGCAGATCTAACACGTGATGTTAATCTAATTTGCGCCTCTTTAGGATTGATATCAAAAAAAATCGTTAAATCTGGTTTAGCACTGCCGATCACCACGTTTTGAACCTGATCAATTTCAGCCATTCCGATTCCGCGAGCATAACCTTGATAAACAGTTGTTGAATCCATAAAGCGATCGCAAATCACAACTTTGCCACTTTTTAACGCTGGAATGATTTTTCGATCAACATGCTGCTTTCTTGAAGCAATATATAATAAGGCTTCAGTTCAATGTGTCATACTAGTATTATTTTTATCTAAAATTAATTTGCGAATTGCTTCAGAAATTTCTTCTCCTCCAGGCTCTCTTGTTAAAATAACATCGTAGCCTTTTTCTAAAATTTTTTCTTTGACAATTTTGGCAATAGTTGTTTTTCCTGAGCCATCAATTCCTTCTAGTGAAATAAAAATCATTTATTTAATCCTCGTATTTTTCTCTATTTTTAATTGCTATTTTTAAAGTCGTATCATCTATATAATCTAACATTCCACCAAATGGAATTCCTTTTGCAATTCTGGTTATTTTTTTTGTTTTTTTTCTTAAAATCCCAGCAATAAAATTTGCCGTTACTTCTCCCTCGAATGTACTATTTAAAGCAAGTATCACTTCACTGTTTTCATTAACCCGGGAAAGTAGTTCGTTTATTGTTAGTTTGTCTGGGGTTTTGTTTTTATTAAGGTTAATTTCACCCTTTAGAACGTGATAAACTCCCTTAAACAAATTTGATTTTTCGATTGTGTGAGCATCCGAAATTGAGCTTACCACACAAATCTGGTTTTTATCTCTTTGAGAGTTTTGACAAATTTCACAAATCTGGTTTTCTGTATAGTAAAAGCAGATGGGACATTCTGATAAACTTTCTTCGATATAATTTATTATATCTTTAAATTTGACAATTCTATCTTTACTAGTAATTAAATCAAAAATAATACGTTCCGAGTTTTTTTTACTGAAGCCTTTATTCAGGCTTAAATTATAAATTAATTCTTCAATTTTGCTGTCTTTCATTTTATACCTAATCTACAATTTTAATGTTCTCGATCCCAAAAATATCTTTCATTTCTTCTAGCGAACTGTTAACTTCATTTGAAAGCTTATTATTTTTTCTAATAATCCCCTCATAAAAAGAGTTAATTTCGATATCTTGGTATTTTCACAATTCATTGTTTTCTTTCATTTTTAAATAATCATCTTTAATATTATTTCAATTATTTTTTGAAATTGCAATAATAGCATAAGGAGAATTTAATAAATCAAAAAGTGCTTCTCGGTAATTTAAATCTTGTAGAGACTCGTTTAATAAATCAGCAACTTTCTCATGATCGCAAACAATTAAAATTCCGCTATCACTGACAGCAGTTATTTTGTGGTTTCAAAGCAATCTGAATTTTGTTGCTAATTTTTGATTACTAAATATCTGACCGTTTTCAAGTTTGAAGATATCTGAAATTTTTTCGTTAATTAAATTTCTTTGCTCTTTTTTAGCTCCAAGGATTACATTAATAATTTTTTTGTCACTAATAACAATTTTATATAATGGGTTTGTTGAGTGTTTAACTATATCGCTTAGAATCATTTTTTGAAGTTTTATTTCATCAATATTTTGATGATCCTCTGCTTCAGTATGTTCTTCAGGATTTTTAAAGCTTTTTAGTTCTTCTATGGGATTCTCTTCTGATTTCAAATTATCATTGGGAGTTATTTGTTCAAAAGTACTTTTTTCTTCAAATGAAGACACTATATTTGCATCTTTTTTATTTATATTTTTTATATTTAAATGATATATTACTTTTAAGATGCTAACAAGCATGTAGTCTTGATTTGTATTTCCTGATTTAGTTTTTCCATATGCTTCACTTAGCGCATCGCTAATTTTAAAAAAGTTTTCGATTTGATAATTCTCGAATTTTTCTGCTTCGCTTTTATCCAAGACTTTCATAAAATTTGAATTGTGCGTCAATTTATATTGAATTATTTCTTTTAATATTTCCAACAAAGAAAGCGATAAGACACTAAAGTCAATTCCTTGATTTAAGGCAGACTCAAAATAAGAAATTATTTTTTCATTTCTAAAATTAAAAATATCTTCTAGTAGGTCTAGCTTTTCTTTTTTGCTGGCAACACTGAATACCATTTTCAAATGATCTAAGCTAATTTCTCCGGTTTGAAATACCATCACTTGCTCCAAAATATTCAAGGCATCTCTCAAAGAGCCGTCAGCTAAATAATAAATTTCTTGGACAGCTTCATCAGTTATTTGAACCTGTTCTAAATTTGCAATTTCTTTAATCTTATTTGTCATTGCCATTTGATTGATTTTTTTAAAGTTGAATCCTTGGCAACGAGAAATTATCGTTGCTGGAATTTTATTTAATTCAGTTGTTGCCAAAATGAAAATGACATGAGTTGGTGGTTCTTCTAGAGTTTTTAACAATGCATTAAAGGCTGAATTGGTTAGCATGTGAAATTCATCAATAATATATATTTTAAACTTTGAAAAAGTCGGTAACGTTGAAACGTTAGTTTTAATATTTCTTATTTCGTCAACACCGTTATTTGATGCAGCATCGATTTCAAAAATATCAGGATGAGAATTATTATCAGCCAGTCGACAGCTCTCGCAATTTTGACAAGCTTCACCCTCAATAATATTGTTACAATTTACGACCTTAGCAAATATTTTTGCAACCGAGGTTTTACCTGTTCCTCTTTGCCCTGAAAAAAGCAAGGCGTGGGGAAAGGAGTTGGTTTTGATTTCGTTAATTAAAATAGTCTTTAAATTTTCATGACCAGCCACTTCAGAAAAGTTTTTCGGGCGGTAAATTCGGTATAGTGATTTTTTAATTTCTTCCATATTTATCATCCCCTTGATCTCTTAAGTTTTTGAAAAAATTTTTTAGTTCTGAAATGAAATACTCTTCAACTTCTATATCATTTCATTTTGTTATTTTTAAACGGCTTGTACTTTTGTCAAGCATTTGACAAGTCAATGGACCTAGTTTATGGTTATCAACGATGTATATTACTTCGGAAATATAAGCTTGTTCAATAGCACCCAGGCACATTAGGCAAGGTTCCAAAGTTGTTACTATTTTATATTTTTCCAAATGGAAACTTTTGACTTTATCTACCGCAGAAGTTAGCGCATTTATTTCAGCGTGTTCAATTAATGAATTATTTTTTACTCTTGTATTACAGGCTTGGCTTAATACATTTCCATCGTCATCAATAATAATTGCCGCAACAGGAATGTCTTGGGAGTTCTTAGTCTGCTCTGTTAAATCCTTTAAAATATTAAGTAATTTTTTTTTCATAACTTCTCCAATAAAAAAGCCAAAGTACAAGGCACAGATTCTTATGGCTGCTACCTTCCGGTCCTGACCAGGTTCAAACGTTACCCTTACTATGGCATTTTTATATTACCATATTTTTGAGCAGATTTCATCATTAAAAATATAAAAAGTTATTGTTATTTGTTTCACGTGAAACAAATAAGTAATAATTATTTATCAACTCTAGTGTTTCACGTGAAACAAAAAAAACTAGTAAAACTAGTTTTTTGTTAAATATTTTTCATTATTAAAGTAAGGTTGTAGAACATCTGGTAGAACAAGTTTTTCACCATCTCAATAATTTTCTAAAATTGCTGCAATTAAGCGGTCTATTGCAACACCCGAACCGTTTAAAGTGTGGACAAAGTCATTGCCTTTTTCCCCTTTATATCTTGTTTTCATTCTTCGGGCTTGGAAATCTCCACAATTAGAACAAGATGAAATTTCACGGTATTTTGCCTGACTTGGAAATCAAACTTCTAAATCATAAGTTTTAGTTGCACTAAACCCTAAGTCTCCACCGCATAATTCCACTACTCGATATGGCAACTTAAATAAATTCAAGATATCTTCAGCGTCTTTTAGTAGTTTTTCTAACTCCAACATTGAGTCTTCTGGTTTAACTATTTTTACTAACTCTACTTTGTTAAACTGGTGAAGTCTAATCATCCCTTTTGTATCTCGGCCAGCACTTCCAGCTTCTTGTCTAAAACATTGGGTGTAGGCGGTATATTTAATAGGTAATAAATCCGGATTGATTATTTCATCTCGATGAATATTTGTTAAAGGAACCTCTGCTGTAGGAATTAAATATTGATCCCCAACTTTATAAGCGTCGTCTGCAAACTTTGGTAGCTGTCCGGTTCCAAACATGTTAATTTCATTTACAATAAGCGGTAAGTAAAATTCTTGGTAGCCGTTGCTTGAATGATGACTCAGCAAAATATCAATAATTGCTCGAACCATTTTAGATCCAGCATTTTTATAAACCATAAATCTTGAACCAGATATCTTTGATCCTAAATCAAAATCGGCAATCCCAAGAGTTGTAGCTATGTCTCAGTGCTCTGGACTTGACTCTCTTATTGGCATTAGACCTGCTCTTTTAATCTCAAAATTATCATTATCATCATTACCAATCTTGATTTCTGAGTGTGGTAAATTTGGAATTCCTGCCATAATCTCAGTAATTTCTTCGTTTACTAAATTTATGCTTTTATCTAGTTTAGTAATCTCAGAATTAATTTTGACTACGTTGGCCTTGTTGGATTCAACAACTTCATTTTTTCCTTCTTTAATTAATTCTGGAATCAATTTAGAAATTTGGTTTTTCTCCGCTTTCATTAATTCAACTTTTTTTAAAAGATCTTTTCTAGTTGTGTTTTTTTCAACAGCTTTTTTTAAGGCAACTGAGAAGTCGGCATTACGTTTACTTAACTGTTTAATATAACCATCAAGATCTGCTTCTACTTTATTTATATCAAGCATAATAATCTCCTTATTTGTTTTTTTGTCATTCTAGTGTAACAGCTGTAATTACTTCGTCATTATTTAATCTAAACCCTTTAACTCCTTGAGTGTTTCGAGATAATAACGGCAACTCTGAAACCGGTATTTTAATTAGATTACCTTTAGATGAAATCATGACAATTGTGTCGGTTTCTCTAATTGATAAAATCGATTTGAAAAATCCGGTTTTTTCATTTAGGTTCATCGCCTTAACTCCTTTAGAGTTTCGACCAAGAATTTTGTATTCGCTAACCGAAGTTTTCTTGGCACTTCCGCGGTCTGAAATTGTTGAAATCAAATTACTATTAAAGTTTGTACAAGATCCGATTACAAAGTCTTCTTTATCCAAACTGATTCCCTTAACTCCAAATGAGCTTCGCGATAAAATGTTGATATTATCTTCGCTTATTCTTGTTACTTTACCTTTGTAAGTTCCAATAATTAAATCGTTTTCACCGTTAGTTGGAATAACTGAAATTAGTTCATCATTTTCTTTTAATTTGATTGTGATTTTACCGGATTGATTTATTAAAGCAAATTCCTCAATTGGTGTTCTTTTTACAATTCCACCTTTTGTAACAAAAGTTAAAAATTTGTATTTGTTTTTGCGATCTCTGAAAGGCAAAATTGAAGTAACAGTTTCATCTTTAGTTATATTTATATAATTTATAATTGGTAAACCTCTTGAGGTTCTGCTAAATTGAGTTACGTTGTATGCTTTGATTCGATAAACTTTTCCTTTGTCAGTAAATAATAATAGGTCATCTCTAGTTTTACCCATTGTCGCAACTGTAATCGGGTCTGTTTCGCGATCATTAACAATAATTCCTCGACCACCGCGTTTTTGTATTTTAAAATCGTTAGGTTCAATTCGACGAATGTAACCTTCTTTTGAAAGAGTGATGATCATTTTACTATCAGCAATTAACTCTTCGTTATCAATTTCAGTTGAGATCTCGTCAATTATTTCAGTTCGACGATTATCCCCAAATTTGTTTGAAATTTCATTTAACTGATTGACTAGAACCTGATTTTGTTCTTCCGGGCTTGCAATAATTTTATCTAGAACTTCAATTCTAATTTTAATGTCTGAAATTTCTTGAATAATTTTTTCTCGTTCCAATCCCACAAGACGTTGTAAACGCATTTCTAAAATTGCTTTGTTTTGTTCGTCATCAAAGCCAAATGCTGATGTCATTTTTTCTTTTGCAATATCATTGGTTTTAGAATTTCTAATAATTTCAATTATTTTATCTATGTTATCTAAGGCAATCCCTAGAGCTGTTAAAATATGTAATTTTTTTTGTAACTTATTTTTTTCAAAAATAGTTCGACGTAAAATTATTTGAATTTGATAACTAACATAGTTTTTAATAATTTTTTTCAAATCCATTAATAACGGAACACCATTATTTAAAGCAACCATGTTAATTGAAAAATTAATTTGCAAGTTTGTCATTTTATATAATTTATTAATAACCATTTGGGCATTAGCATCACGCTTTAACTCAATTACAACTCTTATTCCTTCATAGTTTGATTCGTCACGCAAGTCTGAAATTTCTTGAATTGTTTTTGTTTTAGCTAATTCTGCAATTCTTTCAATAATTCTTGCTTTATTGGTTTGATAAGGGATTTCTGTAATGATTAAACGCTTGTTTTTTTCAGTCTCGTCAATATCAATTCTTGCTCGAACAGTTAAACTACCTCTCCCTGTTCGATAACCTTCGCGCATTAAGTGACCATTTGTCATTAGCGCTCCAGTTGGGAAATCAGGTCCTTTGATATAATTCAACATTTCATCAATTGTGATCTCGTTGTTATTTATATAAGCAATGATTGCACTCAGTAATTCCTTTAAATTATGTGGTGGAATATTTGTTGCCATTCCAACAGCGATTCCTGTTGCTCCGTTAGCTAATAAATTTGGTAAGTAGCCAGGTAAGTAGCCAGGTTCAGTTTCACTGGCGTCATAATTATCAATAAATGGAATGGTGTCCATATCAATATCTTTAATTATTAGTGCAGAAACTTTAGAAAGACGAGCTTCAGTATAACGCATGGCTGCGGCTCCATCTCCGTCAATTGAACCAAAGTTCCCATGGCCATCAACTAGTGGATAGCGATATGAGAAATCTTGGGCCATTCGGACCATGGCTTCATATACTGAGCTGTCCCCGTGAGGGTGATACTTACCAATTACTTCCCCAACAATACGCGCTGATTTTTTATGCGGCTTGTCATGAGTAATTCCCAAGTCATTCATTGCATAAATGATTCTTCGGTGAACTGGTTTTAAACCGTCTTTCAAATCTGGTAATGCTCGACTAACAATTACGCTCATTGCGTATTCTAAAAAGTCTTTTTGCATTTCCGTTTTAATATCCATTAATACTACTTTTCCATCATGACCTTTTTCACTCATTTTTAGTCCTCTTTTCTATTTATGAAATTAAAAGTCAAGGTTTTCAACAAATTGAGCATTTTCAGTAATAAATTTACGTCGACTCTCAATATTTTCTCCCATTAAACTTGAAAAAACTTCATTATCTAAGAAAGGTTCATTGGCATCAATTTGTAGTATTGTGCGGCGTTCTGGATCCATTGTTGTTTCTCACAATTGAATCGGGTCCATTTCACCTAATCCTTTATAACGTTGAATTGTATATTTTAAATCTTTAAATTCATTTGCTTTTAGTTGTTCTAATTCTTGATCATTATAAGCGTAAGCATTTTTTTTACCAGCCTCAATTTTATATAATGGGGGTTGGGCAACATAAATGTTTCCGTTCTTGACAATTTTGTTCATATAACGATAAAAGAAAGTTAATAATAACGTTCTAATGTGAGCTCCATCAACATCAGCATCAGTCATAATAATAATTTTTTTATATCTTATTTTTTCTAAATCTAGGTTGTCTTTGATTCCAGTTCCAATAGCAGTGACAATTGATTGAATCTCATTGTTTTCAAAGGCACGACTCTCTTTTACTTTTTCAACATTTAAAACTTTACCACGAAGCGGTAAAATTGCTTGGTATTTTCGGTTACGTCCTGTTTTGGCACTTCCCCCAGCTGAATCCCCTTCGACTAGGTATAGTTCACAAAGTTCTGAATCCTTTGACTCACAATCTGCTAGTTTTCCTGGTAGGGAAAAATTATCTAAAGCAGATTTACGACGAGTATCCTCTCTTGCACGCATTGCTGCAATTCTTGCTTTCTGGGATAGCATATTTTTTTCAATAATTTTTTTACTATCTTCTGGATTTTTTAATAAATACTCTTTAAATTTTTCACTAATTACTTGTGAAACAGCTTCTTTAACATCAATATTGGATAGCTTTGATTTTGTTTGACCTTCAAATTGTGGATCCATATGTTTTATTGATAAAACACAAACAATTCCCTCTTTGATATCGTCTCAATTAAACTTGGTTTTCTTTTGATTTTTACCACTATCGTTTATATAGTTATTTATTACTTTGATTAAGGCTTGGCGAAGTCCTTCTTCGTGAGTTCCTCCCTCACTTGTAAATATGTTGTTACAAAATGAGTAAAGACTTTCTGAATAAGAATCATTGTATTGCAAGGCAAATTCAATTGCAATTTGATTGTAAGTTTCTGCCACTGAAAAAACATTTTCATTAATTTTATTTTTACCACTATTAATTTCTGTTACATAGTCTTCGATTCCGTTTTCAAAGTGATAAGATACTTCTTTCCCGTTGCGCTCATCAAATAAGTGAATTGTTACTCCACGATTTAAAAATGCCATTTGTTTTAATTTGTTTTGAATTGTTTTAAAATTAAAATCTATTGTATCCTTAAAAATTTCAGGATCTGGTTTAAATTTCACAATTGTTCCTTGAGCATCTGTTTTTCCAATTACATCAAGACTTGAAATTTTAGTTCCCCCATCACTAAAATACTGACGGTGAATTTTATTTTCTCTTAAAACCAAAACTTCAACATAAAGGCTTAAAGCATTAACAACTGAAGCTCCAACCCCGTGAAGTCCACCAGAAATTTTATAAGTATCTGATGAAAATTTTCCTCCAGCATGCAAAACAGTAAAAACGGTTTCAAGTGCGCTTTTATTTGTTTCTGAGTGAATGTCAATTGGGATTCCTCGCCCATTATCCATAACTATTATTTCATTTTTATCTGTAATTACAACTGAAATTGAGTCAGCAAAACCTGCTAATGTTTCATCAATTGAATTATCGATTATTTCTCAAATCAAATGATGTAGTCCTACCTCGTTTGTTGAGCCAATATACATTCCAGGTCTTTTTCTAACAGCTTCAAGACCTTTTAAGACTTGAATTGACGATGAACTATATTTTCCTTCCATCAAAATAACCTCTTTTCCACCTATGATTATAGCATTTTTATAATTAAAATAACCCCTGTGATAAAGATTATTATGATAAATAATATCCTTTCTTAAAAGACTGCAAAAAGTTTTTAAAATACCTATTTAAACCTTTAAATGGTGATTTTTTCATATTTTTTTAAATTTCCAAAAACTAATTTGTGAACATTGGTAAAACTAACTGCACTAAACCGTGATCTTCTGGTGAAGTAATTAAAATTGGTTTTTTGTTATCAATTATTTTAATTTCTAGTACCTTTGTATCAAAAGTACGAACTGCATCCATAAAAAACTTTGAGTTAAAGCTAATATTTTGGTCATCTAATCCTTTTAAATCAAATTCTTGAAACTCTTCTTCAAAATTACCAATTTGTTGGATATTTGATTTAATAAAAATAGTATCACCTTGTAATTTTAAATTAACAACTGTTGAGCTATTTTCTTCACTTGGAATATCAGCGCGACTAATAACTTTTGCAAACTCCTTATTCCCTAAAGTAATAATTGAGTTGAAGTCTTTTGGAAAAGCTGCATTAATATCTGGAAATTGACCTTCAAGAATTGTTGATTGAAAAATTGTATTTCCGAAAATTAAAGTGACATAACCATCTGATTGAATAAATTCTACCTCATCTTTATCAGAGACAATTTTGATAAATTCATTAATAGTTTTTATTGGCACATTAATATCAAGTCGTTCTAGGCTTTCGCTTAAAATAATTTTTTTCTGCGACAGACGATAAGAATCTGTTCCTGATATGTTTAATTCATTACCACTAACACTAAAATTTAATCCTGTCAGGGACAATTTTTTATTATTTTCGTCAACTGAAATTAAAGTCTGTGTCATTGCTTTTTTTAAGATACTAGCAGAAATTGTAAATTTGTTACCGTTTTCTCTAAAACCAATTAGAGGGTAATCTTCATGATCTAAGATATTTAAATGAAATTCAGCTTTTTCACCTTTAACCTTAATCAGATTATTTTCAATTAAAGTTATATCAATAAACTGATCATCGATACGTCTTAGAATTTCGATTAGATATCTTCCTTTAACAAGAATATTACCAACTTCATTAACCTCTAACCCTGAGTCTTTTTTACTAATGCTTGATTTAATTGAGATGCTTCCGTTACTTGAAATAATAACGATTTTATCAACTGATGCTTCGATTGATATTCCCAATAATGACGGATTTGAAGATTTTAAGTCAATAATTTTACTAGCTTTACTTAACTCTTCTAAAAATCGTCCTTTTTTAATTTTGAAATTCATAAATCCTCCTATTTAAATTATTATTTACTATTATTATTATGCAGTTAATTTGTGGAAAACCCCGAAAAAACCAATCCAGGACCGGCTTTAACAAGATTTTAATAACATACTCCAAAAAGTTAATAACAACTATTTTAAACTCAAACGCTTCTTGATTTGCTCAACCATGCGTTTGTATTCTTTGTCTTTTGAAATTTTGGTTTCAACATTGTTAATTGCATTAATGACTGTGGTGTGATCTTTGCCTCCAAATTCACTTCCAATTACACTTAAATTGTGGTTCAGCAGAATTTTTGTTAAATACATTGCCAAATGTCGAGCATTTACTAAATTAGCTATTCTTGATTTACCATCAATCATTTTGACTGTTACACCGAATTTTTCAGCAACAACGTCTTTTATTTTTCTGGTATTCATTTTTCCAATCGAAACTACAGGAATATCTTTAAAGATATTTGTCACGTGTTCAAGGGTTATTAGTTCACCAGAGTTATTTTGAATGGTTCAAAACAAAATTTTATTGATAGTTCCCTTAATTTTTCTAACATCAGAACTAAAATAGGTTGCAATATAACCCTTTGCCTCGTCTGTAATTGAAATATTTTGAGAATCCAACTCTTTATTAATGATACCAATTGCGGTCTCAAAGTCTGGAGTAGTTATACCAACACTCAATCCGGAGTTAAACCTAGTTATCATTCTTTGATCAAATCCGTTTAATTCTTCTGGGTATTTATCAGAGGTAAAAACAATTTGTTTCTTGTTATTAATAAAACTGTTAAATATTCTAAAAAATATTTCATTTGTTTTACCTCGGTTTGCTAGAAATTGAATGTCATCAATTAGTAAAACATCATACTCTTCATAATTTTTTTCAAATTGTTCTATTGAATTGTGACCCTGAGAAATAATATCAACAACTAATTTTCCAAATTCTTCACTTGTTGTGTATTTAACGCGAAAATCTTTATCTGATTTTTGGGTTTTAACAAAATATTCAATCCCTTTGATTAAGTGGGTTTTTCCAAGCCCTGAATCCCCATAAATAAATAGCGGATTTCATTTACGACCCAAATCAGTTGCAACTGCTTTTGATGCCATGAAAGCTTGAATATTAGAATCCCCTTTTACAAAGTTTTCTAAAGAATATTCATAGTTGTCCTTGATATCGCTACTATCTTTAATTTTTCTAACTTCTTCTTCAACATTATATTCTTCAGGAGTTAATAATCTAAGTGTGGCAGCCTCTTTTGTAATGTTTCTTATCTCATTTAATAATTGCTCTGCAATGTTTTCTATTACAATTTTACCCATTCCTGAAGTCAACACAATTCAGTATTCGTTGTCTTCTTTAATATAAAATCTTGCAGTTTTAACGTACTCTTGATAAGAAGTATGGTCTATTAAATCACTGGATATTAGTCATTCCTTTAATTTTCTTCAAATTTCTTCTTCGCGCAT